>JBEBHO010000328.1:0-3673 GCA_040081095.1 Nitrospira sp.
ACCATCGCGGCCGGTACGACTCAAGCCGGACCGGTGCCCTCACCCATGATGGGAGACGGAAGACTCCGAGCCCCCGTGCACGCGCTGGTTGAACGGATTTACGATCGAGGCAGAGACAACAGGGCCTCCTTGAGGGCTCTGACTGATATGGTGGATGAGTTCGCCGATCCTGCACAACGCCGCTTGGATCTGGGCAAACTTCGCCAAGTCACCGACGCCATTCATCATTGGCATGTGCATCTCGACTTCGATGAAGAGGCATTGGGCAAGGATTCATCGCTCTTTGCCCGATTACTCCTCGCCTACAATAGGGCCTATTTCGGCGATGTGACGTTTTCCGCCGCCCCCGATGCCGCCACCGGCACCTTCCGTGGAGTGGCCCAGGTCACTTCGCGCGGCTTCGTGGACCGGAACGGGAGCACCTTTCGGTTTCCCGGCCTCTCTGCCTCGGTTCAGGTGGACGCCAGCCACACCGTCGAATGGTCGGCCACGCCCATCGATTCCCGGCGCGTGAGCGCCGATCTGACGCGCGTGTTCCTCGAAGCCTTTTTCGATGCCGCATTCCGTGTTCCCGCCGTGCAACAGGCGACCGCCTTGCGTGCGGCCACTCCGGCCACACCCTATCCGGCGTTCGATGCAGCGCATGCGCCCATCTCGCTGGACGCGCTGGCCACGGTGACGCGCGATGCCCTCCGAACCGAAGCCGTCGTGACCTCCCTGGTCGGAAAAGCCGTGCGCGGCGGAAGCCTGTTCGGCACGAACAATGAGACCGTTGCCGCGACACTCGAAACGGCCGCGGGAGTTTTTGCAAAGAAACTCGTCGAGCACGAAGGCTTCTGCTATTTTCAGATCACACCGCATCCCTAATCGCACGATCTCTGCACAGAGGTCACACTGACGAGGACTGTATGACACGCACGCTTTCCCTCACCCTGAGCCTGGGATGCCTTCTGACGCTGACCGGCTGTTTTGCGAAGATTCACACCTTGCCAGCCCACGCAGACCGGCAGACCCCCGTCTTTGCGCCGCTCCCCGATCGCGACACCCTCGTCGGACTCGCCGTGTCGGGCGGGGGCAGCCGTGCCGCGACCTTTGCCGCCGGCGCGCTTGAGGCCCTGGCCAATGTCCGATTCATGGAAGGCGGACAGGAACGGAGTGTCCTGGAAGCGGTCACGCACATGTCGAGCGTCTCGGGTGGAAGCCTGGCGACGGCCTACTACGCCGTGAAGAAACCGGCCAAGACCGAAGCGATATTCGCCGGCCAGCAACTCTCCCCGGCCTATCAGCAGTTCTTCGCCCGTTTCAAAGACGATATGCAGAAGAACTTTCAGATTCGAGCGCTGGGGCGCCAGGTGCTGAACTTCCGGGTGGCGAACCCGACCAAATTCGCGTATTCGTTCGCCGATGTCTGGGACGCGCATTTTTTTCATGATGTAAACTTTTCCGATTTATATGTGCGCGCTCAACACGGCGATGCTCCGCAAGTCATGCTGAACGGCACCATCTACAACTCGGGCCGGCGATTGGTCCTGACGACGCTGCCTCCGGCAGCCTTTGCCTACGACTTCACCGGTGAATTACGCGCCAGACTGGTCGCCAGGGGGCTCCAGTTCACGCCCGAAGGAAAAGCCAGTTTCGACCGCAGCCTGGAACGAGCGAAAAACCAGTTCCTCCCCTTGACGATAGAACATATCGGCGGGGACCATCGCACGCTCCCCGTCTCGCTGGCCGTGGCTACCTCCGCGTCATTCCCACCGGTCGTCGGACCGGTCACGTACCAGACCGCCGGATCGACCTTCTACACCCACGTCGGTGACGGCGGACTCTTCGACAATCTCGGAACCGAGTCTCTGACCACGCTGTTCCTGAATAAATTGAATCCGGCTGATCCGAAGGCCACGCGCGGCCTGATCCTCGTCATCGATACCTCCTATCCCTTCGACGAAGGCGCTGCCGATTTGAGCGACAACGAGAAGGGGTTTGAAGTGTTTGTCGACGACCCCTCGCGGATTATCGGGATCATGGAAGAGCGGGCCAATGCCTATCAGGCCATGCTGTGGCACAGCCTCCGAACCGAAGGCGTGCTGCTGCCTGATTACAATCAGCTGAAAATCATCATCCTGCGTCATACCGAGGCCGACTGGACGAAAGACGATCCGATCCCGGCCGGTTGCCCATCCGGGCTCACCCCGGCGGATGTGAAGCGGGTGATCCGGCAAATTCCGACGCTGTTCAAGATCGACGAGGATTGCCACGCGCCGCTATTGTTCGCCGCCGCGAAGAAAGTCGTGCTGAAACAGCAGGACCGGATCGTCCGGTTCTTACAGGCAGCCCCCACGCATTAGCCGCACGCGAGAGCGGAGAGGATCGCCCGACAGCCTATGACCATGCTCGATTCCGATACCCCAGACGGCCCGATCCCGCTGGCACAGGTCCTCGCGGAAGAAGCCAAAGAACTCCACGACACCCACATTGCGTTTCCCGATCACCTGTCGCCGGCGGAACATCTAAAGCACGTCCAGGCGTCCATTCATGAGCTCACCCCCACCAGGTCTGCCCTGTGCATTTCCGGCGGAGGGATTCGGAGCGCGACGTTTGGACTCGGCGTGCTCCAGGGCCTGGCACGGGTCAATCTGCTGCAGCGATTCGATTATCTCTCCACCGTCTCAGGAGGCGGCTACATCGGCAGCTGGCTCACGGCCTGGATTCGCCATCACCCTGAAGGACTCGACGGTGTCTGCGCACAACTGGGACAAGCGGCTCCCCCGAATAAACCACGACACGAACCGGAACCGGTCAGCTGGCTCCGCACCTATAGCAACTACCTCAGTCCTCGCTTGGGACTCATGTCCGCCGACTCATGGACGCTCGTGGGAACCTATCTGCGCAATCTGCTCCTCAATTGGCTGGTGCTGGTGCCATTCCTGCTGGCGCTCATCGCAGTTCCGCTTGTCTACCGCGCCCTGTTGGTTCCACCCGGATCATCCGCCGCAATGGCCGCCATGGTGCTCATCAGTTCCATCGCCCTGCTGGTCAACCTGACCTATCTGCATCTCTGTCGTCCGAGCCTGGCAAAGCTGCGCCGGGACAAACGCTGGCGCAGCATCGAAACCCAGCGAACGTTCTTATGCCTGTGCCTGGCTCCGCTGCTAATGGCAGCCATCCTCCTGACCATTGCCTGGAAATGGTATCGAGAACAGGGGCATTCCCTCGTCGATCTGGACCTGATCGGCGGATCCAGCCTCCTCACGCTGGCCTGCGGGGCGGCGGCCATGCATGCGACGGCCTGGCTCATCGCCGCACTGACCTTGAAACGACCATGGGGAGACTGGTGGCGCCTGTGGGAGTTCCTCTCGATCGCCTTCAGTGGATTGCTCGGGGGCGGACTGCTGTGGGAGACCCTGAGAAGACTCGATGCCTATACGGGCAGTGCTTATCTGGACTGGTACAGCGTGGCGGCCATCCCCGCCTTTCTCTCGCTCTTTCTGCTTGCCGCCACGCTGTTCATCGGCATCGCAAGCCGTTCCACCGGCGACGGCGACAGAGAGTGGTGGGGCCGCGCCGGCTCCTGGGTCTTGATCGGCTCGGTCTGTTGGTTCGGCCTGAGCGGCATGTCCATCTTCGGCCCAGCCATGTGGAACCAGATTTCCGCATGGACCGCGTCAGCCGGCGG
>JBEBHO010000267.1:0-13747 GCA_040081095.1 Nitrospira sp.
GTAACTGGAACACCCATTCCCTCCTACGAGGTCAAAGCAGTTAGTCGCTAGTCCTGTTCGATTGCTCTCAACCATGGGCTCTTGCTATCCCCAACTCCGTCCTCTGCACTTCCTAGGCCTCGTAGTCCTACTGGGTAAAGAACCTGGATGCTCCTGAGGCCAGCGCCCTCGCCTAGTGCCTCCTGCCCAAACTCCGCCCTCAGCACGCAAGACTCAGCATTCTTCTGGCCTGTTCCCTAAAAGCTGGGATGTATTCTGGCGGGGAAACGGGTATTCTGCGGCCCATGCCTACGCCAGAAGATAAGGCTCGCGAACAGATTGACCAAGCCTTGGAGCAGGCGGGCTGGAAGGTTCAGGACTATAAAAGCGCCAATGTGCATGCCGGGCGTGGTGTGGTCCTTAGAAATTTCCCCCTCGTGAGCGGGCACGGCTTCGCGGATTATCTCCTCTATGTGGATGGGAAAGCCGCGGGCATCATCGAAGCGAAGAAAGAAGGCGTGACACTCATCGGCGTGGAAGTCCAGGCTGAGAAATACAGCAAGGGCCTCCCGTCAGACTTACCCGCCCACATTCGCCCCTTGCCATTTCTGTATCAGAGCACCGGCGTGGAAACCCGATTCACGAACGGTCTCGATCCCCATCCTCGCAGTCGCATGGTGTTTAGCTTCCATCGGCCAGAGACCCTCGCTTCGTTCATCCCGCACCATGACGAGGTGCCAAAAGATCTGCACGGCGCGTCTCTAGCCGCAGAAGCAGCCACCACGCTCCGAGGTCGCTTGAAGACGCTGCCGCCACTGAGCACCACAGGCCTCTGGCCCGCGCAAATCACCGCGATTACCAACTTAGAGAAGTCGATGGCGCAAGACCGCCCCCGCGCGCTCATTCAGATGGCCACCGGCAGCGGCAAGACCTTCACGGCTATCAACTTCATCTATCGCCTCATCAAGTTCGGTGGGGCGAAGCGCGTCCTCTTTCTCGTTGATCGCGGCAACCTGGGCGACCAGACCTTGAAAGAGTTTCAGCAATACGTCTCGCCCTACAACAACTTCAAGTTCAGTGAAGAGTTCATCGTCCAGCGTTTAGCAGGTAACACCCTCGATACGTCGGCGCGCGTCTGCATCAGCACCATCCAGCGCATGTATTCCATGCTCAAGGGGCGGGAACTGTCGGAGGAGGACGAAGAAGCCTCCGTCTCCGGCCTCGAACGGCTTTTCAAGAAACCAGAGCCGCTGGAGTACAACCCGTCCATTCCGATTGAAACCTTCGACATCATCGTGACCGACGAATGCCACCGGTCCATCTATAACCTCTGGGCGCAGGTGCTGGAATACTTCGATGCCCATCTCATCGGCCTCACCGCCACGCCCAACAAGCAGACCTTCGGCTTTTTCAATCAGAACCTCGTCATGGAATACAACCACGAGCAGGCCGTGGCCGACGGCGTGAACGTCAACTACGACGTGTACCGCATCCGCACCGCCATCACGCAGGCAGGATCGACAGTCGATGCCGGGTACAGCGTGCAGGTGATGAACCGGGAAACGCGCGCGAAACGCTGGGAGCGGCTGGATGACGCCTTCGCCTACGATCCCGACCAGCTTGACCGCGACGTGGTGGCCCCGGATCAGATCCGTACTATCGTCAAAGCCTTTAGGGACAAACTCTTCACCGAGATCTTCCCCGGCCGCACCGAGGTGCCCAAGACGCTTGTCTTTGCCAAAGACGACGCCCATGCGGAGAACATCGTCGAAATCCTCCGCGAGGAATTCGGCAAGGGCAACGAATTCGCTCAGAAGATCACCTATCGCACCACCGGGGTGAGTCCCAAGGACCTCATCAAGTCCTTTCGCAACAGCTACCATCCGCGCATCGCCGTCACGGTGGACATGATCGCCACCGGCACCGACATCAAGCCGGTCGAGATCGTCGTCTTCATGCGCGCGGTCAAATCCCGCACCTTCTTTGAGCAGATGAAGGGCCGGGGTGTCCGCATCATCAAGGCGGATGATCTCAAGGCCGTCACGCCAGACGCGACGGCCAAAGACCACTTCGTCATTGTCGATACTGTCGGCGTCTGTGAACAAGACAAAACCGACGCGCGGCCGATGGAGAAAAAGCCCAGCGTCGCCTTTGAGAAGCTGCTCCAGGCCGTGGCACTCGGCAACACGGAAGAAGATGTGCTCACCAGCATCGCCGGGCGGCTGGCGCGGATGGAGCACCGCATCACGAAGCAAGACGAGCAAGCTATCAGCAAAGCCAGCGGGGGCCTCACGCTCAAAGATCTCAGCCGTCGCTTAGTCGAGGCGGTGAATCCGGATCGGCAAGAAGATCGCGCAAGACAGCAGTTCGGCACCGACAAGCCGAGTGAACAACAAATACAGCAAGCCGCAGCTATATTGATTGGCGAAGCCGCTAAATCATTCCACGATCCGAAGCTGCGCGAACTCCTGGTCGAGATCAAAAAGAAGAACGAACTCACGATCGATCATGTGAGCCAGGACCAAGTCATTGAAGCAGGTTTCAGCGCCGACGCCCTCGCGCGCGCTCGTACCATCGTGCAGTCGTTCGAAGAGTTCATCAAGAAGCATAAAGACGAGATTACAGCTCTACAAGTTCTCTACAGCAAGCCGTACAAGCAGCGACTGAAGTTCGAGGATATCAAGGATCTGGCCCACGCCATCGAAAAGCCGCCGTACCTCTGGAACGAATCGCAGCTCTGGCAGGCTTATGCGGCATTGGAGAAGTCGAAGGTCAAAGGCGCGAGCGGCAAACGTATCCTCACCGACCTCGTCTCCCTCGTCCGCTTCGCCATTCATCAGGACAATGAGTTGGTGCCGTTTCCTGAAAAGGTCAGCGCCAACTTCACAGCGTGGCTAGGGGAGCAAGAGAGCAGGGGAAAGAAGTTCACCGATGAACAGCGCCGTTGGCTGGAGATGATCCGCGATCACGTAGCCGCAAACCTCGTAGTTGAGCCGGACGATTTTGAGTATGCACCGTTTGCGCAAGAAGGTGGGCTCGGGAAGGTGCATCAGGTTTTTGGTAATGAGCTGAGTAGGCTCATTGAAGAACTGAATGGGGCGTTAGCAGCGTGAGCGCTATGTCAGGGTTTCAAATCTCGCACAGGATTCCGCCATCTTGGAGTTGGTCAACAATCGGGCTTGCGTGCCTTAAGGTCCAAGATGGTACACATTTTTCTCCGCAGAATCAGCTAGCTCACGGAGCCTATCGATACATAACGGCAAAGAATGTCAGGCCCTCAGGTCTTGACCTCAGCAACGTTTCCTACTTGGCGGAGGACGAGCACCGGGTAATCTATAAAAGGTGTGATCCCAAGAAGGGCGATGTATTACTTGTCAAAGATGGAGTGAACACAGGTGACGCTGCTGTAAACACGCTCGACGAAGAAATTAGCCTGCTTTCAAGCGTCTGCCTTCTCCGGCCCAATCCCGAACTCCTGTCCAGCCAGTTTCTGCGCTATTTCTTGTTGAGTCCGATTGGCTATCAAATGCTCACAGGCCAGATGACGGGGACAGCTATCAAGCGCATCGTGCTTAGGCGAATCAAGGATTCTCCTGTGCCGATAGCGCCTTTGGCTGAACAGGAAAGCATCGTCGCGGAGATCGAAAAGCAGTTCTCCCGTCTCGATGAAGCCGTTGCCAACCTCAAGCGCGTCAAGGCCAACCTCAAACGCTACAAAGCCGCCGTCCTCAAAGCTGCCGTCGAAGGGAAGCTCACCGAAGCCTGGCGCAAGCAGCATCCGAACGTCGAACCAGCCAGCAAACTCCTTGAACGCATCCTCGCCGAACGACGTGCACATTGGGAAAAGAACGAGCTTTCCAAAATGAAAGCGCGAGATGCATCGAGAAAGCACGAAAGCTGGAAGAAACGGTACAAGGAGGCCGAGCGACCCAAGCCTGGTGAAATATATGAGATTCCTAAAAGTTGGGTTTGGACCAACCTCGGGGAGCTATCCTGGTCTGTCAAGGATGGCCCACACTACAGTCCGAAATATTCCGAGATAGGCATCCCATTTATATCGGGAGGAAATATTCGACCTGAAGGTATCGACTTCTCAACTGCGAAGTTCATATCCCCAGAGCTTCATAGAGAGCTCTCAGAGCGGTGCAAGCCTGAGTACGGTGATCTTCTGTACACAAAGGGCGGCACGACGGGAATCGCAAGAGTTAATACTGAAAGAAGAGAATTCTGCGTCTGGGTTCATGTCGCCGTTATGAAATTAGTCGACTCCATTAAGCGTTTCTATCTGCAATATGCATTAAATTCGCCACACTGCTACCGTCAATCTCAAAAATATACTCATGGAGTAGGGAACCAGGATCTTGGTTTGACCCGAATGATCTGGATAACAGTTCCCCTGCCTCCTCTTCAGGAGCAGGAGCAGATCGTCGCCGAAGTCGAGCGTCGCCTCTCCGTCATCGACGAGCTCGAAGCCACTGTCGAAGCTAATCTCACCCGCGCCGAGCGTCTGCGGCAGTCGATACTCAGTCAAGCTTTTTCTGGCCGGCCAATGCGTGAAGGCAGATGGAGTAGCCCTGACGATGTACCGGCGTTCTCGTTAGCGGCTGAAAGGCAAGCAAGGTATGGCAAAGACGGGCGTACGAGACGCTGATCAAAGATTTCCGACATGCTAAAGTCGTTTGGCCAAATCCTAGAGCCTGACTCCATATGGCGTGGCTTTGTGCTTCGCAATCGAGAGACCGGTGCCGTTCGAGAAAAGACGTTTCGTGATCACTACTCTTCAATTGAGACCATTCAGATTTCCTCAGCGGCCCCGGAGTCTGTAAGGGAACATTTCGACGTCGCGAGAAATCTCTTTGTGTATTCCTGGTTTGTCTCTGATTTCATGCCCGTGGCAGAGATGCACGGATTCTCATCCGTGGAATATGCTATTCGACTCAAGAGCGATAATCTCAAGTTGATGTTAAAGAACGGTCTTGAGTTAGCAATCTCTAAGCGGTGGATTAGCGACGGAGGATTTCGCTACTACCGCATAAAGGGCGAGTCATCTGATGGGGAGCGAGTGGCTACTCAAAGTTCTGAAAGTGAAGATGTTCAAGAGTACTGCAAGATTCTCTTGGATGCCTTTCCTTATCTTCGGAATACGCTAGCTCATGGGAACAAGATTTCTCACCTAGGCGGATTGACCACTCTGGCCATCTGTGCGGACTTGATTAACCAGCTCTTCGAGTCGTCATCACCCCACTTTGAAATGCCTAGCCAGGACGCATCACAACGAGAGATCAATGACTGATCATTCGACATATTGGCCAAAATCTCTCGCCCACCTGGCTGAGCCATACGACGATGGTGTTTCGGATCATGTAGTGATCGCCGAGGTCAACGATGCATTATTAAACGGTAATAAAGGCATCAAGTCGGTCTGCACAGCGCTAGTGCCGCTCGACGAACTAGATGAAATACTGAGCGCTCCAGGGGGTATTGGATGGGAGGTGGAATCATGGGGGCCACATCCCTGTGTTGATCAAGGGCGAGTATACGATACACGCTTTTGGGTGAATGGACGGAAAGGCCGAGATGAGAAATTCCAGACTATCATTAACGGCTGGAAGCATCATAACCAGGAAGTGCTCCTGCCCGACAACGTGATGCTAATGGCCTATGGTCTGATCCCGCGCAATATTAGTGATGGTACTGTTTGTTGGGACGACCCACAAGCCCCAGTTTATGACGTACTTCGGGTCAGGTCCCATGTCGATTATGGGAGGAGGGGGGACAAGCTTCCCCAGATCACCATGCGACGGGATTATTTAGAGGACTATTGTAGCTTGAAGAGCTGTGGAGCGGTGGCGGTTTATTACGAAGAGCGCTTCTCCTCCGCCGACGACACGTTTGACAAAATCCTTCATGGGGAAGAAGGAAAACAATTGGAATTACCAGGCAGGCTCCTTGGCATGGCGGTGTTGAAGGGGAGTTACTATTCTGCTGCGCCGCAGTTCGCCCGCGTATGGGGTTGCCGGTTAATGCTCCGACCCAAGAGTCGTCCTATCTCAAATGCGAAAGATCCTGAGTTGGTTTGGCCTGGGGATACCTCGCCGATGACCCTACCCAGAGCATCACAAACATGGGTATATGGGTATGTCACGGATGAAGTGCTACGCGAATATGAGTCTCGTCCAGAATTTGACGTGCAACCGGAGTCAGGGGGAGTAAGCTACAACGGCTGGTGGGCTACCAGTTATTCGTATCGAATTGGTCGTAGCCACATTCGCATTGAATTGAAAAAGCTTTATGAGGGCTGTCCTCCCCATGTCATTACCCATTGGCACAAGTATGCTGTTCCAAGAGAAGTAGCCGAACAGGACTGTAAGCTTAACGGAGATCGAAACATTTCGGTGAGGGCTAAGGACGTCATCTTTGCTTACTTACGCGTTACAAAATCGCTGGAGCATCTGTCTGACCATCTGGGAGCAGGCTTCACTCAAGAGGAGATTGGATCGTTCGTTACCGAAAAGGTAAAGCATTCTGGTTGGTGGACCCCATCGGTTGTAAAGCCGCTTACCATGGTGGTCAGTCTATCAGCTTCACATAGTGAGTTCCTGGGACGGGCTACTGCACTTTCGAAGGTGTTAGAGAATCTCAAACCGGCCCCAGTTCGCAGCCTAGCTATCCAATTGGGCTTGGAGAAAGACAAGATTATTGCTTTTGGTTCTATAAAACTCTTGGCATCAGTCTGCCAACTGAGCATTGTAACTAGAGAGCAAGGACACGCGTTCCCTTCGGATGCACATTCCGTTGTTTCGGCTTGGAACCCGGAATTTCGAATAGCTGCTTTTGATCGCGTTTTTGCGCTCCAGGCCCTTCGAGGCTCTGCCTCACATGCTCCGTCTGCCGAACAGGATAAGAAGATGGCTTCTTTGGTAGGAAAGTTCGGAATCGATGTTGCTGCTACGGCTACGGGTTGGGGATATGCCATTGATGCGCTATATGACAAAATTGCCGAGGATCTTAACTCAATAGCAGAGATTCTTTCTCCGAGATGAGTACCTCAGCCATCGTTCAAAAACTCTGGAACTATTGCAATGTCCTCCGCGACGACGGGATGAGCTATGGCGTCTATCCCACAATGAGGCATTCGTGACTCCAGATGATCGCTACGATGTGTCCGGGTTGCCTGAAGCGCAGTTCGAGCCGGGTTCGAATAGGCAGGTGCTCAAGAACCGGTTGGGTATTACTTCAAAGCAGGACATGGACGTTGCAGAGGCGCGGGCGCTTGAGCGGGCGATGGACGTATTGGTGAGGACGTATGATGAGCCCCATCGGTTTACGGCCACGGACCTCCGTGACTGTCATCGCATCTGGCTCGGCGATCTCTATGAATGGGCTGGTCACTATCGGCAGGTGAACGTCAGCAAAGACGGCTTTCCTTTCGCGGCCGCCGCCCAGGTGCCTGCCTTGATGGACCAGTTTGAGCGGAATGCGTTGAGACGCGGTACTCCCTGTTCATTCGCAGGCCGTGGAGAAGTTGTCCGCGCACTGGCAGAAACGCATGTTGAGCTAGTACTGATTCATCCGTTTCGTGATGGGAATGGACGCCTTGCCCGAGGGCTGTCTACCCTGATGGCGCTCCAGGCGGGACTGCCACTTCTGAATTTCAGCCTGATTGCGGGGGACAGCAAGAGCGCGTACATTGCCGCGATTCAAGCAGGCCTCGATAAACGCTATGTGCCGATGGAGAGATTGCTAGAAGAGATTATCGAGCAGAGCCGCGCGTCTTCTTAACCGACAATGGCTTTCCCGACTCCGCCAGGATGCGGGCAATGGATTCGACCGATGCGCCGGTTTCTATTGCAGTCGAACTGGCGACGTTGGCAATGAGGGCTTTCCGGTATTGGGCCGGGGCCTTCAAATGAGGATTCGTTTCAATGAGAGGTTTTTTGTTCATTGCAAATGGCCTTCTAACGTTCAAATTATACGCCATGCCCAGGATTGAGACCATCACAAAATGAGTCCTTCAGCTATCGTTCAAAAACTCTGGAATTACTGCAACGTCCTCCGCGATGACGGGATGAGCTATGGCGACTACGTCGAGCAGTTGACGTATTTGCTCTTTCTCAAGATGGCGGACGAGCGGACGAAGCCGCCCTATAACCAACCAAGCCAGATTCCTGCGAAATATAATTGGCCGAGCCTGCTGAAGGTGGACGGCGACGATCTGTTCGATCATTACCGGCATCTCCTTGATGCCCTCGGTAAAGAAAAGGGCATGCTCGGCCTGATCTTCACCAAGGCCCAGAATAAGTTCCAGGACCCGGTCAAGCTACGCCGCCTGATTGTGGATCTCATCGACAAGGAAGACTGGTCTACGATGAGCGCCGACGTGAAAGGGGATGCCTACGAAGGCTTGCTGGAGAAAAACGCGCAGGATACCAAGTCCGGCGCCGGCCAGTATTTCACTCCGCGCCCGCTGATCCAAGCGATGGTCGAGGCTATTGCTCCGAAGCCAGCCGACACCATCTGCGACCCGGCCTGCGGGACCGGTGGGTTCTTCCTCGCCGCGCACGATTACATCGTGAAGCACTATCCCAACCTGACCAAGGACGAAAAGCGGCAGCTCAAGCAAGGCACGTTCAAGGGATGGGAGTTAGTCCAAAGCACTGCCAGGCTTTGCGCGATGAACCTAATGCTCCACGGAATCGGGAGCGACAAAGAGCTGCCCATTAAGGCTGGAGTGGACTCATTGGCGAGTGATCCTGGCGATCGATTCGATATTGTCATGACCAATCCGCCATTCGGGAAGAAGAGCAGCACGACGATTGTCGGTGAAGAGGGCGAGGTGTCAAAGGAGCGGGACGTCGTCGAGCGTGATGACTTTTGGGCGACGACCTCCAACAAGCAGCTCAACTTCGTGCAGCATGTCAAAACGTTGCTCAAGCAGAATGGCCGCGCTGCCGTCGTGGTGCCTGACAACGTCCTCTTCGAAGGTGGTGCAGGCGAAACCGTCAGACGGAAACTACTCCACGAGTGCGACGTGCATACACTCCTGCGTCTGCCGACCGGCCTCTTCTACGCGCAGGGAGTGAAAGCGAACGTGCTTTTCTTCGACAAGAAGCCCGCGAGTGAGACCGCCTGGACCAAGAAGCTCTGGATCTACGACCTCCGTACTAACCAACACTTCACCCTCAAGACCGATCCGCTCAAGCGGGAAGATCTAGACGAGTTCGTAAAGTGCTACAACCCGGCAAGTCGCCACACTCGCAAGGCCACGTGGTCCGATAAGAAACCAGACGGCCGGTGGCGTGCCTATGATTACGACGAACTCATCGCCCGCGACAAAGCCAGCCTCGATATCTTCTGGCTCAAAGACGACTCCTTGGAAGACTCCGCCAATCTCCCCAATCCCGACATCATCGCGCAAGAAATCGTGGACGATCTCGAAGCCGCGCTCGAACAGTTCAGGCTGATTGCGAATGACCTTGGAGGAGAGAAGTTTGAGGACTTAGTGTAATGCCTGGACATATCCTTTATAAGTCAGCCGGGAAGCGGGTGCCGGAGTCAGCGGCCTGGATGTGCCTTGTTGACCATTGGCGTGCAGTCCTTAACAAATACTTGAGTCGGATAGAAGAGGACGATTTGCCTCAATGGTATAACGAGCGGAGTCATACAGGCTTTCTTGCGGCTGCGGTATGGAGAATGGGGGGAATTGCGTTAGAAGAATTTTCGACTTCTCGGGAGCATGGCAATAAGAGCGGAGTTGCTGAATTGTCTTCTGGTCAGTGCGATCTCTATTTTAGCGTGGAGAATCTTAATTGTTTAGTTGAGGCCAAACGGGAATGGGTGACTGGCTATACAAAGCAGGATGCCCAACGAATCAAGAAGCGGCTAGGAGAGGCAGAAAAACAATTGCGGACGATTCCTAAACCGGAGCGGGCAGAACAAGGCATACGGCTTTGTTGGGCTGTCCCGTGGGTTCGGCCAAATCTCAGTAAAGAGCGCCAAGATTTGAAAGAGTTCGCCCATCAGTTCTCTGGGCCATCAAGCCTGGTTGGCGTCTACTATGTCGATCATCCCAGCCGGAGGAAAGCTGAATCAAATTACGAAAATGAAGAGCGAAGTTACCCCGGGATAATCATGATAGCCACCGCCCTTTCTAATTATTCACGAAAGGCCGCACAGCAAGAAAAACGGGACGGGCTACTTAATCGGCAAGACTGAATCATCGCTGTCCTCAACTAATTCCGACTGATCGGCAAAACAAAGATGTCGGGAGTGGGTGCTCGCCCTGCCTACGCTGGGCGACGGGACTATTCTCTCCCCCGGCCATGCTTGTTCGCTCTGATCTGTCCTGTGCCGAATCCCTCTCCAGTGACCATCGTTGACGTGTTCCTATTGCCCTTCGCCGCCGTCTTCCTGTATTTCTTCCATCTTCACGGGTGCGTAGAATGCCGAGATCCTGACATCACGGTGGGTTCTTTCTTCCCATGTATTGAGGATTGGACGATGGCCAGGTTTCCCCCTGGCCCACCCCGCCGCCGATAGTTCGTTCCTGTGCTTTGCCATCGGTCCAAATTGATCCTTCGCGGACAGCCTGTTATCCTCAATCTTGATTCCATGCGGGGGCAGTGCTCACACTTCAGGGAGGACGTAATGAAGAGAATGACTCCAGCCATGCTCCTGAAGGCGTTGACGCTGTTTCGCGGGTTCACGAAGGCGGCGGGGGAGTATCTCAGAGATAAAGAGCGGCTTCGGTATCTCCTGGCTGCAGCCGTCTCAATCGCACAGGGTCGCGGTGGGAAGCTCTTAAAGGACTTTCAACTCTTGATGCGGCTTCTGAAAGCGTCGGTGAGCGGGGCCTATACCGGCCTCTCGGTCCACAAGCTCGTGACGATCGTCGCCGCGATGCTCTATCTCATCAGCCCGCTGGATGCGATTCCGGACTTCATTCCGGTCGTCGGCTATGTGGATGATGCGGCGGTAATCGCCTGGGTGCTGAACAGCATTGCGGAAGAACTCAAGGATTTCAGGATGTGGGAGGAAGGGGCTTGATCGGGCCTACCATTGTATTTCCTCCTTGTTTCAATGTGTGTAGAATGGCGCCATGGGTCAACCAGCCAAATTGTCAGGCCCGTTCGTTTCCACACGCCGGACGAGTGCGCTCAGTGCGCAGATGTCTCAGCAGACCGTGGAGAGTGCGCGCCGGCTTTCTCCTGCTCAACGACTGCAGCTCGCCTTGGAACTGTCTGACACCTGCCATGAGTTAAAACGCGCGTGTTCGCCCAAGCGCTAACCGAGATTCTGCGTCGCCTTGACGACGCTCACTCCCAGCATCTTCTGGACCGTTATGCCTTGATCGGAGGTTTTGCGGTCGCGGCCTGGGGTGTTCCGCGTGCGACGCACGATCTGGACTTTGCTCTTGCGCTCGGTGTCGGAGATCCTGTGCCCTTGTCCCACCATCTTGGCGCCGAGTATCAGGCCGGTGATGCGGACGACCCCCTGCGTGGTGTGTTCCAGCTGACTGTGACGATTGAGGATGTGGCGATCCCAATTCAGTTGATCGTGCTGCCTTCGGTCTTGAGTACGATGATCTTCGACGGGGTTACTACTCTGTCGGTCTTTGGTTGTGCCGTGCCAGTTGTCTCGTGGCAGTCGTTGATTCTGCTCAAACTGTATGCCGGTGGCCCCCAGGATCTACTGGATGCCCGGCAGATCCTCGCCGTGTGCCAACCAGGCTCAGCCGATAGGCAAGCGGTCTCTGCCATGGCTGACCAGCTTGGACTCTCAGCAGAGTGGCAGGCGTTGACCCACTCCTGATTCTTTCCGTGTCAGTTCGTCCCCACCGCGCCGCCGATGGCGACGCGGTGCGTTGCGTGCTGAGTTCTGAGTCCTGAGTGTCTCTCTGAAGTGCGGAGTGTGGGCCGCTCATGCCTCGGGATGCGGCGCACGCTGGCCTTCACCCGAAATGGCCTGCTAAGATGCACACCCCTCACGAAGCTTTAGCCAAGGATAAATCAGCAATGTCGAAGCCCGCACAATCTCATGCCGTTCTTGTGGCAATCCGCACCCCTCGTGTGACCGTGGAGGAGCTGGAAAGTTCTCTGCAAGAGCTCACCCGTCTTGTGAACACGCTCGGGTATACGGTCGTTGGCCGTGTGACGCAAAAACGCAGCTCCGATAAATATGCGGCGGTTCTGGGGCAGGGAAAGCTTGCCGAATTGGCGCTGTGGACCGGTGGTTCCGGGAAAATTGAATCGGCGTTTGAACGGCCGAAGCATAAAGCGGCGTCGAAGTTCGAGGGGGCGGACTCGGACCTCACGGAGGAACCAGCCGACGACGAAGAGGATGACACGATCGAGGCCGCCCCCGGCCCTCGCGAGCAGGCGCAGATCGTCATTGTGGACTGCGATCTGTCGCCGTCCCAATTGAAAAATCTTGAACGAGCCGCCGGCGTGCCGGTGCTCGATCGTACCGGGGTCATCATTGAGATTTTCAGTCGGCACGCGCGGACCAGGGCGGCCCGGCTCCAGGTGGAGATCGCGCGGCTCAATTATCTTGCGCCACGGTTGCGTGAAACCGGTGGTGGCAGCGAGCGGCAAGGCGGGGGAGTCGGCGGCAAAGGGGCCGGAGAGACGAGCCTGGAGCTCGATAAGCGCCGCATTCGCGATCGCATGAAAGAACTCAGGGCGGAATTGGCGGCGATCGGGGACGAGCATCACACGCGCCGCGCGAGGCGGGAGCACGAATTGACGGTCGCGCTCGTCGGGTACACCAATGCCGGCAAATCCTCGCTGATGCGCGCGATGACGGGCATCGATGTGCTGGTGGCCGACAAGCTGTTCGCCACACTCGATACCACGATCCGGCCGCTGTATCCTGACACGCGTCCCAAAGTGCTCATGAGCGATACGGTGGGATTCATTAAAAAGCTCCCGCATGACCTGGTGGTGTCGTTCAAGTCGACGCTGGATGAAGCGGCCGCGGCGTCATTGTTGCTGTTTGTCGTCGATGCCTCAGATCCGTCCTTTCGATCCCAACTCGACGTCACGCGGACGGTGTTAGCCGAAGTGGGCGCCACGGATATTCCCAGCCTCTTGGTGTTGAATAAACAAGATCGTCTCGGACCGGACGAGCTCGCGGCCCTGAAGGCGGAATATCCGGACGCCTTTTTTCTGTCCACGAGAAGCAAGGACGATCTGCAGGCGTTACGCGAGCGTATTGTGCGGTACTTTGAGAGCGATATGATCGAGGAGGAGTTACATATTCCGTTTACGGCTCAAGGGGTCGTGGCGGAGATCCGCGCCCGGATGCGCATCTTGTCCGAAGCCTATGATGCCGAGGGACTCACGGTACGAGTGCGAGCGACCCCTGAGGACCTGACAGGTATCAAAAAGAAGCTTGGGCGATGAGGCGCGGATGTCGCCATCAACCGATCCTTCTCTGACCGTCCGCCTCGGTCGCACTGCTGCTGGCAAGGACCGTCTCAACCAATATTTCAGCGCTGGTTTCGACTACGACACACAGGGGGCGGGAGTGTGCGCTCGCCGTGGCCGGTCTCGGCCAGCGTGAGGCATTCGGGAAGGTCTTTGCTGGATTCCAGCCATATCTCTAATACCCATAGATCCAAATCGGCCACAAGACCTTCAGAATAGAGTACAGTGCGCAGTGCTGGTGATGGCGGCTGTCGTTATCATGGCGCGGTCTTGTTCAGCTCTATTCGTGTTTCATTGATACATCGGGTATTGAAGGAGCGTTCCAATGGGAGATGCCGTGC
>JBEBHO010000073.1:0-3664 GCA_040081095.1 Nitrospira sp.
GATGGAACCAAAGGTGAATTATGTCCTTGTCGGATCGTTTGTCCTGGTGCTCGGGGCGGCGCTGCTTCTCGGCGCGCTCTGGCTGGGGAAGACGGACTACCGCGGGGTCTATGATCGGTATGAAGCTTCGATGCGGGAGTCTGTGGCAGGCTTGAGTGTGGATTCCACTGTCAAGTATCGCGGCGTGGACGTGGGGAGGGTGAAGGCGATCGCCTTGAACCAAAGCAATCCAGAAGAGGTGCTGCTGACGCTGGACATCGTTCGTGGGACCCCGATCAAAACCGACACCATTGCGGTGTTGGAAACCCAGGGGCTCACGGGGCTGGCGACGATCAACTTGACCGGAGGCAGCCGCGACGCGCCGCCGTTGCAGGCGTTGCCGGGGCAGGAGTATCCGGTCATCAAAACGGGTCCTTCGCTGTTTTTTCGGCTGGATGAAGCGATCTCGCGGCTGTTGTCGGAGAAGGGGCTGACGAAGCTCCTGACAGATCTGGATACGGTGGCGAAAGGGGCTGCCGAGATTCTGGATGAGGAGAATCGCTCGGCGTTGAAACGGACGATCAAGGATCTCTCCGATGTGGCCCAGACGATGGCGGCGCACAAGGCTCAAGTGGAGCAGGGATTGAACGGCGCCGCGCTGAGTGCGAATAATCTGGTGAAGGTGACCACCTCCTTGAACGAGCAGGTGCCGCTCTTGCTCACGCGCATCAACAAGAGTGCCGAAGCGCTTCGAACGCTTACGGATGAACTGGCCAAGACCAGCAAAACCGTCGGAGCAGTCGTCAATGACACGAGGCCGGAGCTTGAACAATTCTCACGGCAGACATTGCCGGAAACTGGATTGATGGTGACGGAACTCCGACAGCTGGCGAGTACGTTAACCCGCGTGGCTCGCGATCTCGAACGCGAGCCCAATGCCTTGGTGTTTGGCAAGAAGGTAGCTCCGCGGGGGCCCGGGGAGTAAGGAGACAATTCATGAGATCTTGGATGATGAGGGCGGCTCTTGTCCCGTTCTTGGTGGCGGTGGCCGGCTGCCTTTCGCCTCGTGGCGAGGCTCCGCCCGTGCATACCTACCAACTAAGCCTCGATGGCTGGGCCGGTGAGGCTCGTCCCTCAGATGTGAACGGTCCGGTGCTGCTTGTCAGCCCGCCGCAGTCTCACCCGGGATTTGAAACACCTCGAATGATCTATTTGAAACGACCCTATGAGCTGGAGTCCTACGCGGTGAATCAATGGGCCGATAGTCCCGCGCGCTTGTTCGCCCCCTTGCTGGTTCAGGCGCTGGGTCAGACCGGAACGTGGCGTGCGGTGATGCTCTTGCCGAATTCCGTTCGCGGCGACTATCGGTTGGAGTCATCCGCGTTCGCCGTGCAGCAGGAGTTTCTGCAGCAGCCGAGCCGCGTGCGGGTCACGGTCCGAACCCAACTGGTCGATATGAAGGAGTCCCGCATCGTGAGCACCAGATCATTCGAAGTGACGGAGGATGCGCCGAGTGACGATGCTTACGGCGGTGTGGTGGCGGCCAATCGGGCGACGGCAAAGCTGCTCGATCACATCGCGTCCTGGCTTCAGACCTGTGTGCGGCATCAGCCGGAGTGCAGCCGGTGAGCGAACGTCTGTGCGTCAACGCAGAAGGACAAGGGAGACCATGATGCGCGTGAGCGTGCGGATGCTGTGCGCTGTGGTGATCGGCTGCTGGCTGATGACGGTTGCGCAGACAGTTACGGCGGGCGAGGCGAATCTGCCCCGGGGGAAGCAGGTATATGAAAAATATTGCCTGGCCTGTCATGGCAAGCAGGGGCGAGGAGACGGCGCGACACAGTTCGATCCGCCGGTGGCCGATTTGACGGCGAGCGAGGTGCTGATGAAGCCGGATTCGCGACTGCTCAGGAGTATTCATGAAGGCCGGACGAATACGGCGATGGACGCGTGGAAATCGACATTGTCGGATGACGCCATGCGCGATGTGCTGGCCTATATCCTCACGTTCCCTCGATGAGGCTGACATGAGTGAAACGATCAGGCTTCTTCGATGAGGGCCTCATGGAAGACCGGGTTGAGTTTCGGGCTGACGTCCGGCGTGATTACCACACTGGGGTTGATGGTCGGATTGAATTCCGGGACGCATTCACGGCCCATCGTCATCGGCGGGATTCTGACGATCGCGATCGCCGATGCGATGTCCGACGCGCTCGGCATCCATGTGTCAGAGGAGTCGAAAAACAACAGTCCGGCCAGACAGATTTGGGAGGCGACCGTCGCGACGTTTGCGGCCAAGTTCGTCATCGCCTTGACGTTTGTCGTTCCTGTCTTCGTCGCGCCGCTTGATCGGGCAATTATCATGAGTGTCATCTGGGGCCTGCTCTTGCTGGCGGGACTCAGCTTCGGTATTGCGAAGACGCAAGGGATCGCGCCATGGAAAGTCATCGGCGAGCACCTTGTGATCGCGCTCTGTGTGGTGGGCCTCACACATGCGGTCGGTGATTGGGTGCAGCAGTATGTGGCGGACGGGAGGTTCCGATGAGTGCGGCGGAGAACTCTGAGCTTGATTCCACCTATGAGCAGCTGCTCATGCTCTGGACGTCCGGGGTGCGGGACTATCACACGATGCTGTCCGACTATCTCACGGCGCATTCCATTTTCGTGGCCGTGATCGGCCTGATTGTGTCGCGGGAAATGCTGCGGTTGTCGTTCACCATCTTGATTGTCCTCCTCTGCGCGTTTGGGGTGCTGATGTGCCTCCAGATGGCGATCGTGCTGGGGCGGTTGTCCGGCCAGAATGCCTTGTGGGAATGGCGGCTGCGCGGGATCGAACAATCTCCTGCGTGGAATCGGCAGCAGTTGATCTCGAGTCTCTATCAGCTGCATGAGACAAGGCAGCCGATTCAGGATCCGCGGAATGAGCCGCCGGTGTTCCAGCCGAACTGGGCGTTTCGGCAGCATCGCCAATGGTGGGCCCATCGCGCGGTCAGCTTTCCCTGGTTTTTCGGATCGGTCTACGGGGTGTTTCTTGTCTGGGCCGTAACGCAGCTGGTTCGACTGATCGCAGGCGGGGCAGTCTAGTCTCGTGCGCAACGGGGGCGCGATGTGGAAACGGCGTGTCTTTATGGCGGCATTGGTGGGAGGGCTGGCGCTTGCTCATATCCTGCCCATGGAGGGTCGCGGTGAGCAGAGTGTTGTGAGTGCTCAACATCGAGTCGTGATGCACCTGAATTCCGGCGAGGAGAAAGTTCAGCGGGGCGTGCTGAATAATATTCGACATCTGTTTCAGGAGTTGGGTCGCGAGCGTCTTCATCTGGAACTGGTCGTGCATGGGGCCGGGCTTGGCTTGTTGATCAAGAGCACCACGACGCTCGGTGCCGAACTGGCAGAGCTCAAGGCTGATTTCGGGGTGCGCTATACGGCGTGCTCCAACACGATGAAGGCGATGAAGATCACGCGTGACGATCTGGTCGATGAGGTCGGCGACACGGTGCCGGCGATGGTGCGGTTGATGGAACGACAGGAACAGGGCTGGGCTTATATCAAGCCGTAGCGAAGAGTTGATAGCCGATAACGGGAATTGTGGAGGGAGTATGGAATCGAAGCCGAAAGTCTATCTGTATCACACGGCGGTGAAGTGGACGGAACAGCGCAAGGGCGTAATCTCCTGCGCGGGCAAGCC
>JBEBHO010000198.1:0-3653 GCA_040081095.1 Nitrospira sp.
GCATTACTTTACGTTCCGCAGGAGGTTCTGCCAGGCGTGGAGCTGCTGACTGGTTCCCGCTTTCGGGTTGTTTTGTGCGGATCGCTGCTCAGCCTGGCTCCGCCCGGTGCTCAGTGCATCGATACGTTCCCCAACGTCCCGATACAGGCTGTCCTCCCGCCGGAGCCAGCGATAGGCTTCGAGGGCTTCGGCGATGCGGCCGAGCGATTCGAGGGTGCGGCCGAGCACATAGAGAATCTGCACGATGTCTTTTTTCGATGCGCCGGGTGACTTGAGGGCGTTGCGAAAGGACGTGACGGCGTCTTCGTATCGATCGCAGGATTTTTGCGAGAGTCCGATTTGCGCATAGGCTTTCAGGGCGAGAGCCGGATCGCTCGTGGCCTTTTCAAATTGCTCGATCGCCTGCTTGAAGAGGCCGGCTTTCCGCAAGGCAAGGCCCCGTTCGTATGCTTCGGCTGCGAGATCGTTGAGATGTGTTTCCGGAAGGGCTGACTCAGACATGCAGGCACGACTCCTTTAACAATTCCTGTTGAACTAGGCTGGAATCAGCAAGTCCCAGACCATGATGCCCGTTTGAACATAACCAAATGTATCAATAGATTAGGATTTGGCAAATTCATGCCGGCGTCTCCGATGGCGCTTCCTGTACAACCGATTGCCGCTAAATCGCTGTCTCCTCCTCCCATAAGGTAGAGGGTGACTTGCTCTGAGCAACTCGACAAAAGTATTGCCTGCCGATCGGCGGATGCGTAGTATGGGCTGACACTTTCTATTGGGACGACAGAGACCGGCATGGATATTCTCGGCGATCAACCCGTACGGCGGCTGACTATTGGGGCCTATCTTGCTGTCGGCGCCCTGCTCATTGCGCATGGCGTCAATGCGTTTGTGGCCGCAGCGCTAGCCCTCCCTCCGGCGAAAGGCCCGGCTCCTCAATCTGCGCAGGCGGCTGTTCCGGTCGCGTTTGTGCCGCAGCAATGGGTGGATCAAATTCAGTCGAGCGGCTTTTTTCTGCTCCCCGCTGCGCCGCTTGGAATGACCGGTGTGCCGGGGACTGCTTCACAAGCACCGGTACGGGCGGCCTTGGGCGTAGCGAATAAGCTGCGGCTCTTAGGCGTCGTGTTAGGAAGTGAACGCGGTGTGTTTGCGATTGTCGAAGAACTGGCTACGAAGCGGCAGGTGCTCTACCGGTTGCACGATCAGATCCCGGATTTGGGAGAGGTCAGCGCCATTCGCCGGGATGGCCTGGTGATTCGGAGCGGCGATCAGGAAGAGTTGCTGGAACTCTCCACGACCGACAAGCCGCCGGCCCCGGTTGTCACAGCCGGCGTTCCTGCTGCATCGGCGCCCGGGGTTCCGATTAAAAAAGTGATCGATCGTCGGGAGGTCGAAGCGGCGATGGCAGACTTGCCGAAGCTGCTGACTCAGGCCCGTGCCGTGCCTTTTATGGTCAATGGTACCCCCAACGGGTATCGCATGGACTACATCGCGCCTGCCAGTTTCTATGAGAAGATCGGCATCCAATACGGGGATGTGTTGCAGCGGGTCAACGGTGTGGATGTGCGTGACCCTTCCACGATGCTCAGCCTGTTCCAGCAATTGAAAAACGAACGAACGGTGAAAGTCGATATGGTTCGCAACAACCAGAAGACCACCATGACCTTTGAGCTCCGATAAGTCTCCCCTCACTCCTGCTGGCATATTCCGGGCTTGTTGCGTCTTTCCATACATATCGTTCTTTCGTAGGCTCGCGAGTTTGATCTCGGCGTGACTCTTTACCTCCCCCTTATTTCTTTCCTTCTTATCCGGGAGAAGGGTACGAGGGAGACATCCGGATATATCCTTGTTTTACTTATGGTTATACGAAGAAACTTGGAATTGATCTTCAAGCCGGTTAGTCTAAGGACTCGGACTCCCTATAATGGTGAAATGGGGCACGGAGCACTGTGAGCGATTCCGAACAGCAAGTTACTTTTGGCAGGCCGCTTCTCGGGCGGATTCTTGGAGAGAAGTTTAATCTCCTGGATGCCAAGCTCGACGAGGCGTTGGCCTATCAGCGTGAGAAAGGCGGCCGCCTCGGCGAAGCCCTCCTCCATTTGCGTGTGCTTCGTGAAGAAGAACTCTTGGAGGCCTTGGCCCAGCAATTTGAGCTGGCGTGGTTGCCGCATCTGGAAGTCTCCCATATCGATCACGAACTGATTAAACGAGTGCCCATCAGCTTTGCCCGCCGCTATCGGATTTTGCCTCTGCGCCATGAAGACGGTGCCGTCGTCGTCGCGACGACCGATCCTCTTGAGACTGTGGCGTTGGATGATCTGCGCCTCTTGTTGGGGAAACCGATCCGGCCGGTGCTGACCACAGGACTTGCTCTCTTGGCCTGCTTGAACCGCGTCTATGACGAGGCGGCCAGTCCCGCCGGGGCTGAACAGGTCATGGAGGACATGGCAGCGGCGGAAAACCTGGATCAGCTGGCTCATGAGTTGGATGAGCCACAAGATCTGCTCGATGCGACGGACGAGGCTCCGATCATTCGCCTGGTCAACTCGGTCTTGTTTCAGGCGGTTCGCCAGCGGGCCAGCGACATCCACTTCGAATCATTCGAACGCGGCCTCGTGATCCGGTACCGGATCGACGGCGTGCTCTATCCCGTGCTGACCCCGCCGAAACGATTGCAGTCCAGTATCATCGCCCGACTGAAGATCATGGCGGGGCTGAATATCGCGGAAAAGCGTTTGCCGCAGGACGGCCGGTTTGCCATCCGGACGGCGGGAAAAGACGTCGACTTGCGTGTGTCCGTGCTTCCTACCTCGCACGGCGAACGTGTGGTGCTTCGTCTGCTCGAAAAAGAGAACCGCCTCCTGAACCTGACGGAGATGGGATTTTCAACCGACCGGCTTTCGTCCATCCAGCAGCTTATTCAGCTGGCTCACGGCATTATCCTCGTGACGGGCCCGACAGGCAGCGGCAAAACGACCACGCTCTATGCGGCCCTCAGCCAGATCAATGCGCCCGATAAGAACATCATCACGGTCGAAGACCCGGTCGAATATCAGCTGCTCGGAATCGGGCAGATGCAGGTCAACCCCAAGATCAATCTCACCTTCGCCGCCGGCCTGCGGTCGATCCTGCGGCAGGATCCCGACGTCATCATGATCGGAGAAATCCGCGATCGCGAGACGGCGGAAATCGCGATTCACGCGTCGCTCACCGGGCATCTGGTCTTCTCCACGCTGCATACTAACGATGCGGCCAGCGCCGCGACGCGATTGATCGATATGGGGATCGAGCCGTTTCTCGTGGCCTCCTCGGTCATGGCGGTCCTCGCGCAACGTTTGTTGCGGCAAATCTGCCACGATTGCAAGAAGCCGTACAAGCCCACGGTCGATGAGCTTGGCCGTCTTGGATTGGATGGCAAGGGTCCGTTTACGTTCTACCGCGGCGCCGGCTGTCCGAACTGTTCGCAAACCGGGTATCGCGGCCGAACGGGCATCTATGAATTGCTCGTGCTCGATGATGAAGTACGCCGGCTCATCGGTGCCAAAGCTGATTCATCGGTGATCAAACAGGCGGGCATCGCCAAGGGCATGATCACGTTGAAGCAGGAAGGCGCGATGAAAGTGGCTCAGGGTGTGACGACGACCGAAGAAGTGATG
>JBEBHO010000125.1:0-3652 GCA_040081095.1 Nitrospira sp.
AACACGATGGCGTTTGCCGTGGCGCAGCGCCGGCGCGAGATCGGCATCTATCGGGCGATCGGTATGACCCAGTCCCGCGTCGCCGGGCTCTTTCTGGCGGAAGCGGCGTTGTTCGGGCTGCTGGGTGGAATCGTCGGGAGCGTCGGCGGTATCCTGCTGGCGCAGAAATTGGTTTCTCTGGTCAGCCGGACCATCTCGGATCTCTATACGCCGGTTAGTCAGGGGGCCGCATCCTGGTTCGACTCAGCTGAACTCTGGCAGGCATCCTCAGAAGGCATTCTGATCGGCTGCCTCGTGTCCATGGTCGGTGCTATCGGGCCGAGCCTCGATGCCAGCCGCACCGCCACGGTGCGAGCGTTAGCTCCTGGCGATTACGAAAGCAGCCGGCAGGTGCGCGTGGGGGGCTTGGCGATCGGCGGGATAGGCTTGCTGGTCCTGGCAGGACTGCTCGCCTTTGCGGGGCCGCTGGGTGGAGTGCCGATTCTCGGGTATCTCGCGACGTTCTGTTTATTGGCCGGGCTGTCCTGCCTCGCGCCGTTCTGTATCACCGGCTGGAAGAAACGGACGCTTCAAAGTGAACATCTTGCCGGGGTTCAGGGAGTCATGCGCGAGATCGCGGTGGAACATGCGGCGAGAAATCCCGGACGGAACGGTGTCACCGTTTCGGCCTTGATGGTGGGGCTGGCGATCATGATCGGCGTGCTCATCATGGTGCGCAGCTTCCGGCATACCGTCGAACTTTGGATCAACGAGACGGTGATTGCCGATATCGTCGTCGCGCCCTCGACCTGGCTGCGAGAAGCGAATAGCGGGAGCGGAGCCAAGAGTCTGCCTGCCGATTGGCGTGACGTGCTGGCTGCAATCCCCGGTGTGGCGGCGGTGGATACCTATCGTGATGTGCGGGTGGAGGTGAACGGTCAGCGCGTGGCTATCGTTTCGCGAGATCTGCGCCTGCATGCGCAGCGGAGCCAGTATCTGGTGCGCCAGGGGAACTCCACCGAGCTGTTGAATCAAGCCGTCGAGCGTGGCGGCATTGTGGTGTCCGAGGTCTTGGCCAATCGCCTCGGCCTGCAGGAAGGCGGGTCCATGTCCATCACGACGCCGCAGGGAGCCAGATCCTTTCCCGTCGTCGCTGTGTTTTATGACTATGCGACCGACGGCGGAAAACTGGTCATGGATCGCGGGCTGTACCAAGCACTCTGGCAGGACGACTCGGCGACCGTGTTCCCCCTCTACCTGAGCGCAGGAGCGCAGATGGATGAGGTCAGGCGCAGGGTGGCGGATACATTGCGTGAATTGGACAGCGGAAGGCTGCCGCCGCTGGTGATCAGCAATGCCGAGCTGCGCAAAGAAATCCTCGATATCTTCGATCGGACGTTCCTGCTCACCTATGTGCTTGAAGCGATTGCGGTCATCATCGCGATGCTTGGCATTGTGAATACACTGGTCACGTCGGTGCTGGAGCGCCGCAGGGAGTTTGCCACGTTGCGCGCCATCGGCAGCAGCGACGGGCAAATTAGACTGTTGGTCTTGTGGGAAGCGGCCTATCTCGGCGTAGTCGGCATTGCCTTGGGATTAGTCGGTGGCGGACTGCTGTCATTGCTACTCATCAAGGTAATCAATAAACAATCTTTCGGCTGGACGATCCAGATGATCGTGCCCATCAGCGCGCTCATCCAAGCTGTCGGTCTGGCAGCAGCGGCGACATTAGTGGCTGGCTACTTTCCCGCTCGCTGGGCAGCGCAGCAGGCGGTGGTGGAGGGGTTGAGGGAGGAGTAAGAGGATCACTGAGGCGATTGTGGTAACACAAGTAAACTGTTGGAGTTGGCAGTGCACAAGAAACGAACCAATCCAAGGGGCGAATTGTTGGTTTTTTAAACCCTTACTCCTCCCCTCCCGCCTAGATCAGTAGACCCTGAATAAGCTCAAAATGCTCCCGTCTGACTTCTTTTTCTGCTGGTGTTTGTTCGGAGAATTCTCCAGAGCCTCGTGTATAGCCAAGTGCGGTCAGATTAAAAAAAGACCGCTTGTTCACCGATGCTCCTTTTCCCAGGAGTAGGTTGACGGTCTCTACCTGTTTGCCAATAACTGCTCCCATTAACGCTGTGTGGCCTTGCCAGTCTGTTTCATCGATAGACGCTCCTTGCGATAAAAGCATCTCGATCCGTCGGATGTTTCCAGTTACTGCAGCTTCAGGAAGGTCGCTATAGCGAAAAGCTTCGTAGACCGTATATGGCAAGACGAGACAATCAGCAACAAAGCTGAGAGGAATATCGATGAATATGAGATTTGAGACAGGTTTGCTATGCGCTTCTCCTTGGTTCTCAACATCCCATTTGACCCCACTGTATATTGGCGTTCGGAGAGGCCCAAAGTAATATGTGTAATAGTCAATCTGTCGCGAGACATAGGTTCCGCATCCATTGATCATGGAGAGGAGAATGATAAGTACATAGAGGTGCGGTTTGGGCATGCTAGATTTCGTGGAAAGTTATTTGTTGGACTGCACGTTAATCAGCGAGGGCCTCTTGTGCTCGTCCCCTGAATAATTGAAGTGGCGGCGTGCACGCAAGCAGAGACTAAAAAGTTCTCCATCCCGCCACCGGCTGCTGGTAATCCACTTCGATCTTGAAGCCCAGGTCTTCGATCATGCCCCAGACTTCTGGCGCTGGTGAGCCGGGGGGCGTCAGGCGGCCGCTCACGAATCTCACGGCTTCTTGGCCACGACTTTGCCGTTTCCCCACACATAGATCGGCGTACCGTGCATTCGGGCTGTCTTGCGTGCCACCTTGGCAGCTCTTCGGAGTGCGCGGCCGACGGCCTCAGAGAAACGCTTACTCTCCGTGGCTTCATTTATTGGCGATAGTGTTTTGATACATGCTCCGGAGTATAGCGTGACGGTTTCGTTATCGGTATACCTCGTCGTGTGTTCCGATATCGAGCAGGACGATCTCTTTCTTCGTCACCCGCAACGTAAGCGTGATGCGATGCGAATGAGTCAGGCTGACAGCGTGGAGCCCGTCCAGCTCCCCTTTGAGCGCGTGCAGTCGAAGATGGGGATGAAAGGGGTTGGCTTCGAGACTTCTGAGAATCTTGGCGAGCTGTTTTTTGAGCTCAGGGTGAGTGCGCGCAAATTTCGCAGCACGCCGGTCAAAATTGCTGGTCGTAGCCAGCGCGTACATTAGTCTTCAAGCCCTAGTTTGTCGATGAGCGATTGCGCGGTGACTTGACGGATGCGCCCTTGCTTGAGTTCTTTTAACGATCGGCTAATACGGTTTACATATGAACGCCGATATTGTTCGGATAGTTCACGGTATTGTTCTTCGCCCATGACGACATAGGTTGGTTCATTGTTCTTCAGGACATGGACCGGACCACGTTTCAACGCGTTGTCGATGGAGGAGAGTCCTCGCCGCTTAATTTCGCTCGCGGATATAGATTTTCGTACGGCGTTTGATGGTCGCATGACGGTATGCTAGCCGAAGCGATGAAGGACTACAAGGTTACTTATCCTGCCACCGGTTGCTGGTAATCGACTTCGATTTTGAAACCAAGGTCTTCGATCATGCCCCAGACTTCTGGCGCTGGTGCGCCGGGGGTCGTCAGGTAGTTGTTCACAAAGACCGAGTCGGCCGGATAGAGGGAGAGGGGC
>JBEBHO010000316.1:0-13651 GCA_040081095.1 Nitrospira sp.
CCAAGGATCGACATGGGGGTCAGGGCGCAGAGGACAAACAGTCCCAACATGCGGCGCGCAACACGATTTTTGAGCAGCGAGAAGGCAACCGTGGTGTTCATAATTCCCAGGAGCTAGAAATTCTTCGCTAAACCATAAAAGCCGCCGTCGCTGGCTCGAATGACGTCATCGTGGCTTTTCTTGGCAGTCAGCGGGGCGACGGATTGGCCGTCTTTCCCAATGCTGTAGAGATCAAAATCAGAATTGATCGGGACTAGAAAGCGGTCTTTCCTTGCGCCTCCAACACCGCCGCAGGGTGGGCCGCCTCCGTTCCCGCCTCCTCCAGCATTTCCGCCTCCTCCAGCATTTCCGCCTCCTCCAGCGTTTCCGCCTCCGCCAGCCCCAACAAGGCGCAGTAACCCCTGAGAATTCCCCCTATCCATAGCGAAGGAAGCGAGTGGTCGATGGAGAGGCAGATCCCCGTCAACGGGAACGTTCCAACCGTCAGATCCGTCAGAGGGAGGGGCGGGGGCATGGAGATGGCCGACCATGATATTCGTCCCACAATCAATCCGATAGTACTGATAGGGGTTCCCCCAAGGATCCAGCAAGGGGTTCTGGCCTGCCTGCGCCAGGGTGTCGGGATATTGCCCTGAGGTCATGGCGTATCCCTTCACCACCCCTGCAATCATGTGAAGCTCGGCAACGGATCTGGCAACCCTGGCTCTTTCGATGAAGTCCAAGTAATTGGGTGCGGCCAGGGAACTCAAAATTCCTACGATGGCGACGGCAATCATGAGTTCGATCAGCGTGAAGCCGCCGCTGTGTCGGAGACGAGCCGATGCTCGTTGCCTCGCGAGGCAGTAGGATTGTTCCTGGGGATATGGGCTCCACATATTCATGTCCGGCCGTCTATCCCTGGTGCGTCTTAAACCAATCAAGTGCGGACTTCAGATCTGTCAGGTCATGGTCCATTTGCGTCATGAGCCTGACCACATCGGGTTCGTTCTTTGTCATGGCCAGCTGTTTGAGTTGGTCGAAATCGAGGGCTAGGGTGGCCTGAGCCTGCTTGCAGGCGCTGAGCCTTGCCTTGAGCTGCGCGGTCATTTGATTCAGGAGCGCTGTTTCATCGGCCAGATAGTCATCCTGATACAGCGTGGTTCTGGCGGACAGGTTGCCGTCTCTGATGTGGGGCAATGCGCGTCTCAACCGGTTGAGGGGCTCGGTGATCTGGCTCATGGCGCGGAAGGCATGGACACATTGGACGGCGAGGACGAATCCCGCACCCAGCGCCCATGGCCAGTAGCGATCGTGCAGTGTGAGTAAGTCGGTGGCGACACGGGCGCGCTCTTGCCACGAGAGGGCCGGGTTAACGACCGCCTGCGTCAATGGCCGGAATACGGGAATGGCCAGCATGAAGAAGATGATCAGCGAGTACACGATCATCAGGCTGAGGATGCGAATCTGGAGCGGGTGGGCCCAGGTCTGGGACCGTTCTTTGGTTCGGTTCGTATGAGGGTCGGTCTGGACCCGGCTTGTGTCTGGCTCAGTTGAGAAAAGCGGCGGAGGCAGATCAGCCGGAATGCCGCCTGGCGGGTTGGTCCCGGTTGGGCGGCTGGTGGGTGCATCCAGTTGGCGCACGATTACGCGGCCTTCATCGAGGTTGATGAGTCCATCGAGCTGGGATCGGCAAAGTCGATGCGTTGTTGATCCGGTGGCGGCGACGCAGGCAGATGCTTAAATTCAGCGAGGCTGGCCTTGAGCCCGAGTATTCTTGCTTCGAGTGTCTGAAGGGCGTCTGCCAGTTCATTGGACGAATGCCGGTCGATATGCACGGCCACATCGTCGTAGGCGTAGGTCACGATCTCGCAATGCAGCTGCAAGGTCTCGATCTTTTGCTCCAGGCTGTCCATCATGAAGTTGAAGTCGCGCGCTTCCGGGTGCAGATAGTCATGTTCGCGTAAGGTGGCCCGCTGATAGACCTGGCCGGTGCCGACCGACCGGAACAGCATTTTGAATCGATAGAGAGGCCCGGCAATGCGGTGCATGAAATACAGGGAATGAAGCAGGAGCCCAAGGAAGGTGACGAGCAGCCAAGGCCAGACCCGGGCATTGAAATCCAGGAACTCCGTGGCGACTCGAGCGCGTTCCTGCCAGGAAAGAGACGGATCATTGAGGGGCTGCACCATCGGAATAAAGACGGCTCCGTAGAGCACGACCATCAAGCAGGAGAAGTACAGCAGCGTCATGGCCATAAACGAATACTGGACCGGGTGCACGAACAACTGTCTCCGCTTAAACCAGCCGGTCATGATTCCACCGATGTCCTGGTCCAGACCAGGTTCGCCTGGTTTTTGAACGTGATGGTCCGGTCGCGGGTGTGATAGTAGAACGACAGCGTTTGTTCTTCGCTTCGAGAGTCCCCATAAGTAATGGTGTACAGCGTTCGGGGCCCGTCCGGAGCCGCTTGCAGACGCCGAACTGCCTGTCCGTCAAGGTGTTCCCCGCCCGCGCTAAACAGCACCGCCTTGTTGGTAAACACAAGCATTCCATCTTCATAGCCAGGGGCGTTGGTTTTCCATGTGCCGATCAACTCGTCAGGACAGGAGTCGTAAGTCTCCGTCATCATCATGGTGAAGATCAGGCCGGTAATCACTCCAATGGAGATGACGCTGAGCATCGCCGACAGGATATTCGCCCGTTTGTGAGCAGATTGAGCAGGGGACGTTATGTATCCGACCGTTGGCTCCATGGATCCCTCATGTAGAGATGATGGACTAAACATTTAGCGAGGATTTGTGCGTGGTAGTTCCTCGATTCTTATATCGGTCAACACGTTAGCCAGCTTGAGCGAGCGAGTAAATCAAGCTGCCATTGAAGAGTTCTCTGCGTAGAGCGGCCACTCCGTGCATGTTAAGATGTGGCCGATGTCGCTCACGTCGTTTCATCCCCTCATTGCTGAGTGGTTTCAGTCGCAGGTCGGGCAGCCGACGGATGTGCAGCAACAGGCCTGGCCGGCAATTCAGTCGGGATCAGACGCGCTGATTGCCGCACCGACGGGATCGGGCAAAACCCTCGCGGCCTTTCTCTCTTGTATCAATGCGCTTTTCATGCAAGCGCTTGCGTGCGAGCTCGACGATCACACGCAGGTTCTCTACATCTCGCCGCTTAAGGCGCTGAGCAACGACATCCAGAAAAATCTTCAGAAGCCGCTGGCCGAGATCGGGCAATTGGCCTTGCAAGCCGGGCTGTTAATGCCCGAGTTGCGGGTGCTCGTGCGCACTGGCGATACGCCGATGGCGGACCGGCAGCAGATGCTCAAGCGGCCGCCGCATATTCTTGTCACCACGCCTGAGTCGCTGTTCATTCTGCTCACAGCGGAGAAGAGCCGCCGCATGTTGCAGACGGTGCGGACCGTGATCGTCGATGAAATTCACGCATTGGCGCCGAACAAGCGCGGCGCCCATGTGGCGTTGTCGTTGGAACGGCTCGAAGCGTTGACGCTCATGAAGCCGCAGCGCATCGGCTTGTCGGCCACGCAACGGCCTATCGAATTGGTGGCGGAGTTTCTGGTCGGAGCTCGGCCGCGTCCGACGATCATCGATGTCGGGCATCGCCGCGAATTGGATCTGGCCGTTGAGGTGCCGAAGGACGAGTTGAGTGCGGTTGCCACAAATGCGATCTGGTCCGATGTCTATGACCGCGTGGCTGAACTCGTGCGGCAGCATCGGTCGACGCTGGTGTTCGTCAATACGCGCCGGTTGGCCGAGCGGGTCTCGCACTCTCTCGAAGAGCGGCTTCATGATCTTGGTTCCGACGTCGTCGCCGCGCATCACGGCAGCTTGTCGCGGCAGATTCGCCTGTCGGCGGAGGAGCGATTGAAGGCCGGCAAGACCCGCGTCGTCATTGCGACCGCGTCGCTGGAATTAGGTATTGACGTCGGTACGGTCGATCTTGTCTGTCAGATCGGATCGCCGAGAGCCATCGCCACCGGGTTGCAACGGATCGGCCGCGCGGGTCACTGGATCAAAGCGATTCCCAAAGGCCGCATCTTTGCCATGACCCGGGATGAACTGCTGGAGTGTGCGGCCCTGGTGCGCGCGATTCGCCGGGGGACGTTGGATCAGATCACGATCCCGCCTGCTCCGCTCGACATTCTCTCCCAACAGATTGTCGCGGCAGCGGCCAGCCAGACCTGGACGGAGGACGAACTCTTCGCCCTCTGCCGGCGCGCCTACTCCTATCGGGATCTTTCGCGGAACGAGTTCGACGAGGTCGTGCACATGCTGGCCGACGGGATTGCCACGCAGCGGGGGCGTGGGCTGGCGTACCTGTTTCATGACCGGATCAACCGGCGGATCAAAGGGCGGCGCGGCGCGAGATTGGCAGCGATCACCTCCGGAGGCGCCATCCCTGACACGGCGAACTACGCGGTGGTGGCAGAGCCGGACGGCACTGTGGTCGGGTCGGTCGACGAGGATTTCGCGGTAGAGAGTCTCGCCGGCGACATCATGTTGCTGGGCAATACCTCCTGGCGTATCAAAGGCATTGAAGCGGGGAAGGTGCGAGTCGAAGACGCGCAGGGTGCGCCGCCCAACATTCCATTCTGGCGCGGCGAGGCTCCGTCACGGACGGCGGAACTCTCGGCGGAGGTGGCGTCGCTTCGTCAGGAGGTCGCAGCCCGGCTCACTTCTTCCGGCCCTGCGCTGAGCCATCAGCTTTCCGCCATCAGCTGGTTGAAACAAGAATGTGCGCTCGATCAACGAGGGGCGGAACAAGTGGTCGGCTATGTGGCCACGGGAATTGCTATGTTGGGGACCGTGCCGACACAGGAGACGATTATCGCCGAACGGTTCTTCGACGAAAGCGGCGGGATGCAGTTGGTCTTACATGCGCCGTTTGGCGGGCGCATCAATCGGGCCTGGGGTTTGGCTTTGCGGAAACGGTTCTGCGTCACCTTCGATTTTGAGCTGCAGGCAGCGGCCACGGACAATGGTCTGGTGATCTCGCTCGGCGAGAAGCACAGCTTTCCCCTTGAGTCCGTGTTCGGCTACCTCCATTCGAAGACCGTGCGGGAGGTCTTGATTCAGGCCGTGCTGCTTGCGCCGATGTTTGCGACCCGCTGGCGCTGGAATGCGTCGCGGGCGTTGGCGTTGCTCAGATTTTCAAACGGCAAAAAGGTCCCGCCGCAGATTCAACGAATGAAGGCCGAAGATTTGCTTGCGGCCGTGTTTCCGGATGCCATCGCGTGCCAGGAGAATCTCACTGGCGAACGGGCGGCGCGGCAGATTCCCGATCACCCGCTGGTGAAGGAGACCCTTCGTGACTGCCTCACGGAAGCGATGGATCTTGAGGGCTTGACGGCGGTGTTGCAGCGTATCGAGTCCGGGAAGATTCGCTGCGTGGCGATCGATAGTCCTGCCCCGTCGCCGTTTTCACACGAGATCCTCAACGCCAATCCCTATGCCTTTCTTGACGATGCGCCGCTGGAAGAGCGCCGTGCCAGGGCGGTGGAGATGCGGCGGACGCTGCCGCCTGAATTGCTCGGCCAGGTGGGTGCCTTGGACGAGGCGGCGATTGAGGACGTCGAGCAGGAGGCCTGGCCGGTCGTGCGCGATGCCGATGAATTGCATGACGCGCTCCTGACGCTGGTGTGGATGCCGGTTGAGCAAATCGAACAATGGGCGGCCTATCTGCCGAAGCTGATAGACGAAGGCCGGGCGGTCGAGTTGCGGGTGAGAGGCACGGGGCGAGAGGCCCGAGGCTGGGTCGCGGCGGAGAACCGGGGCCGGGTTGAACGGTTGTTTGCGGATGGCGATGAAGAGGTCCTCCTCAGTGTTGTGCAGGGGTGGATGGAGAGTATCGGGCCCACGACGGTGCCGCAGCTAGCCAACCGGCTGCATCTGTCTGTCGATGGTGTCCTGGCAGCGATGCTGAAATTGGAATCGCAAGGCCAAGTCCTCCGGGGGAGTTTCCGACCGTCCTCAGCACTATCCGGTGCCGCTGTTCCGGAGTGGTGTCACCGCCGGCTCCTGGCACGGATCCATCGGCTGACGATCGGCCGGTTGCGCAAGGACATCGAGTCGGTGACTGCTGCGGACTTCATGCGCTTTCTGCTCCAGTGGCAGCATGTGACGCCGGGCTCTCGCCAGCATGGGGAGGCCGGGCTTACGCAAATCATCGCCCAGCTGGCCGGGTTTGAAGCGGCGGCTTCGGCCTGGGAGCCGCAGTTATTGCGCATGCGTTTGGCGAAATATGAACCGGAGTTGTTGGATCGTCTCTGTCTGAGCGGGGCAGTCAGTTGGGGACGGATTTCGCCGCATCCGCGCCTGGCCTTCTCCGGTGACTCTGACAAAGCGCGGCGTATCGTGCCCACCAGCGTCGCACCGATCAGTCTGTTCCCGCGTGAAGACGGAGAGTGGTTGATGGCGGCATTCACAGAGGGTGCGGCGCAGGCCGGTCCGGACCCCTATGGGCAGCTGAGTGCAGTGGCTCAGGACCTTCGCCGGGCGTTGCAGGAGCGAGGCGCCAGCTTTTTTGCGGATCTCGTCAGACTGACCAGTCATCTGCCGGCGGAAGTCGAAGCGGGGCTCTGGGAACTTGTTGCCGCCGGTCTGGTCACGGCCGATGGATTCGACAATCTCCGCGCGCTCATGGATCCGCATCGTCGCCGGGCTGAAGGGCGCGCGCGAGCGCGCAGCCCCCGACACACCGCCGGCCGCTGGTCGTTGCTGCGAAGCGCGGTCAGCCATCAGCCAGCGGTTGTCAGCTCTGCAGAGAAGGTCGCGCGCCAACTCTTGCGCCGATACGGAGTGGTCTTTCGCGATCTGCTGGTACGGGAGTCGTTGGTACAGTCGTGGCGGGATCTCGTTGTGGTCTATCGAAAATTGGAACTGCAAGGGGAGCTGCGCGGTGGACGATTTGTGACGGGCTTCGTCGGCGAGCAGTTCGCGCTGCCGGCGGCGGTTGAAGCGTTGCGGGGGATGCGGAAGTCTGGCGCCAGTGCGCCGGCAGGACAGGAGATCAAACTGTCGGCGTCCGATCCGTTGAATCTTGTCGGGGTGATTCTGCCTGGTCCGCGTGTTCCGGCCGTGCCGTCCAACTTTATCGTGCTACGCGATGGAGTGGCTGTCCGCACTGTGACGGCGAAAGACGCGCCGGTTCTTCCTTCTCAGTCGGCGAACTTTTCGCGCAAGACTCCTGCCGGATAAAATGATGCGGTTAGGTTGGAATGGCGAGCAACGGCGAGCGGGCGCCTCGCAGCACGCGTTCGGTCACGCTGCCACGCATCAGCTCGAGCATGGAATGCTCCTTGGCCGTCGTCATGACGATCAGGTCGACATCGAAGTCCGCGCCCATCCCTAGGATCACATCGACGACATTCCCGCGGCAGGTCATCGTGTGCCAGAGCCAGCCGGTCTGGCTGGGGTACTTGATCGATTGCAGCGTCTCGTCCTCGCCGACATGCACGACCACGACCGTCAGGTTGTCGCACCCTAATGCCGTCGCCAGCTGGGCGGTGGTGTCGATGGCGAGCTGGGGATTCGAATCGGCACTGACCGGGACCAATACGCGCCGAAGTTTCGGCTGGCCGGAGTCTTTGGTGACAAAGCCTTCGACATGGGTCGGGACGAAGAGTGTGGCGGTGTGACTCTCGCGGGCGACCGGCTCCGCGACATTCTGATGCTGCCAGCGGGCGAGCCCTTCATGCTGATTGGTCGACATCACCAGCAGGTCGGCCGGATGTTTGCCAAGGTATTGCAGAATCCCTTCGGTCGGGTTCTTGGCCACCGTGCGCGTTTTCTTGATCGTGATGCCCAAATCGCTGACCTGAGTCCGCTGGCTTCCCGCCGGGAGGAGGCCCCATTGTTCGAGAATCGGCCGGACCTTGGGAAAGTCTTCAAAATCTTTGCGAGTCACGTCGGGGTCGACATGCATGATCGAAAGTTCCCCGTGCAGGGCGATGGCGAGCTTCACGGCATGGACCAGGGCGGTGTGGCTATCGTCGGAAAAATCCGATGGGTGGATGATCCGTCGGTAGGCCAGTATGGATTCCGGTGCAGTCATAGTTGGCATTAGCGATTCCTGATTAGTTCGGCCGTGTCAGATCGAAACGGCTGGGCCGTGTCATTCAGTACGGAGAGCCAGGCCGCGGGCGTCTGGTCGATTTCCCCAAGGTCCCGAGCATAGCGCGATTGGACTGCCGTGCCATAGGCAAGCTGCCGATGCGCGGGCACGCCTAGGAGGGTGCCGAGCGAGGCCAGGTATTCGCCCTGTCCTGCTGCCACGTTCTGCTGGATATTCGTCTGGTTAAAGGTCATGAAGGCGATGGCTTTGTGCTCCGGTCTCAATAGGCCGTCCTCCGTCACCCAGCTGTGAGCCGATGAGGTGGTGCCGGTGACGTTGGAGGTCGTATCCGTAATTTGCTCAAACGTAGCCTTCAGCGTACAGCCGCTCATGACGAGGCCTATGGCTAGGCCGGCGATGGCGAAGACGGAGGGGGGCAATGTACGCATGGCGCGTCTCCTTCGGTTAGCGAACGGGGCCAATCCCGAATATCTGGTCAAATATAACATAGGCCCACTCAAGATAATCTAGTATCCCGCCGATAAGGGGCCCAAGACCAGATGCACTTCACTCCCAGACCCAGGAGCGCCCTATGTCAGTCGCTGCCGCTTCTCAATTGAGCCCGTCGAATCTTTTCCAAACCCCGGCGCCCAATACGGCCGGCGCCCAGCGGCTGGATACGAAGGTATCGGCCATTTCGACGGCCACGGACCTGACCGGCCAGCTGAGCGTGACGACGGCCGAAGGCGATAAGATCACGTTGACCGCCGATTTTGAGGCCCGGTATCGGGCCGTGAGCTACCAGGGGCAGGCGCAGACGGAGAACGGCACCGTGAATGTGAGCGCCAAGAGCATCGAAGCTACTCTGAAACAGCAATTTGGCGTGACGGTCGAAGGGGATCTTAACCCTCAAGAATTGTCCGATCTCGAAAAGCTATTCAAGAAAGTGGGCAGCATCTTCAGCAAGTTCTTCAGCGGTCAGGACGACGAAGCCTTGGCCAAGACCGCCAAGCTGGCCGACAAATTCGGCGGCCTGTCATCCCTCTCCAGTTTGGATCTCAGCGTCAGCGTCGAACGGTCTGTCACGGTCCTGGCGGCTCAGGTCGCATCCGACGTGACCGGGCAGCCGGCGCTGCCGGCGAATCAGACCCCGGCGGCCACGACTTCTCCGGCAACAGACACTACCCCGGGTGCGGCGCCTTCGACGGCTGCGGCGATCCCGCAAACGTCAACCGGTACCACGGCGCCCACCCAGCCTTCGACTGATGCCACGGCATCGGCAGCGGATTCAACGGTCCATCTCGTCGCGCCGGCGCCGGAGGCCTCGCAGCCGAAGTCGCTGGTGCAGCAGGTTCTGGACGCGTTCAACGAAACGAAAGTGGAGCCGGAGAAGGTCCGCAAATATCTCCCTGATTTTCTCAAGAAGTTGCGCGAGAACCTGGGCAGAGAGCTCCACGGGGAGCGTCCGCATCATGGGCACGAGCCGGAGCAACAGGTCGCTGCGACGACGCCGGATGCCGCAGCGGCGCCGGACCAGGCTTCAAGCCAGACTCCGAACCCAACTCCCACGCAGGCTCCGGCGAGCTTCAGCGTGGCGGTGCTTGCGTATCAGTCATTCAGCCGGTCGAGCATCACGCTGTCCGTCCATTCATAGAGCAACCGCGTCAGCCTCCGGGTTGGCGTTAAGCAAGACACGGCGAGGCTTGGTGATCCCAGGCCTCGCCGTTGTCGTTCGTAGGCCCGTGCTAGGCTAGTTGTTCCACAACCGCTGATACCACTTCTTCTCTTCGCCGGCCGGCAATGAGGCGATGTTCATCGTCTTGCGGATCTCGCCGATGTTCCAGCCGGTGAGCGTGGCGAGGGTCTGGGCTTCCTTCTCATAACGTTCACGGAGCTGTTGCCGATAGGCGGTCGCGGCCGGACATTCATCGGTCCCGGTCCAGGGATGCCGGAGGATGTACCTGGCCTGGAAGTTCGACCGATCCGACGTTTCCTGAAACGTCAGGTCTTCCGGAAAGTGTGCCGCATCGTACCGGACATGTAGCCTTGTCAAAAAGACGTTCTGCGCCATCGGCAGGCTCAGGCCTTTGCCCGTCCGTCCATTTTGGTCTTGCCAGAAGACGCCCAGGCCGCGCAGTTCTTCGGCTGACAAAGGATTCGTCGCGCAGGGGTCGCACCAATTCATGTCCCAGGCATATTCCATGAATACGCCGCGTTCGCTCTCGCGTTTGACTTGTTGCGTGAAGAGATCGCGATAGAACTCACCGAACTTATCCTTCACATAGAGCGGGATCTCCTGCGCCTCCGGCAAGCGGACCGTGCGATAGTTCGTCGTTTCCACACGACCCTGCTTCGTCAGGAAGTAGATGAAGAGTTCCTGCGTGCCATCGGCGTTGACGGTGCCGAGGCGAATCGGGAGCATGAACTTCGGCGATTCAAAGGCAATCTGCAGCGGTCGCAGATGGGTGAGTCCCAGCTTGGTCTGCTCGCCGAGATTCACCTTCGCCACGAAGAACTTCATGTTCTGTTTCAGATAGCTGTGCAGGACGGCTGACGCCCCGGTCGGGATTTTGTAGCCGTTCTCCGTCAGCCAGGTTTCGAGTCCGGCGCTTTCCTTCGCTGAAAGAATGAGGATGTCGTATTCGCCGATGAGATACTGCGCTTCGACGGTGACGCCCAGCACCTGATCGCGTTCGCGTTTGGCTTCGGCGGCAGCCGGGGCCATGCTTTTCATGGCGCCCATCCGGTCTTGCATCATGTCGTAGCGCCGGCAGGGGTTCTCATCGAAGTATTCCACGAGGCGCGGCGCCGAGTAGTCGGCCAGATGTTTGAGCACGGCGGGATCGCCGATATGGATCTGTTCTTTCTCCAGCACCGTCGGCACCGGCACGACCATCGCGAATTCTTTCACGTCGCCTTTGAAATCGTTGGCCATCGTGATGACGGTCTTGTTGTCGTGGCGGGCGATCGCGACCTCAGAGGCCTTGTTGAAGAGTTTCGTGTCGGCCTTCCCGACGTAGAAGCCGCAGAAGGCGGATGCATCGCCGCTCCAGGCGAGCAGGCCGATCAAGAACGTGAGCGTAGGGACGAGTAGGCGCTTCATAGAAACCTCCTTGATTGGGACACGTGAAGGGGCAACGGAACGAGGACAGGGTTCGGGAACCGGGACGGAGACGGACTGACCGATGCTGCGGACCAGGAGTACCGGGCAGCAGGAAACAGACGATCAAAGAACGGTACCAGCGGTGCGCAGGCGATTAGGCCCCAGAGCGGCCCGTTCGGGCGGAAGAGGCCGAATTGCACATAGAGGGCTGCGAGCGCGACGACGAGCGCATAGACGATCCGGCCCGTTCGTGAGTCGGGCGTTGTTTTTGGATCAGAGATCATGAAGAAGGCAAAGATCAGCAGCGCGCCGCTTTCGAGCTGATGTAGCGGAATCGTCAGCGGATCGCCGAGCCAGAGCGCTCGTGCTATGAGAAGGCCGACGTAGAAGGCGAGAAATGCCACGGTCACATCGGCCCGTGCCGCCCGAGTGACCACGAGGCTGCCGAGGCAGGCGATGAGAAAGCCGAACCAGGCGACCTGTCCCCATTGTCCAGACGAGATCCAGCCGAGCCCGCCTCCGATCATGACGACCAGCGCTAGATTCGTCGGATTGAAGACATGCTTATCCTTCCAGCGGATGACGAATTTACTGCCGATGGCGATGACGGCAGCCAGGACCGCGACTTCGAGATGATCCGTGCGCAGGAGCAGGCAGAGGGAAAGGGCCGAGATCAGCGGGCTCTTGGGATCGAAGGCGTGCAGATTGTAGAAGCGTGTTCCGGCGTACTGTGTGAGCAGTGCAGCGCCGATCGTGATGGCGATCTGGGTGACGGAGATATCAAAGCGCAGCCAGATCAACCCATACAGGAGCAGGGTGCTCAGACTGACGATCTGATACAGGCGGGGATCTAGTGCTACAAGCTGAGTCTTGAGTCGATCCAGGTTCATCAGGCACCTCGTGAGTAGAGTGGCGTTGCCTCCTACCCACGATATGGCGCGAGGAATCGAATCCTTTCAGGGGGGAAGGGGAGGCAGTCGATCTACGGTGTTGCTCAGCTGAAATTCAACGAAAATGCCTGATTGGAGAAAGGAGTTTCCTCCTAGTTGGGGTGGCCTGTGAGATTGAAGGGGGGAATGATTGACAGGCAGGAAGCATGTCGTTAGGGTTCCGTGAAGTCTGAAATCGTTGATGTGCAGGGCAGTTAAAAGGGGGAAGGCACATGCCCAATATGTATGCCGTATTCAATGACGGTAGGGTGGTGGTGGAGTTCTGGACGGGGCAGGTCACTCACGACGAACTCCATGCACATGAACGGCGGCATTTGAGCGATCCGTCGGTGAAGCCTGGTGCGGCCGTTCTGGTCGATGCCGAGAGGGCTCACTTCGGCACGACCATTGACGAGGTGAAAGAGATCGCGGACCTGTACGGTCAAGTCATCGGTCGGCTCAAGGTGGACAGGATGGCGCTCCTGGTGAATAAGGAAACGTATGAGCGAGCGCTGATATTTTTGAAAGAAGTGGAGGGGTACGGAGTGAAGGTGATTGTCTTCAACTCGCTCGATATCGCCTGCACCTGGCTGGGCCTCGACGTCAACGTGGCGCGCAAGCAGTTGCAGACTCTTCAGGCTCAATCAGCTCAGGGTGACCTTTCTCCTGCCATACACGGAGTTATGTGAGGGAAGGTGAACCGGCCAATGCTCGTTTGAGAATGATGATGGATGAACAAGTATTCTTATCTAGGGGCAAGGCTACGACATGCGCTATTTCATAGGACTTGTGCTGGTATTGGTGTGGCTGGGGACTGCAAAAGCGCTGACGCCTTTGCCTGATATCTCGCCCGGCTTCTTTTCGGGGGAATGGGCTGGCACGGGGAATCATGGCGCCTACTGCTACCTGAACCTGAGTGCTGATGGCTGGGGCTGGGTGCTCATCGATGGCGGGACAGGCGACTGGCTTGGTGCTCGAATGCAATGGCGCAATCAGCAACAGTCCCTTCAAGTCGAACAAATCATCCCGCTACCGGCTTCAGCCCAGCTCCGTGTCATGCCATTGGGGAAATTTGTCCTCAGCAGCGGGTTCAATCAATCTTTGAAATTGACGTGGAATGATCCGTCCGGCGGGTGCTACATGCAAAAGATAGAAACAACCGCACGTCACCTGCTTGGGGCACGCCAGACACTGGAGAGCGTGCGGCCGGGAGTAAGCAAGTGATGAAGGACGGGAACGCGTTCTGGCGGGCCGTCCGTATCTCCTGGCCTGTGCTCGGCGGGGCGTGGGGCGTGTGGATAGGATTTGGAGGGTACCTTGGGGTAGCCCCCAATGCCGATAGCTTTGCGATGGTATTCGCGATGGGGTTTTATGCGGTGTTCGCAGTGGTTGGCCTCTTGGCCGGTATCGCCTTAGGTGGGCTGACCGGCGGAGTAGTCGAGTGGCTGCTTCGGCGGGTTGGGGTGGGAATCGCCGGCGCGCTGATCGTGGCAACCGTGGTGAATGCGTTGGTGTTATGGCAAATTGCCGGTTTCGTTCAGGCGACGTACCCCGGATTGCGTTCCCCTGCTGC
>JBEBHO010000278.1:0-3603 GCA_040081095.1 Nitrospira sp.
ACTGGATCTCAACGGGACCCATGTCTTCGGAGCCACCAGCGATGTGACGGGGACCACGCCGAGCAGCACCGGCATCGTGCAAGTCTCCGGTGGCGCGTCAACGTTCGGCGGGACACTGACGCCGGGGACGCTCGTCATTCTTAGCGGTGCCGCAAACGTGAACATCGCAGCACAGATCAGCAGTTTGGTCTTGAACAATGGGGCGTTGGGCGGCAGTGGCGATGTGACGTTGACGGGCGCCTCGACGTGGTCGAGCGGGACGATGAGCGGGACGGGGCATACGATCATTGGGCCGACCGGCACGCTGACGATGCCAAGTGCGGGCAGTGGGTTCGTGACGCTGGGGCGGGTGTTAGCGAATCAAGGCGCCACGACGTGGACGGGGAACCAGTTCCGTTTCAACAATGGGCAGTTCCTCAATACGGGACTCTTCACGGCCAGTGTGGCGAGTGGCTTCATCCAATCCTTTGGGGACGGGGGCACGAATAATCGGTTCACGAATCAAGGCACGTTCCGCAAGCAGGGGGCGGGGCTCGTCCAGTTTACGACGAACGTCACCGGGGTGGCGTTCGATAACCAAGGAACAATAGAGATCCAAAATGGCACATTAAGCCTGCTGAGTAATAGCCTGCTGAATTTCTCCGGCACCACGCTCACCGGCGGGATCTATCAAATTTCTGGCGCGGGTGTTCTCCAATTCACCGGCGCTAACATCGTCACGAATGCGGCGAACATTATTCTGAGTGGCACGGCGCCGAATCCGATCATCAATGAGTCGAGCGTCAATGCGCTGGCAAACTTTGCCACCAACGCAGCCACCGGCAGCTTCTCTCTCCAAGGCGGACGGGACTTTACCCGAACCGGCAACTTTACCAATAACGGCGCGCTGTCGCTCGGTGCCGGGAGCATCTTCACGGTCACCGGCGGAACCTATATACAAGCTGCGACCGGTGTGCTCACGGTTCAAATCAATGGGCTGAGCGCTACGACGAATGTCGGAAAACTCGCGGTCTCAGGAAATGCTTCACTCAATGGCACGCTGAATATTCAGCTCACTGATGGCTACGTGCCCGTGATCGGTGACACGTTCCAGATTCTGTCATTCGGATCGTTGACCGGTGATTTCCCGACCGTCAATGGATTGAATTTCCGCTCGGGTCTCCGCTTCCTTCGCAATATTACACCGACCGGGATGACCTTGACCGTGGTAGAAGACGGCAACTTCCCCGGTCCCACTGTCACCTCGAGTTCGCCGGCAGAAGGGGCTTTCGTACCGCCCGGCACGCTGACCTATCAAGCCACCTTCAGCGAGGCGATGGCCACCACAAATCTTGGTGCCGAAGACGTGATCTTGCGTGACAAGCTCACAAATACCGTCTACAGCCCCGCGACATTCAATTTCGATACCCTCACCAATCGAGTGACCGTGACATACAACAACGTCACGGAAAGCGATTACGAGATCCGGCTCATCTCTTCTGACACTGCATTTCGCGGCAATTCCGGCGGGCGGCTTGACGGAGACGGCGACGGACGTGAAGGCGGTGATTATTTTGTCAACTTCACCGTCGACAACGGGACTCGTGCCTTCGACGGGACATTCCAGAATGCCAAGCCGCTGGGTTCGCTTGTCCGGGAGTCCTCCCCGGTTTTCGGTCGTTTCCACGCGACGGATGATTTCGACATCTATGACTTGAGTGTGGACGCGGGACAAGTAATCTCGCTGCGGTTTACCCCACTTGATGCATCTGTTCGTGGGGGCGTGGAAGTGCTGGGGACGGACGGCATCACGCCGCTGGGTTTCGCGCAAGCCCTCAATCCGAATGACACGGTGCTCTTGCAGACGATCCCGACTACAACAACCGGCACGTACAAAATCAAGCTCGCTCGTTTAGCCGGTGCTGGTACCTATCAGGTAGTGATCACGCTCAATGCAGCGCTTGAAATAGAGCAATTTGTTGGGGTAGCAAATAATACCGCTGCCACCGCACAGAATTTCACCTCGTCGGCTACCGCGCTGCAGGGAACCGCCGCTCGGTTGGCTGTCACGGGAACAACCGAAGCGGGGCAGCCGGACTATTACCAATTCGATCTCGTTGCCGGACAAGGCGCGACAATCGAATTAGCGACGGTCAATGTCGCAGCACTCGTGTCCTCAGAACTGCGGGACGTCGGCGATGTCTTGTTGGCCACCGGCATCAAGGAAACTGCCAATACGGCGAATCAAGCCATTCGCAATTTCATTGCACCAATAACCAGCACGTATTATGTGCGCGTAAGCGGTGAGGCAAATCGGGCTTATACGCTGGTGGTAACAAAGACAGCGGAGTTCGACCGCGAGTCGAATTCCACGATCGCCACCGCGCAAGACATCAGTATCACTGGCCAGGTTCTCGGTTCCCTCGGCTATGCAACGGAAACAGCCTCTGCCATTGATAGCCAGGACCACTATCTCGTCCGCGCCAACGCTGGCGATGTGTTGACTATCACCACGAGTACGCCGGGCGGATTAGCTAATACACTCAATCCGAAAATTGGATTGTTCACTCAGAGCGGCACATCGGTGCTAGCGAGTGACCTCACCAGTGCCGGCGATGGCCGCAATGCCCGCATCGCCAATTTTGCAGTCACGACGACAGGTGTCTATCGCATCGTCGTAACGGCAGAATCCGGTGTCGGAGAGTACAGCGTGAATGTGACCGGCGCAACCGGCGCTTCCGTGCCGTTCACCATTGTGTCGCAAACCGTGCCGAATGGAGAATTGCGGACGACCTATCCGACGACTTTCAGAGTCGACCTGTCTGAGCCGATCAATCTCTCATCGCTTCAAGCCAGCGATCTTCAAATTCAACGACCAGGTTTCGGCACGCCGGTATCGGCCGACAACGTCACCATCATCGACCAGGATACGGTTGAGTTCACCCTGACATCGGCTCAGGCTGGCGATGGGATTTACACCCTGACCATTCCTGCCGGTGCCTTCACCAGCCTGACCAACAAACCGTTGCAGACGGCGCTGACCTCGACCTTCGACCTCGACGCCATGGCCCCGCGTGTCTTCAACACCAATTTGATCGAAGGTTCGACCGTTGCGCCGGATGCCACCGGCAATCTGACGGTCAATATTCAGTTCACAGAACCACTGGATGCGACAACCGGGCTTGTCGGTTGGTGGCAGGGTGAGGGGAATACCAATGACAGTCAGGGTAGCAACAATGGCGCACTGCTGAACGGTGCTGGGTTCAGCAGTGGAGTCGGTGGACAGGGATTTCTTTTTGATGGGGTTGACGACAATGTGCGGATTCCATTCTCGTCGAATCTGATCTCCCAGACATTTTCCGTGGAGGCCTGGGTTAAGCCGCTCTCACAGGTCAACGGTCCCACTGGTCAAGAACTCATAGTTGGGCAAGGTGGTGGATCATATTTTCTGGTAGTTAGGCCTGGGACCACTGGGCTCAAGGTGGGCTGGGGCATTCAAGGAACGAACGGAACCTACTATACACATATAAGTTCCGCCGAAATTCCGATAAATAGCTTTAGCCACGTTGCCGGAACGTGGGATCTGTCTCTTATACACATCTCCCGAGCCCACGAGACCACTCA
>JBEBHO010000096.1:0-13428 GCA_040081095.1 Nitrospira sp.
CGGCGTGCGAACTCAGAATGCGATTGGAGAGACCGCTATCGTTCTCTCCCTGCTGCTCTCGAAATTGATAACCTGCGGTAAGCAACAGCATCTGCGTGATCTGAAAGTCATGCTGCCACTCAATGCGATTGGAGAGCACGCGTGTTTCATTCGGAGAGCCGAACGGCGTGCTGAACGTGCCCGTCACAAGATTGCGCTGCGAGGTACCGGGCAAGAAGAGTGAGGAATCTTGGGCACGGGTAAGCGTAAGTTTCTGAGACCACCAGGATGTCAGCGGTTGATAGTAACTCCCGCCGAACATGACCTGTTGAGTTCGCGTCTTGGAGCCAAACACATCCTGCGGCGATGTCGCTGAGAGACTATCGAGACCGGCATCGGCATTGATCCAACGCAAATTAAAATCCAATCGACCATCGTGCGGCAGATCGACCCCCACCCGGCCGGACCCTTGCCAATTGCGATAGGAATCGCGCTCCGCAGCTCCTCGGCGATAGTTGACTGCTGAGAAGCTGGAGGAATCCCATCGGGACAACGCGAAACTGTAATCGACCGGCCCCTGCTTCCCGGAGACCGATCCGCCTTCCCGAACCGTAGCGAAGGAGCCGTACTCCATAAACCCGCCGACGGTTAAAGGCCCTTGCCCTTTCTTGGTCGTGATATTGATCACACCACCCATCGCATCGGCGCCATACAACATGCTCTGAGCCCCACGCAGAATTTCGATGCGTTCGATATTATCGGTCGTTAAGTCGGCAAAGTTATAACTGCCGGTCGTCCCGCTATTCACAATCACCCCATCGATCAATACCAGCGTTTGGGAAGCACTACCTCCTCGAATCTTTACTTCCGTGAGCGTGCCGGGGCCACCGTTGGAAAAGGTGGCCACGCCCTGGGCAAGTCGAAGTGCTTCAGCCACTGTCTTCAAATTCTGCCGTTTCATGTCTTCCGCCGTAATCACTTCCACCGCGCTGGTCACATGAGCGACAGGGACAGGCGTCTTGGTAGCACTGACGACGACTTCAGGCGTTTCAATGATGTCGGCCTGATCGGCTACGGAGGCATCGTGAACTGCGGCAGTACTTTCAGAGGTAGCGGTATCTTGAGCCAGAGCGGCTCGAAGAGGCAGGCACACGGTAAGAATGCAGGCACACAACAACCAGCGGACAAACAACAACGGCATGACGAATCTCCCTTGCGCTCGAGGGGTTCAGTCGATTCGACAGCGGACTGGGTCTCCTGACTTGCGGATCGTCGTGTCTCTGCGCCTTCCCATCTCACCGTGATGAGTGATGTGTGATGCGTGATCGGTTTGGAGTCGTAGACAACCTACTCTCCCCCTTCACTCATCACTGATCACCTGTCACGGCGTTCAGACAGTGGCAATCTGCAGAGCTACTCCCCGCTTACAGTGGCGGCACCGTGATGGATTTGCACCATCTTCCCCGTCACCCGCGTCGTCTCTTCAAAACACTCTGTCCTCACGATGAAACCGTCCCCCAACAGGCACGGTCCGGTGGCTGGGGACATGGCCACAGAACCTGTTCTATACGCGACTCGATACTGACGGCATCGTCACACGCGGCAGCCCCGTATGAGGATGCGTATCAACCACGACCGCACAGCCATACACCTGTCGGAGGACGTGTTCATTGATTGTTTCTGCCGGTGTACCCACCTGACAGACTCGTCCTTCTTTCAGCATGACCAGACGATCACATAGTTGACTGGCCACATTCAGATCATGCGACACCATGACCACCGTCAACGCCCGTTCGCTGTTGAGCCGGCGGATCAACGCACAGATGTCGATCTGGTGATTGATATCGAGAAACGCCATGGGCTCGTCGAGCAACAGGATCGTAGGCTCCTGCGCCAGAGCCCGCGCAATCATCACCCGCTGGCGCTCTCCTCCCGAAAGGTCCGACACGAGTCGATCGGCAAAGGTCACCACATCCGTGTCCACCATGGCACGGTGCGCCACAAGCAGATCGGCTTCCGATTCGTCCCCCATGCCCAAGTTCCACCATCCCGTACGTCGATGCGGGAACCGTCCCATGAGCACCGTTTCCGCCACCGTAAAGGGAAACACTTGGATAAATTCTTGAGGCACGACTGCGACCATCCGAGCCAGTACCTGCGGCTCCAGCTGATTGATCGATTGACCGGCCATCTGAATGTCGCCAAGAGCCGGCCTCAATAATCCCGCCAGCAACTTCAGCAAGGATGACTTTCCAGACCCATTCGGCCCGACGATCCCCAGTACCTCTCCAGGCTTGACGGCAAAAGACACCGCATCCAGCGTCCAGGTCCGTCCGGACTGATCGGACCGATAGCGAAAAGACAAGCCTTCGACCGCGATCGCCGAATTGGTTGAGCAGGTTTGCAGCATTGCGCATGTCTCCGCAGGCGTCGCCATGTCAGATCATCCGATCTTTCCGCCACAGCAGGAGGTACAGAAAGAACGGCCCTCCCGCGAGCGCCGTGACAATCCCCACGGGAATTTCTGCCGGTGCAAATATCGTCCGTGCAATCGTATCCGACACAACCAGAAACATCCCTCCGACCAATGCCGAAGCCGGCAACAGCAGGCGATGGTCGGACCCGAGCATCATGCGCACCACATGGGGTACCACCATCCCGACAAACCCGATCATCCCGCTCACCGACACTACCGCGCCGGTGACCAACGCCGTCAGAGCATAGAGCTGTTTCTTCACGCGCTCCGTGTCGATGCCAAGAGAACGCGCCGTCTCTTCCCCTTGCGTCAGCACGTTCAGCACCTGCGCTTTGTGGATCAATACTGCGGACACGAACACCACGTAGATGACGATGACACCCAGCGCCGGGTAGCCAGGCGCCGTCAGCGAACCCATCAGCCAGGCCATTAATCCCGCCGATCGGTTTGGTTCCATGATCGACGTAATAAACATAATCAGCGCGGTGAGAATCGCGTTGAGGATCACACCGGCCAGCAACAGGCTGTGAATCGGAAGCCGCCCCTGGGACTGAGCCAATCGATAGATCAACACCAGCGCGAAGAGTCCCCCGATGAATCCAAAGAGTGGCAAGAGCGGCAACAACATTACCGTCGTCCCTATTCCCAATAGCATGGCGAGGGATGCGCCCAAGGCGGCGCCGCTGGAGACACCCAGCACGTAGGGATCAGCGAGCGGATTCCTCAAGAGCGCCTGAAGCGTCACGCCCACTGCCGCAAGGGCACCCCCGACAAGAAATCCCATCAGTACACGCGGGAGCCGGACGTGAAGAAAGATCACACCGCTTGTTCCGAGGGACGAGGCGTCGAGCGATCCGGTGGTAAATACGTAACTCAACGCCGCAAACACATCCCCCAACTGCACGGACACCGCACCGAACTGACTACAGAGAACGATCACTCCAACGCTGGCCAGCAGGAGCCCGGTCAAGACCAAGCTCCATCGCCGGCGCGTCAACATGGCGCCGGTGCGATGCCACTCTGCCTGCACCGTCTGCGAGGTCTGTCCAGGAGTAGACAACGATCCGCCCGGCACCGGCAAATGGGATGGGGTCGCGTGACCGTTCGCCATGGTACTAGTGACTCTCACTGGGCAAAACCGTGCCAGAAGGATGAAACAGGTCCGCCAGCAGCTCCAGTGCTTTCCCGATCCTGGGCCCCGGGCGATTGAGCAGATCGGCTGGGATCTGTCGAAGATTGTTCTGCTTGACGGCCGTCAAGGTTGACCACTTCCGCCAAGACTGCTGTTCACTCTCAGAAATTCCCTCGGCCTTCCCGATTGGAAACACTAGAATGTCTGGATTCTCCTGCAGCACCACTTCCATGCTGAGCCGCGGGTAGGCCGTCGCACTCTTGGCCGCGACATTGATGCCACCGGCCAGTCCAATCAGTTGATCGATGAAACTCCCCGGACCAACCGTGATCAGCGGCTCGCTGTTCAGCACATACAGCACCCGCACAGGCGTCGCACTCTGCGTTCGAGTCTTGATGCGGGCAATCTGTTGACGCAAATCCATTCCAAGAGCGGTGGCTTCGGTTGTACGATCCAACATCCGCCCTAGCGTTTGGATATGCGACACCACATCTTCGACTGTCTTGGCAGACAAGATGAACACCGGAACTTTGAGCTGATCCAGCTTGCCAATCAGGTCCGGCTTCAGAAACTCCTGCGGCGCCACAATCAAATCCGGCTGAAGCGCCACTAAGGACTCCAGATTTGGATTGGCGTACCCGACCTTTGCCTTTTGAGCCGCCTCGGAAGGATAGTCGCAAAACTGGGTGACTCCGACTACCTGAGTCCCCGCTCCAATCGCAAACAACATTTCCGTCACGCTCGGTGCCAAGGAAATAATCCGGCTCGGCGCTTTGGCCAGATAGACCCTACGGCCCGTATCGTCGATGAACGACCGGGATGACACATGCGCCATGAACGGCATTCCCGTCAGAATGCCCTGTTGTCGCCGTTTCATGTCTGAACACTCCTGATCAACACAAGCCAACGCCATTGGCACGCAAGCCAGCGCTACCATCCATACAAGACCCACTGCCACAAGATTGCGACCATGTCCGCGCAAATAAAAAATCCCCAAGGCCTGACAGAGACCTTGAGGATTGCACCCGCATCTTCATCCTCGCCTGTTCCCCAGCCCTCGAGGGAACGATGGTCAATTCATTGGGCAGGTCTTCTGGCTCATGGTTCATCCTACTCCCCGCGCCTTCCCATCCACCTGGTGGACAGTGGCACTACCGGGTTTCGTCCCCATTCACAGCGGCGGGACCGCGAGGGATTCACACCCTCTTCCCTAACCCAAAAATCATATTGTGGAGGCACAATAGGAGACCTTGCCGAATATTGTCAAGTTCATTAATGGCCAGCGGTGCGTCCACCAATCGCTGCAATCGGTACATCCACGTTCCCCTCCCCGCCGAGAGAACTGCCTATCAATGCGAGGTTAGAACGATCACCTGGTCGGCATGGGCCTTGCTGGTCCTCGTCTCGGATAATCCCCAGCAGTTATAGGGGCACCCGCCACAACCAAGAGCAACGAGGCTAAACCCATCCATGCGGAATATCATCATCAGCATCTGTATTATTGGACTCTTCCTTGAACTATCGGGACTGATTTGGTCGGCAAAAAAAGACAAACCTAGCGAAGCATTTGTCAGACTCTCCGCCCCGCCAGCCCATAATATTGAGCACCCGCTCGAGAATGGGTACTTTCTGTTACTGGGAATGGCGGCTTCGGGCGGAATGAATCCCGTCCAAACTGGATACGATATCTGGCTTGAGGCTGGCGCTCGGCCAATGGAACAGGGTTTCGACTTAGACAAACCCGGACGTACCGAACTCCGCCTTCCAGTCACCTTCGATCGTGTCGTGCCCGAATGGCATGCCGCAGACCCGCTGTCTGAATTCCAAAATAAAGAGGCGTCATTTCGGTCATCGATCCATCTCTACGCCCCCCTCGTTACTCGCTATGAGCAGTGGCTCCGCATGCGATTCGAAGATTGGGGATACGGTCACACCGGCACACCACGCATTGAGGAGCTCATGGGAGCCCATCGCCTCTTTGTGGCAAGCGGATTCGGCGATCAAGTGAAGACCGGCCTGGATAGGGTCACGCTCGACATTGCCAAATGGCGAACTGTCCTGCGGGAGGCCCGCACCCTTCCCATAAAAATGCTGGCGGCGGTGATGATCGAAGACAATGTCGAACTCCTGTCACGCATGCTGAGTCAGACTACAGTCGACAAGCATGTGCTGGCTCAAGGGCTCACCATGCTCCAACCGCTTACCGCAACAGAATATTCACTTCGCTGGCCGATTCAGAATGAATTCATGATGGGATATCAACGGAGCCGCACAGAATCCCTGAATGGACCACGAAATCCCCAGATAAGCACACCAGGCTTGGAGACAGTGGCGACCCTGGCCCATCTACCGCCGAGTGCGTTTCAAAAGATCGCTCACCCAAAGAACCACACGGGACTGTGGTTTTCTTCCACCGGCCAACGAACCTGGGATGCGTACGCAAGCTATTACGACACCACGATTAAAACGGCTGAAACCATTCACAGTCCGCTTCCACGTCTCCACGACATCGCGAAACACTCTCAACGCACCTTTCTCGAACGTCTGGCTGACCCAATGGAGTTCGAGCCGCAATGGGAGCCCTTCAGCCAACGCCTGGTCGAAACAGATGCTCGGCTCCGTCTGGTCTCGCTGCAAATCCTCATGCGCAAGCCCACCGCCACCGCGACCATTCCAACCCGCCTCGCGGAAGTTGGTTCAATGTATTTTGACCCCTTCACGGGACTCCCCATGCTCTGGAGCCCAACGCAAAAGAAGCTCTATAGCGCAGGGAAAGATCGACTCGACGATGGCGGGGATCCAAGCTTCGATATCGCTGTGCCACTTCCACCGACGTTGTCAGCGCCGGCCTCCTAGGACCCGGACTGACCTCACGACAAACGGGAAAGCCGCGACCTCAACGCTGCCTTTGATACTTGAGCTTCAGCACCAAAATGGCAAGCGTCAGGACAAAGGTGATGGCATTGGTCAGAATTATCGGCCATGCCATTAGATACAGACCATAAACCAACCAAAGAAAGACTCCCGTCGTAAACGTCAGCAGCATCGCCAGCGACATATCATCGGCTGACTTCGTCGTCCACGTGCGCTGCAACTGCGGCAAGAACGCAATCGTCGTGAGCGTTCCGGCGACAAACCCAATCCAATTCGCAACGTCCATCACATACCTTTCAAAGCAATTCCCAAACCTCTACGCCACTTGGATCAACCCCTTGTCACACTTCACCATATTGTGCTACCTTAGCACCACTCAATCGCTTGATAACTCAGAAGGAGCACTACCGTGGGATTCTCTTGTGATCTCTGTCAGAAGAAGCCGAAATCAGGAAACAACGTCAGTCACGCGAACAACAAGACTAAGCGGGTATTCAACCCCAACATTCAAACGGTTCGCGCAGTCGTTGACGGGGCAAACAAGAAGATTCGCGTGTGCACCCGTTGCCTCCGATCAGGACTGGTCACAAAGGCCGTCTAGGTCCCTTCTCCGCTCCGTTTAATTTTTGAGGCATTGCGAGCAAACCCGCCTCCACGCTCAACAAGGGTGATCACTCCTGGATCATCAGGATAAAGCGGGAGGTGGAGGGTTACGTCTGCTCTCGATAGGACGAGTCCCCCTTCACCCTTGGCATCGCAACAGATCCCTCGCATTTCCCCGTTGATCATCCAAATAAAAACTTTTCGGCGTCTCCCCTGTTTGCATTGTGACTAAAACCAAATACTAGCGAGTCATCTGATGCCGCACCTCAATCTCACGAAGACTCTGGGTGTAGGGAGCGCAGACCTCTTTCGCTTTAGGCGGCTCATCCTGATACTTCACTAGGCAGAGCCGATACGCCTTCAGTAATTCAGCCTTTTCATCCTGAATATCCGCAGTGGATTTCAAGACGCGATACTCCTCGTAGTAATGGCAACCTGTTAAGGATGCCAGGCCAAGCATCAGACTGAACATGATCGTCCATGGTCGCATTCGACATCATCCAGTGGATACAAAAAAGGACCTGGAACCTCTTCGGCTCACAAGTCCTGCGTTCAAGCTCACATGTGACGAGTCACGGAAAAATTTGGAGCGGGCGAGGGGATTTGAACCCCTGACAACTTGCTTGGGAAGCAAGGACTCTACCACTGAGCTACGCCCGCTCACTGAATGGCATCCTACGCGGGTGCCGATTCCAAGTCAAGAAAGCGTACCTACTTGGTTCGCTCTACGAGGGCGAACTTGCGGCGGCCGATCTTCATTCGATACTGGCGGCCGACTTCCAGTGTCACGACTGCATTGGCATCTGTATGCTTTTTCTGGTCAAATTCGACGCCGCCTTGGGTCACCAACCGACGGGCTTCGCTCTTGCTCGTTACCAAACCAGTCTTGGCCACGAGATCAACCAGCCCGATCGACTGCCCGTCTTTAAGGTCTTGATTCGTCAGAGTCAATCGCACATCTGGTTCGTCTGGAAACTCACGCTCGGAAAACTTGTGTTGGAAGGCTCCCCGTGCCTGCTTCCCCGCTTCATCCCCATGATAACGGGCTACAATGAGCTCGGCCAGAGATTGCTTGGCCTCCATCGGATGGAGGGCCTTCACCCGCTCAAGGTCTTCCGTGGTCAGTAATTCGTAATACCGCAGCATCAACGCGTCGCTGATCGACATCACCTTGCCGAACATGTCCTCCGGCTTATCTTCGAGCGCAATATAATTACCGACGCTCTTACTCATCTTCTTGATGCCATCGGTGCCCTCAAGCAATGGCATGGTGATCACGACCTGAGGCTCCTGCCCAAAGTCACGCTGCAGTTCACGCCCCACCAGCAAATTGAACTTCTGATCGGTCCCGCCCAGCTCCACATCAGACTTCAGCGCCACGGAGTCGTACCCCTGCACCAGCGGATAGAGAAACTCATGGACACTGATCGGCTTTTGCTCGTGAAAGCGTTTATGAAAATCGTCCCGTTCCATCATCCGCGCCACACGATAATGCGCCGACAGTTGAATCAACCCTTCTGCCGTCATCGCCCCCATCCAAGTGCTATTGAACTCAATGGTGGTTTTCTGCGGATCGAGGATCTTGAAGATCTGGCGCTGGTAGGTCTTGGCGTTATGCTGCACTTGTTCCTTGGTCAGCGCGCGGCGGGTTTCCGAGACACCGGTGGGATCGCCGATCATGCCTGTAAAATCACCGATCAAGAAGAGGACCTGATGCCCCAGATCTTGAAAATGTTTCAGCTTGTGGATCAAGACCGTATGGCCGAGGTGCAGATCGGGCGCCGTCGGATCGAATCCCGCCTTCACCCGGAGAGGGCGATTCTCTTTGAGCGAACGCGCCAGCTTGGTTTCCAGCTCTGTCTGCTGAATAACCTCCACAGTCCCCCGCAAGATCAGATCCAGCTGCCGGCTCAGTTCACTCATATCGCCCCCTTCTTTCCCTCATCCTGCGTGGACGAGGCGTCCACAGTCACAAATGGTTTGAGCCGTTCCAGCTTCTTTTTCCCGATGCCCTTCACCGCCCGCAAATCCTCAACCGCATGAAACCGCCCGACAGACTTCCGATAATCCGCGATCCTCCTGGCAAGCACAGGACCGACGCCGGAAAGTTGATCGAAATCCGTGACCGTCGCACGGTTCAGATCAACCCGCTGAGACCCGCTTGGCACCGCGTGCGCCGCACTCGCTTGAGCCGTTGGAATCGGAGACTCGACTGCTGTGGCCGTTGCGATCGCCGCGTTTTCTGAAGGCAGCGAGGCCGCATGGATCACCGCAGGCCGCTGCATCGTTTGGGGAACCTGCCAGCTGATCCACCACACGACACCCAGCGTCATCGTCAACATGCCCAGCTTGATCAGGAGGGACTGGAGGATGCTCATGACTTCTTCTTCATCTGGTGAATAGCACAGCCCTCAACATCCTCGACTGCCTCGACGAAACCCTCAGCGAGTGTGGGATGAGCATGGATCATGTGGGAAATTTCTGAAACCGTGGTGCCATTGTCCATGGCCAATGCGGCCTCGTGAATGAGGTCGGCCGCATGCGCACCAACAATGTGCGCGCCAAGCAACTTGCCGGTGGCCGCATCGGCAATCACTTTGAACAGTCCCGTGATATCGCCGGTCGCCTGCGCTTTGCCCAGCGCCGCGTAGCGAAAACGTCCCACCCTAATGGCTTGCTCCGGATCGCGACCGGCCGCTTGCGCCTGTTCACGCGCCTGTCGCTCGGTCAGCCCGACCCGGCCGACTTCGGGCAGAGTGAAGATCCCGGCCGGGATTACCTCGTATCGGATCTTCGTCGGATGCCCCAGAATGTTTTCGACCGCGACCTTTCCCTGCGCCGACGCCACGTGCGCCAGCATGGCCTTCCCAACCACATCGCCGATCGCATAGACACCGGGCACATTCGTTTCCATTGTGTCATCGACGAGAATCTCGCCGCGCCGACCCACCGTGACTCCGGCCTTTTCCGCTCCGATGTCGCGCGATTGAAACCCGCGCCCAATCGAGACGAGAAGCATCTCCGCTTCAACCATGCTGCCGTCCTTGAGTTGCGCCACCACCAGCCCGTCACGCACCTGCGCCTCCTGGATCGTCGTTCCCGTCCGGACATCGACGCCGCGCTTCTTGAGTTCGCGCGCCATCAACACAGAGACCTCTTCATCTTCCAGCGGCAGCACAGCCGATTGCAGCTCGACCATGGTCACCTGTGTGCCCAAGCCACTGAAAAGCGAGGCGCACTCGCACCCCTCCACCCCGGCGCCCAGAATGATCATCCGCGGCGGAGCCGATTCCAGATCGAGCGCCTGCTTGCTCGTGATAATGGTCTTTCCGTCGACGGGGAATTGCGCCAGCTGCGGCCAGGACGATCCCGTGGCAATCACAATCGCATCCGCCTGCACCTGCCGCTGCGAACCGTCTTTGGCTGTCACCGCGATCGTGCGCGCATCAACCAGCGTGCCCCGCCCCTCGACCACGTCGATCTTCCAGGCGTTAAACAACGTGGCAATGCCTTTGACCAGCGTCGCCACCACTTTGTTCTTCCGCGCCACCATGCGCGCGAGGTCGTAGCGAGGCGGACCGGGCAGGAGAATACCGAGGTCTTCCGCTTTCTTGAGTTTGTCGCCGAGTTCGATAACGGAGAGGAGGGCCTTGCTGGGGATACAGCCCCAATTCAAACAGACACCGCCCAACGCCTGATACTCGATAACCGTGACGCGTGCGCCTAATTGGGCCGCGCGAATCGCCGCCACGTACCCGCCAGGCCCGGCTCCCAGAATCGCGATGTGTTTCGACATGGAACCGCGTTAGTGTTTCTGACTGGCCAGGAACGCTTCGTATTGCGCCGCCGTCATCAGCTGATCGACCTCTCCCGGATTCGAAAGCTCGATGACCGCGATCCAGCCCTTGCCGTAGGGATCGGAATTGACGACTTCCGGATGATCCTTCAGATCGGTATTGATTTTCGAGACCGTTCCACTGACAGGAACGTAAATGGTCGACGTCGTTTTAGTCGACTCCACTTCGCCGATCTGCTGCCCGGCCGCCACTACCGCGCCAACTTTCGGCAGATCGAGAAACACAATATCCCCGAGGGCATCCTGAGCAAAATGGCTGATCCCGACTGTCGCCTGCTTCCCGCTGAGACGTACCCACTCATGTTCTTTGTGATACCGCAAATCGCTGGGAATCATAGAGTCTCCATCGTAATCAATTGAAGAAATGACGGCCGGAAGACGCCGGATCGTAGTAGGCAACAGCGTGATTTGTCAAGGAAAATTGCCCGCACTCCGAGGCAACACCAACAGATTCCCGCCACCCGGTTCCAGAGAGACGGCCCTAAGCCCTTCGGTCCAGTCTACGAGCGAGACTCTATCCGAAACCGTCATAGGATGAGCGAGCCAGAGTCGATCGGAAGAACCCACTTGCTGAGCCAGCTGTTCCAACAATGCGGGGCCATTCGTCTCCTCTGCACGAATGACAAGATCCCCCCCACTCCGCAGGAACAAATCATTCAGATCCTCACCGTAGTGCTCCAACCCGATCAACGGCTCGTTGACCGTCCTGCCGTGCACTTCGATCAAGAGACGTCCGGCCGGGTTGACGTCACGAATCAATTTTCTGATACGCCCAGCCACCGTGGCATACCTTCTGGCCTTCCAACCTACCCATCGCCAATAGGTTGCTTCCCGGTCGTACACCAACGTCTCACCGCTCACCGAATCACCCAATAACTGCTGTGGCGTGATCGTCAGTCCAAAGGCCGAGGTAAACTGCTGAAACGATCCATTCGAATAATCTTGCGCGTACCCCTGCGTCTCTCTGGCCCTCAACAAAATCCCATCGCAGCCGGCACGCAGCAGGGATGTCGCTCGATCTTCAATGATAGCCTGATAGTCAGGATGCAACAGATCGGGAAGCTGCAACTGCAGATCTCTTTTCATGGCCAACGACTGGCTCAGCCACTCCGGTCTGGGAGAGATCCCACGGCCTTGATGGAGATCAAGGCCACTCCACACCGACAGACCGGCAAGATGGGCCGCACCGATAAACGCCTGGATTGACTCCGAACTCCGCTCAGCGCCCCAATCAGCACCCGCCGGGTCCAGCAGCACCGTCGTCACACCGATCTTCAGCAACGCCTGCAACCACGCTACCCAATCTGACACCGGAGGAAGCTGAGACAGAGGAAACCCCACCCCCACCTGCCGAATAGCCGTGACCTGAGGCCCGCCCGGAATCTGGCGCAACTGATCAAGCCGCTGCAACGCCTGTTGCTGGTAGAGCAACGCCTGAGCATCACCCTCCACATCACTCGTGGCAAGGATGCGATATTCGGCCATCGCTGCACGATACTCTCCCATCTGCTCATAGGAACGGCCGAGCCACCAACGCCCCTCAGCCAGCCGCGACGCACCGGCCGCCGTCGAATCGATAAATCGTCGAAAGAAGCGTGCGGCTGCGGGATATCGCTCCTGTGCGAAGGCCCGATGCGCCTCGCGCAGCAGGTTCGTTTGCGCATCACGCGCCGGATCATCATGGATCTGTTCGAGAGGAGCCGGTGAAGTGGGAGAAGGGGCCAGTCGCGGGCTACAGGCACACAACAGAGCGAGAGACAGCCCTAAGGCTGCCCCTCGCATCAGTGATTGTCCGGAAGTGAAGGGCAGGGAAACCATCGCCCTCCCAAGTGTGAGCTAGGGACCGGAGATGACGAATCCAGCAGGAGGATCAAAAAGGCCGTCCAGCAAGGCCGCAGCAAAGGAGGAGGCGACGGCGTACGTCGTTAGGTACGTCGAGCCTCCGAGTGCCGCGAGAACGAAGCTGGCGGACTTTTTCAGCATCCTGCTAGCCGAAGATTTCCATGCCGGGAAAGAAGTAGGCAGTCTCGAATGCCGCGGTTTCAGGCGAGTCCGATCCGTGCACGGCATTGAATTCGATGTTGGCGCCATGGGCCTTGCGAATCGTGCCGGCTTCAGCCTTGGCAGGATCGGTCGCGCCCATCAATTCCCGGTTCTTCTTAATGGCGTTGTCGCCCTGCAGCACGATCACGACCGCAGGACCGGACGACATAAAGGTGCAGAGACTGTCGAAGAACGGCCGCGCCTTGTGGACGGCATAAAAGCCCTCCGCAACCGGCTTCGACATCTGCATCAGCTTCATGGCCACCGGTTTCAACCCCGCCTTCTCGTAGCGGTTGATGATATCTCCGACGGCATTCTTCTTCACGGCATCAGGCTTGATAATCGCTAACGTACGTTCACTCATTGTGGCTCCGATTTCTCCAGAAAGTTAAAGGATACATTGAACAGCGCTGCCGCATTATAAGTGGCTGATAACGGGCTTGCAACTGGTGATACTCGTGCCTC
>JBEBHO010000193.1:0-13323 GCA_040081095.1 Nitrospira sp.
GTCGGGCTTGATCCCGATCTGCGCATTGAATCAGAGCGTCAAACCGCCATCACCTTCGATGACGGGTATGCGGATAACCTTGATATCGCGGCCCCGATACTGGCCGCGCGAGGATTGCCGTTTACGGTGTTCGTGACGGCGGATTTTGTCAGGCATAGCCGTCCCGGCTTTCTGACGCCATCCGGGCTGCGCGAGCTGGCGGCTGTGCCGAACGCGCGTATCGGCGCGCACGGCGATACGCATGTCGCGCTGTCGAAATGCGACGACCGGCAACTGCGGGACGAATTGTGCTCAAGTAAGCAGTATCTCGAAGATCTGATCGGACGCGAAGTTGTCACGATGGCCTATCCCTATGGAGCCGCCGATCGCCGTGTGCGAGAGGCTGTCGGGGCGGCAGGGTATCGGTTGGCGGCGTCCAGCTATGCCAACATCAATGATGCCAGGAGAGACCGCCTCATGCTCGCAAGGACGGAGGTCCTGGCCGGAGATTCATTGAGAGCGTTTCGTCAAAAGTTACGCGGTGACTGGGATTGGTACCGCTGGCGCACAAAGGATCCTGCGTGCCTATAGACTGTGCCGTGACCGTCGTGGTTCCGATCCTCAATGAGGCGGATGCGCTCCCGCAATTGCTCGCCGCACTGAAAGCGCAAACGCAACGTCCGAGAGAGGTGATATTTTCTGATGCAGGGTCGACGGATGGAAGCGCCGCGCTGATTGAAAAGTGGTGGCAGGATGAAGGCTGGGATGGGGCGGGCTGCCGGGTATTGGCGGTGCCCGGCGCCATGCCCGGTGCAGGCCGGAACGCGGGAGTTCGCGCCGCGAAGAGCGAATGGATCGCCTTTATCGATGCAGGGATTGACCCGGAGCCGGCGTGGCTCGAACGACTCTGCGAGCATGCGCGAGATCATCAAGCCCTGGCGGTCTTCGGGGTCTGTCAGTTCTCAGCGGATGGCTGCTTCGAACGCGCGGTGTGCGCCTTGTCTCATGGGCAGGGTTCAGTTCATCCGGTGGTTCCAGCATCGCTTTTCAACCGGCGAGTATTCGATGAGATCGGATTTTTCCCCGAGCATCTCCGGGCGGCTGAGGATCTCAGCTGGAGTCAACGTTTAGTCGGACGCTACGGGCCGCGGGTCGTGTGTAAGGATGCCATCGTCCACTATACCCAGTTCCCATCGGGTTGGAGTCAGGCTATCCGCAAATGGAAGCTCGCGGAGTTTCAGAGCGTCCTGGCGGGGGTTCGCTCATCCCAGCAGATGCTTACCGTGATCGGGTTGCCTCTCGTGTATGGTGCATTATTGTCAGGGACTGCGGTCGGGTCCGGAGTCTTTATTTCGTATCTGCTGATCCGCGGCATCATGGATCCCGTTCGTCGCAGCAAGGAGCGTCTGTGGTGGGGGAAGCACCCGGGAGCACTCCTTATTGCCCCGGGATTGGCCGCGGCCCTTGATCTGGCCAAACTTGCCGGCACCGTGCAGGGGCTTGTTTTAAAGCTTTTCGGCGCTGCCGTAGAGAGCGGGCGCCATCCTGAAAACTCTCGTATCGGCAGTTGAAAGACCGTAGCTAAAATGGAATACGTAGGGTGCGACTATTGCGGCAGTGCTGAATCTACGGTGGTGGCCCGTCAAACAGATCTGCTGCATAAAACAACCGACGAGGTGTTTTCAATTGTCCGCTGCCAGGGTTGTGGACTGCAGTACACCAATCCCAGGCCCGGTCCGGATGAGATCGGGCGTTACTATGCGTCCGACTATGCCTTTCATGCTCCGCTCTCCTCATGGCGCAGGTGGATAGATAGAGCCCTGGATGCATGGGCAAATTCTCCGTTCGCCATTGTTGCGGCAGCGCTTCCCCCGGTTGCGCGGCGGCTTGTTGCCCGTGTCAGGCCGACCGTCGCTGATCCTGTGCTGGAGTACTATCGCAGCGGCGGAGAGGGAACATTCTTAGACATTGGCTGCGGCTCCGGATGGCATGCGCATTACTGGGGAGGCCAAAGCTCTTTGTTAGCCTGTCGCGGGTTGGCCGATGTGGCCGGTGTCGAGATTTCCGATGCGGCGAGAGCCTCGTTGGCGAAGTCCGGAGTACGCTGCTGGCCGAATCTTGCGGCGGTTCCTGATTCGGAACGATTCGGGCTGATCAGGATGAACTGGTCGTTGGAACACGTTCACTCGCCGAGTGCCTATTTTGCTTTTATCGCCGCGCATCTCAAGCCGGGCGGGCGGGCGGTTATTGCGGTGCCGAATTATGATGGTCTCATTTATAGGTTGGCCCCCGATTGTGTTGAATTGCCGGTGCATCTCTATCACTTCCGGCCGCAGGATGTTTTGGCTTATGGTAAGCGTCATGGTCTGTGCAAAATCAGCGTCACGACTTTTTCTTACCCTGAGATGTTCCGCGTGGCAGCCGAGGTGGGGCTGCTGCCGGTTGTGTTGGCTTCCCGTTCGGGCATTGTCGCTGCCCGGGAGATGTTGCGGACGCTGGTTCCGTTTGATCAAGCCGGGTGGGGCAATGACATGGTCGTGATTCTTGAAAAATCTTTGCCTGCTGGAGCAATGAGTGGCAGCGCCTAGGTTGTTTTCGACTCACTCGGATGGGAAAGACGTCACACGCTATTACAGTCTGGCCCGTTATGCGCTGGTGGATGCCTTGCGGTTGCTTGGCATCGGCCAGGGGCATCGGGTGCTCCTGCCTTCCTTTCTCTGTCGGGATCTGCTCGCGCCTATCACCCTGCTGGGTGCAATGCCTTGCTGGTATGAGGTTGAGCCGGGATTGACAGCGGCAGGATCGCCGGACATGTGGCCTGAGGCCGATGCGGTGTTGGCGGTCAACTATTTCGGCTTCGCACAGGATTTAGCCCCCTTCGCCGCATACGCGAAAAGGACCGGCGCGAAGATTATAGAAGATAATGCCCATGGATATTTAAGCCGGGATACTCAGGGGTGTTGGCTGGGGACCCGGGCGGCAGTGGGGCTCTTCAGTTTGCGCAAGACGTTACGAATTCCCGATGGCGCGGCTCTGTTGGTCAATGACACTGCGCTGCTGACAGGTCTGCCGGAACAACTGCCGTTTGACGGGAGCGGACTCAATCCGGCGCAAGCGTTGAAAGCGGGCATTCGTCACATTCCCCTGATCGGCTCTGGGCTTCTGTGCACCGCCACGATTCTCGCAAGAGCGATCAGGAAACAACGGACCGGGAATGCAACGCCCCTCTCGGACCCCTCGTCAGAATCGAAGATTCCTTCCTCTCCGAACCCTTGGACCGGCCTGGCACAGGCCCTCATGCATGTCGATGGCGATTCAGAAATTGCCCGGCGCCGCGAAGCCTATAGCCGGTGCGCTCTTGCGGGCGCACGTTGTGGCGTTTCTCCGGTCTTCACCGCGTTGCCGGACTATTGTGCGCCGTACGGGTATTCTTTTCGAGGCGACTCTGCAGGCCTTGCTGCCATGCAGCGTCTGGCCGATCGAATGGGTTTCGATCTCGTCACTTGGCCGGATCTGCCCGGTGCCGTCCGGAAGAGAGCGCCGGAGTACTATCACAATGTGCGGTTAATCAATTTTCTATGGTGAACTGGATTCAATACGAGGGACAGGCCGACGGTTGGGACAAGCAACTGGAGGCGCTGGGGGGCGGCTTCTACCAGAGCTATGGCTGGGGAGCGGTGCGACGTGTCGCGGGGTGGCAACCGTTCCGGCTTCTGGCCTCGTCGAACGGACAGGTGGTGGCGGCGGCAAGCGTATTGTGTCAGCGCCGTGCCGGGATTCCGGTCTGTTGGATTCCGGGCGGGCCGGTCGGCCCCGCGGTTCATTTTGACGCCGGATTTCGCGCCGCGCTGGGCCGGTTACTCGGGAGCCGCATATTCTATTGCCGGATGAGTGTGTTGCGGGAAACCCAACCGGAGGAGAAGGAGAGCCTTGCTCAAGCCGGTTGGGGGCGTCCCTCGGTGAGCATGAGCAGCGGACTTACGATGCTCTACTCGCTGGAAGGAGAGGCGTCTGAACGTCTGAAACGGACGAGCAGCAACTGGCGGCATAATCTGAAACGGTCTGCTCATCATGGTCTTCGCATCGAACGGTGGGAGCGGCCGGACCTTGACGAATTATCAGCGCTCTATCGGGAGATGGAAGAGTTGAAATCGCTTCCGGTCCAGCATTCGGAGTCTGAACTTGAGGCCATGCTGATCAACCTCGGTGAGCGGCTGGTGATGTATCGCTGTCTTGATGGTGAGGGGAAATTGCTTGCGGTACGCGCGGCAGGATTATTCGGTGAGATCGCGTGGGATCTTCTGGCCGCAGCCGGTGCGAATGCCAGGAAAGTGTACGCATCCCATGCCACGCTTTGGGCGCTGCTGGACCATTGCAGTCAGCGGGGCCTGTCGTACTATGATCTGAGCGGCGTGGATCCGATCGGCAACAAAGGCGTGTACGATTTCAAGCAGGGGACCGGCGCGCGCCTCGTCGAATGCCTGGGCGAATGGGAATGGGCGTCCATTCCAGGAATGTGCATGGCGTTCAACTGGGTTTTGAAGCGCAGGGCCGGTGCCTAGCCTGGATACTGCTGAATTGAATATGCAGATTGAGCGCCTACAGTGAGAGCGATCTGTTTTGTCGCAACCACGCCGTTTGCCGTCAATGCGTTTTTGCTCACGCATATGAAGGCGCTGGTGGATTCTTGTCCAGTCACATTGTGTGTGAATCGTTCTCTCTACCCGCTGTCCGACGGCATTGATCCGCGCATTCGTGTGGTCGATTTTCCGATTGCCAGGGAAATCTCCCTATTCAGGGATCTGCGAGCGTTTCTTTTTCTTGTGTCATGGTTTCGCGCCGAACAGATTGCGGCAGTGCACAGCATCACTCCCAAGGCAGGGTTGCTGGCGATGCTTGCAGCCTGCATCGCGGGTGTTCGGTTACGGCATCACACCTTCACCGGCCAGGTCTGGGCCACCAAAAGCGGGATCGCGCGCGTTCTGCTGAAAACCTTCGATCGGGTGATTGTGTATGCGGCCTCGCAAGTGTTCGCGGATAGTGCCTCACAATGCCGATTTCTCAAGGATGAAAGCGTCGTCAGGCCAGGTGGAATCTCTGTCTTGGGGCCCGGTTCGATTGCAGGTGTCGATATGAGTCGTTTCCGGCCGGACAGGGGGATGCGCGATCAGATGCGTGCCGAGTTGGGCATTCCCGACGACCTGTGTGTGTTTCTATTCGTTGGCCGGCTCACGAGAGACAAAGGTGTATTTGATCTGGTCGAGGCGTTCATCACCGTGGCGGCAGCGAACCCCCAAGTGGAGCTGTGGCTTGTTGGACCGGACGAAGAGCGCTTGCTGGAACAGCTCGAGCAACGGAGCCGGCGCGGGACCGGCCGCATGCGATGGCTCGGACAAACGTCTCAGCCCGAGCGCTACATGGCGAGCGCCGACGTCCTCGTGCTGCCGAGCTATCGAGAAGGATTCGGCTCTGTCGTCATTGAGGCGGCGGCCTGCGCCGTTCCAACGGTGGCGTACCGAATCGACGGGGTCATCGACGCGGTGGTCGAGGCGTGTACCGGGTTACTGGTGGAAGCCGGCACGGTCGATGAGTTTGCGGCCGCCATGCTGGACCTGTCACGGGATCGCGCCGGGCGGGAACGATTGGGCAGGCAGGCCCTGGATCGCGTTGCAAAGAAATTTTCCAGCCAGGCGGTGACGGCGGAGTGGGTGGCTTTTTACGAGCGGGCGTTGTGAACCATATGACGCGGGTACCGTTCGCCATTGATCGGAATAGTCAGGAACTTTCGACTCATGAAGCGATTGTTTGATGTGTGCCTTGCTCTGGCCTGCAGCGTGCTGTGGTTGATTCCGGCAGGGGTCATCGGGCTTGCCGTTCTCGTGACCTCACCCGGCCCTGTGTTGTACTGGAGTGACCGGGTCGGTCGCCATAATCGTCTATTCACAATGCCCAAGTTCCGGAGCATGCGGGTGGAGGCGCCGGCGGTGGCGACACATCTGCTCGCCGATCCGGCCGTCTATGTGACGCCGATCGGTTCGTTTTTGCGGAAGGCGAGTTTGGATGAATTGCCGCAGCTCTGGAGCATCCTCAAAGGGGACATGAGTTTTGTGGGGCCCCGTCCCGCCTTGTTTAATCAGGAAGACCTGATTGCGTTGCGCACGCAGCAGGGCGTGCATGAGTTGGTCCCCGGGCTGACCGGCTGGGCTCAGGTCAATGGCCGTGACGAGTTGCCCATTCCGGAGAAAGTCAAACTGGATGCGGAGTACCTGCGCCGCCGGTCGCTTTGGTTCGACCTCAGGATCCTGTGGCTGACGTTGGTGAAGGTGCTCTGTCGGGACGGGGTGTCGCATTGATTTATGCCGAGTCTTTGCCGAGTGCGCCACTATGATGAGTAAAGAACAGGGTTCTGAAGACACCCGGCTGCTTGATGGAATTCTTGTCATCAATCCCAGGAATTTTACCGAGCGCCGGCAGAGTATTGAGCGGCAGCTGCAGCCGCTTGGCCTGTCCTATGAATTCATCCATTCGTATGACGCCGGCGATCTGGGTGAGGCCTTGACGAGCCGGTACTTTCAGCAGGCTTCCCTCAGCCCAGGGCAGCAGTCTTGTGCCTTGAAGCACCTTCAGGCCCTGCATCTCATCGCCGAACGCAACTGGCAGCAGGCTCTGGTGCTGGAAGATGATGCGTTCCTGGTTCCTCAGTTCGTTGCAGAGCTTCAGCGGGCGCTCGACGAGTCTGTCCGATTGGAATCGCCCCATGTGTTGTTTATCGGCAGCGGCGGGAATCAATATACCCCGCGTCGCTTGCGCGTCCCCGGGCAGCTCTTATACCGATCCGACAGAGGGCGGCTGGGCGAAGCGTATGTGCTGGGGAGCCAGGCGGCCCGTCTGAGGGTCGAATGGATTGAACGGCACGGGATTCCCCTGCCGATCGACAATCTCTTTGAACGGATCGATCGGGAGTGCGGGATTGCGCTCTACTGGCTGGAGCCTCCGATTGTGGAACAGGGCAGCAAGAACGGACGATTCCGATCGGTCCTGGAGCCGGCCCCTCCGAATGTGGTCCGGCGTATCACGTCGCTGTTCCAAAAGCTCAGGCGAAAGTATCTCTACTGAAGTTGTTGCTTGGAAGCATGACACCTCTCACATCTCAACGATTGATCGACCTTGCGCGGATCACGGCTATCGTGGCCTGTGTCGGGCTCTTGTATTCTCCCTCGGTCGCCACCATCGGTCTGGTCGCGACCTATGCGGCGTTTCTGGCGAGCGGGCAGGCCGTTACTCGATGTAAGTTCGCGTTCACGCGGCCGCTGGTCTATTGGGGGCTGGCGTTTCTCGGGATTGTCTTGTTCGGAATGGTCTATGCCTCGGTGCCCTGGGCGGACCGATGGACTGATCTTTATAAATGGCGCACAATCTTTTGGTTCTGTGTCGCGCTGATGCTCTTTGACCAGCCCTGTTGGAAGGAACGGTTTCTGTTGGTGTTTCTGCTCGGGACGGCGGTCGCTGTGGTGGGATCATTCATTGCCGCCGCCGGCTGGGTGACTCTATGGCGTGCTCCCCATGAATTATTGAGAAATGCCGGCACGCAGGGGATGGCGTTTGCCTGTGCCGGGCTGGTCTGTGCGTGGATGACTCTGGAAAAACAGTCGCCTCTCGGGCTGGCCACCTGGATCTGGCCTGTCCTGGGGATGCTGTATCTCGTGAACGTGATTTTTATTACGGATGCGAGAAGCGGGTATGCCTTACTCGGGCTGGGGTTGTTTATCCTGTTGTGCTGGAAAGCGTCGTGGCGGTATCGGGTGTTGATTATGGTAGGGTTGCTCGTTGCGGGGGGGCTGGCGTTTACGCTCTCTCCACGCATGCAGAGCAAAATGACGGCGGCCGTGACGCAGTGGACGGGTGAGTCGGAGTCAGCACAACTCACGAGTTTCGGCAGCCGGCGGGTCTTTTATCAGAATAGCGTGGAGCTTCTACAAGAGCATTGGCTCATGGGTGTCGGGACCGGCGGGTTTGTCCGGGCCTACGGCGATCATGTGGCGAAGAAGTATGAGGCGTCCGATTGGCGGGCCGTGCCGACAACGGATCCGCATAATCAGTATTTGGCCGTCTGGATTCAGCAGGGAGTCGGAGGGTTGGCGCTTTTCCTTGCGTGGATTGCGGCCATCGTACGCGAACGTGAATCGTCCCGGGTCTATCATCGGCTGGCGGTGGCGATTCTCGCCGGCTGGTGCGTGACAAGCCTCTTCAGTTCGCATTTCAGAACGTTTGCGGAGGGCCACCTGCTTGCGACGTTTCTCGGAGTGCTGCTGGCCGTCGATACTCCGTCAGAATCGGCACCGCCGGTCTCTATGAAGTCAACGGAATCGTAGGACAACGATATGCAAAAAGTATCCGTGTACATCATTGCGTTTAACGAGGCGGAGAAAATCGCCACCGCCATCAATAGTGTGCTGTGGGCCGATGAGATTGTGCTGGCGGATTCGTCCAGCACGGACGGGACGGATCGGATTGCAGCCGACATGGGCGCGCGCGTTGTACAGATCCCCTTTGAAGGGTTCGGTCATTTGCGTAACCGGGCCATCGCCGCCTGCACGCACGAGTGGATTCTGAGCATCGACACCGATGAGCAGTGCACGCCGGAGGTTCGGGATGAAATCCTCGCATTGCTGGCCGGACATCCCTTGCACGATGCCTATCTCGTTCCGAGGCGGAACTACTTCATGGGGCAGTGGGTGACGCATTCCGGCTGGTACCCGAACTTCCGGCAGCCCCAGCTGTTTCGGAAGGGTGCGATGAAGTATGTCGAGTCGCCCGTTCATGAAGGGTATGAGCTGCTCACGCCCAAGCCGGTCGGGCGTTTGCAGCATGCCATCTGGCAGGTTCCATTTCGGAACTTTGAGGAAGTCGTCAAGAAAGCAAACCGGTATTCCACGCTCGGCGTGCTCAAGATCGCGGACAAGCGTGTGTCGATGGGCCAGGCCCTGGCGCACGGTGTGTGGTCCTTCATCAAGCACTATGTCTTCAAGAAGGGATTCCTAGACGGCTGGCCTGGATTCGTGATCGCCCTGGGAAATTTCGAAGGCACGTTCTATCGATACGCGAAGCGCTACGAATCCCAAGAGGCCTGGCCGCTTCCCAAGCAGTCCCCGTTACGACGGCCTGATGGATTGATGCCGTCATGAAGACAGCCGTGATCATCACGACCTACAACCGGCCCGATGCGCTGGCTGTCGTGCTGGCAGGATATCAGGCGCAGACGGATCAGGACTTCGAACTGGTCGTCGCCGATGACGGGTCCACGAGTGAGACGCTGGCGGTGGTGCAGGCGTATCAACGCCAAAGCCGATGTACGGTCCGGCATGTGTGGCAGGAAGACCGGGGGTTTCGGGCCGCCGCGATCCGCAACCGGGCCGTCGCGACCACGACGGCGGAATATCTCATTTTTACCGATGGCGACTGCATCCCGTCTCGGCAATTCGTGCAGCGGCACAAGCAGTTGGCCGAGCCCGGATATTTCCTGGGGGCCAATCGGGTCCTGCTGTCGCCGGGCGCGACGACGCGGGTTCTCCAAGAACGAGTGCCGGTTCACGAATGGCGTTGGGTGCAATGGATCCGGTCGTGGATCCGGCGGGACGTCAACCGGCTCCTGCCCTTGTTGACGCTCCCCGATGGAGCGTTTCGCACATGGGCTTCGGGCCAGTGGACGGGCATCAAGACGTGCAATCTCTCGCTCTGGCGGAACGATCTCATTCGTGTGAACGGCCTCGATGAGTCGTATGAAGGCTGGGGGCTGGAGGATTCAGACCTGGTCATTCGACTGCTGCGGGCAGGGGTGCAGCACAAGACGGCGCGTTATGCTGCGCCCGTCTTTCATTTATGGCATCAGGAACATGATCGAAGCCGACTACAGGCGAACCGTCAGCGATTGGAGGGTTTGGTGCAATCTCATCACATACGCGCGGTGCTTGGGCTGGACAGACACCTGCCGGATCTCGCATGAGTAGGCATGAGACCGCTCATCGTGAGTCTGCGCCCGTGATCCGGTTGATCGAGCGCTGTCCGGTCGGATGCCAGAGCGATCTGCTAGAGACCACGATTGTGTTGCCCGAGGGACCGTTGCGCCGGTGTGCATCATGCGGGCAGCTCGTGAGCCAGATTACGGCACAAGCCTTTGCAACGTCGATGCAGGAATTCAATACACCCAGAGGCACGCTTCCCACGCAGCGGACACAACGACGGCATGACGTGCGGGCGGCCAAGCTGTTCAGAGCGCTGTCGGCCCTGCTTCATGTGGAGTCGGGACGTGCGAAGCTGTTGGATGTTGGCTGCTCCAGCGGAGCGCTTCTCGGAAGTGCCAGACGTCATGGATTCGAGGTCGAAGGGGTTGAGCCGGCGGCACAGGCCGCCGAATATGCGAGGAGCACAGGGTTGACCGTGTTCCAGGGGTATCTGCAGGATGCCCGCTATCCGGCCGAGAGTTTCGATGCGGTGACCTTGATGGAAGTGATCGAACATCTTCCTGATCCACACGCACTCCTGAAAGAGGTGTGGCGGGTCTTAAAACCGAACGGCGTGCTCGTGGTGGGCACGGGGAATGGCGCGAGTTGGACTGTCCGGTTGGTTGGTGCTGGTTGGGGTTATCTCCACGTGGCCCAGCACGGCGGCCATATCAGCTTCTTTAATCCGGACTCTCTTGGATCTCTGGCGAAGCAATGCGGGTTTCTTGTTGAACGTATTGAGACCCGGCGTGTGTCGCTGGCAGATAAGCAGCAGACCGGCCGGGCAACATACGGTGTGCTCAAGATCGTGGCTGAGATGCTGGCGTTGCCGGCTCGACTGTGCGGGAAAGGGCATGACATGCTCGTGTTTCTGAGAAAGGTGCCGGCATAATCGATGGCACAGGCAAAGCCAGGGGCACGCCTGAAAATAGCCGTGCTGATCAAGCGATTGGTGAAGACCGGCGGGGCCGAACGCTATGCGATGGAAATTGTCCGCCGTCTGGCCTTGAATCATGATGTGCACGTGTTTGCGCATGAGTGGTCCTATGACGGGTCTGAGCCGATCACGTTTCACAAGATCCGTCGGTTATGCGTCAAGCCCGCCTGGGCCAATCAGTTGCTGTTTTCGTATCTGACCCAACGGGCGGTCGGCCAGGATTTCGATATTGTGCACTCCTTCGAGAAAGTGACGCACTGTGACGTGATGACGGTGCAGTCTCCCTGTTTTGGAAAGCCATCCGGCGGGGAGCAGAACTTCTTGAAGAGCGCATTCAAATGGATCGGTCTGATCCTGAGTCCTCGGAGCCTTGCCTGGCGCTGGCTGGAATCACGGCAGTTTTCGGAGCGCGGAGCGCAGGTGGTGATTGCCGTGTCGGAACAGGTCAAACGCAATGTGCAGGCGCACTATCATCTTCCGGACCAGCGCTTTGCTCTCGCCTACACGGGCGTGGAGTCGCCCGGTGCCGCTGCGGGGGCCCGCGGGCAAGCAGATCCGGGGATCCGCGCGCAATTGGGCGCCGGGCAACGTGATCTGGTCGTGTTGTTTGTGGGAACCGAATTTAAGAGAAAGGGTCTGGATGCGCTGCTGCACGGGCTGGCGCTCCTGCCGCGTTCGCGGGTCACGCTTCTGGTCGCCGGCGGCGGAGGCGGGCGGCTCGATCATTACAAGGCTGTCACCGAGTCGCTGGGGCTCGGTCGAGAGGTCAAATTCCTCGGGCTGATCTCAGATGTGGAGCGGCTGTACCCCGTGGTTGACCTGTTCATCCTTCCCACCCTCGCCGATCCCTGTCCGTTGTCGCCGCTTGAAGCCATGGCGGCTGGAGTGGCGACGATTATGAGTTCGTCGGAGTTTAACGGCAGTGCCGAGCTCGTTCGGAATGGGGAAGCCTTGATCCTGTCCCATCCGGATGATCCTCACGAAATTGCCGCGGCGCTGACGAAGATGATGGACGCGCAATCACGAGCCGCGCTCGCCGAGCAGGGGCGGCAATTGGTGCATCAGTTCACCTGGGAGAAGACCACCGCGGATACCGTGGCGGCCTACCATGCTGTCATCCGAACGAGAAGGATGTGCCGCCAGGCATCCGGTTAGTGGGCTGCCACTGGTTGGGAAGGTGTTGCTGCGAGAAGGGGTATCGGCGCAGATGCCGACCGACGGCGTTGATGTTGGATGCAAAGAAGGCTAATGTGAGTACGATGAACCTGAGTGTGGAGATGCGAGGAATGCTGTGAGACAGTTTGCTACGCGCCTGTTTCATACCGTCGCTGGGAGGTATGGTCAGCTGGTCTTGCGTTTCCGCGGAGGCTTGGTCGTTGCCACGCATCTGGCCCTCATCGTCGCGGCCCATTTGACGGCGTTTGTGCTGCGGTTTGAGGGCGACATTCAGCCTCCCTTCGACCAGATGATCTGGCAGTATTTGCCGCTGGCTTTGCTCATTTATTGGGGCGGGTTGTGGGTCTACGGCATTCAGCGCGGCCTCTGGCGTTATGTGGGGCTTCATGATCTCGGCCGGATCTTTTGGGCGTCGCTGACAAGTTCGGCCGGGTTCTATGTTGTCGTTCACCTGGTTCTCGGCAGAACGGAATATCCGCGATCCGTTATCATTCTGACCGGCCTCCTCAGCGGGCTGTACATTGCCGGGATTCGACTGGCCGTGCGCTGGTTTCGGGAGTGGCTTCAAATCGTCGCTCCGACGGCTCGACGGGTGCTCATTGTCGGCGCCGGTCATGCCGGGGAGCTCCTTGTCAGGGATATGCTTTCGGACCCGAGTTTCAATAGCAGGCCCATCGGCTTCATTGACGACGATCCGGTGAAGCGGAAGATGAAAATCCACGGGATTCCCGTGGTCGGAACGATCGAGGAAATCAAGTCGGTTGCGGATCGTTTGGAGGCGCACGAAATTATTGTGGCCCTGCCTTCTGCGTCGACCGCCTCGAAACAGCGAATTCTCGCCGCCTCCGAGGGTTGCACGGCGCCGATCAAGATCCTGCCGAACGTAAAACAGCTGTTAGGCGATCCGGGATCACTTCAGCAAGTGCGGCCGATGAGCCTGGAAGATTTGCTGCAGCGGGAACCGATCCAAACCGACCGGCAGGAGTTGCATCCTCTGATCGAAGGGAAAACGGTGCTGGTCACCGGGGCGGGAGGATCGATCGGATCGGAGTTGTGCCGTCAGATTGCATCCTATCGGCCCGAATCGCTGGTGCTGTTCGAGCGGTACGAAAACTCTCTCCATGCCTTGCTGCTGGAATTGCGCGCGATGTTTCCCGCCGTCGGGGTTCTTCCGATCATCGGCGATGTGACGGTCCCTGAACGGGTGGCGGAAGTCTTTCGCCAGACGAA
>JBEBHO010000370.1:0-13262 GCA_040081095.1 Nitrospira sp.
GATTGGATAGTTTCGTCGAATCGGAGCGTCTGCGCCGTCATCAACGGCACCCCTGCCTGCTCTGCCGCTTCGACCATCACACAGGCGTCACGATAGGTCGTTGCCAGAGGCTTTTCGATGAGCACCGGCTTCCGCGCCGCGACCGCTGCAAGGCATAACTCTTTATGAAGTACTGGCGGAACAACGAGGATAATCGCATCGACCAGAGGATCGGCGATCAGCTGCTCGGGCCGCCCATACATCGTGATCCCCCCGCTCCCGGGAACGTCAAGACCCTGTTCGGGATGTTGCCGACAGACCGCCTGCAAACGGGCGTTGGGAATATCCTGAATCACGTGCCGGGCATAGCGAAGGCCGTGGCGCCCGGCGCCGATAAGACCCAGGCCGATTTTTGACGGTAACGACATGCTCACTCCTCGCTCCGCACTGTAGACAGGATGTCCCTTCCGGTCAATCCGCCCATGGGCTGACAGTCCGTTGACATTCCCGCGAACGGTTCCCTATAGTCGGAAATTCAGTCGGCTTAGAATAGATCCTCTGAGATACGCACGGGGAAAGGGTTACGCACCATGACCACGACACATTCGGCACCGTTTACGTTGGATCAGATCGGGACGGGAATTGCCAGATTTCCGAGCGGCGTGCCGATTCCGACCCATAGCGATGCCATGGTGGATCCCTACATCAAGACACGCATGCCGAAAGAAGTGCAGGTCGAAACCATCTTGTTTTGGCCTCAGGACAAAGCGCTCCATCCGAGTCTCGTGCTGCTCCACGACCGCTGGGGGTTGACTGGACAAATCAAGGATCTTGGTGCCCGCTTAGCCTGTGAAGGCTACGTGGTCATCATTCCCAACCTCTATGGGCGGATCGGCGGAATGGTCACGGCCAATGATGAGGTCGGCGAGGCGCTCATGGCCAAAATCGATGAATCGCTGGTGCTTCGGGACATTAACTCCTGCTGCGAATACCTCAACACCAAAGATTTTGCCAAACGGAATATTCACGGAGTGGTGGGCTATGGCATGGGGGCCTCGCTGGCACTCCGCTTCGCGGCTCAACGGAAACGATTGCGCGCGACCGTCGCCTACTATGGGAAAATGTTCCAACCCCGGGAGTTGATGAAAGAAGTGGTGTCTCCGATCCTCTATCATCAAGCCGGGCGTGATACCTGGGCGACCGCGGACGATGCCGAGCAATTGCGCACCGCCGCCGCGGAGTTCGGCAAGAAGGTCGAATTGTTCACCTATCCCGATGCGCCTCATGCTTTCTGCAATGAGATGAAACCCGACTCCTATCGAGCTGACGTCACCGCCGCGGCCTGGGAACGATCGGCCGTGTTCCTCAAGACCTGCTTTCAAGGAACCTAGCGGACATCAATAACCCTCGCATCCATCCCTACCCTGGTGATCTATGAGTCGATGCCTGAATGTGGCAGGTCTTTTCGTCAGTCTGCTCCTCCTGGCTTCTCCTGGCTATGCAGCCGACTCCTCCTCGGGACCAGCTGACCTATTGCCAGTGGTACAGGCGCAGGCAGAGGGGCTGCAGTCCGTATCAGATAATTCTGCTGCGGTGGTCCTCTTTGCGACAAAGATTGGACCGGCCTTGGGGCTCCATGATGTCGCGAGCACACTTGCAGCAAAAAATATCCCTGCCAAAGTTGCTAAAGAGCTGGGTGTCCAAGAGCTGACGGCGTCTGCGCAACGGCTCATTGCCAACCTGGCTGCGTGGAACGAGGCCGACCGTATTACGCACTCCTTGCGTGATCCCACAACCCCCATCGCCACTCCTCCGGCAATGGTGGTGGACTGGATCCAGGCCGCAACACCTATCCCCTCTCTCGCTCAGATGACGAAGGATTTAACGCAACTGGCCGCGTCACAATCAGCTGCCACGGTAGTCGATCGCCTGCCTCTTGCCCTGTCGGCAGGACGACTGGCCCTCGACGCGCAACAGCGGGCGATCGCGGAATGGTGGCAACTCAGGACCTGGAAAGATCGGGTACGAACGGTGCGGGGACGCAATAAACTCTGCGGAACCTGGCAATGGATCATTCACAATCACCAGCAACATCATCAGGAACAGAAGCTGGCATTGCTCTTTCCTCCTCCAGGGCCTGATTATTCCCTGCCCCTCGGCTTGGTGGAAACCGTGGTGCTCGGAGAGAACGTCTATCTCCGTTGGGAAAGCAACGGCCAGGCCCAGGAAGACAGTCTGCAATTCATTAAAGAAGGAAAAGGCTTAGAAGGCACCTTCGTGAACTCACAAGGCGGATGGGGATCGATCAGCGGAAAACGGACCAGCGACTGTAAGCCATAATCCGGCTACTCCGCCCAGCTCAATCCTGCGTAGACATCTTCTCGCGCCAGACATACCAGCCAAAGAGACTCCAACCCGTAATGAAGGCCAGCCCCCCGATCGGTGTTATGGCCCCTAACCAACGAATGCCCAGCAACGAAACGCCGTAGAGACTCCCGCAAAATAAGAATGTCCCGGCTGCTAAACACCAGCCGGCGCGCGCCACCTGAGGGCAGGCAAACACCTGCCCCGCCAATCCAACCGCGATCATTCCCAGGGCATGATACATCTGGTAACGCGCGGCCGTTTCAAAAACTGCCAACATCGGCGGATCCAGCACGGCCTTCAACATGTGCGCGCCAAACGCCCCAGCCGCGACGGCCAGCGCAGCCAGCAGACTTCCGATTCCAATGAGCGTTTGACAGGATCTACGTGACTGCATCGCCCTCTCGCGGTATGGTGTACGTGCAAATCGACTCTATTCGCATTCTAGCAGACTCCTTGGTATCCCAACATGCCGATTGAATGCCCACGCTGCCTACAGACGAACGCGGACTCGACGTTGTCGTGCGACTGCGGATACGACCTCAGTACCATTGTTCGACGGCGTTTGACGCAGCGCACGGATTTGCCAAAACTTACCCCGCATCACGCGCTCGAAACTCCGCTGACCTACTGGCAGTTTGTTATCGGAGTGGCACTCGTCGGGCTCCTCCTCACTGCAGGAGAAGGGGTCCGACTTAAGCTCGACCTCGGCTCCCGTGCGACCTCTCGATTGATCGTGGACAGTATGTTGATCGGTCTCACCGACCTGGCAGGAGCTCTGGCAGTCGGGGCCTTGGCTTGGATGGTTGTCTGGGTGATGCTCTCATACGACGAGGGGCGCTTTCGTCCCTGTCCCAAACGCACGACATTGGGAGCCACGATCAGTGCGGCCGCGCTCATCTTTCTCGGCCGTTTAACGCCTCCAGATCTTATCAGCCACTATTTCGTTCAAGGACTCCTGTTCCTCGCAATCGCCATCCCGGCTTACCTGGCCGGATCACGCCACTGGTTAGGCAAGTGGTAACCGCTCCGCACCAGATTTTCATCTCGCGCCGCATCCTCTTCTTTTAAACTAGCGAAGAATGCTAGTCACAGACGCCATCGATCAACGGATCGCACAGAAGTGCCCCGATCGTGAGCGGACGCATGTAGGCGGACGAGGGGTCTTGAGAACCGAGCGCGCCCTTAATCGGAGGACCTCCCGGCATTCCCGGAAGCCCCCTTCCGGCAGAACCTAACGTGCCGGGCTTGGTGGAGCTCGGTATGATTCCCGCCGCCTGTACCGTCGATGGCGAAGATGGCCGTGCAGAAGGAGAACCACTGGTGCCCCCGGAGGGATCGAGGCTGTTGAGAAGACTGGATGATGACGGATTCTGGGGATTCGCCGTGGAAGGGCTGTTTTGCGCCAGGACCGTAGAGGCACCGATCAGCAACGTGATCGGGAGAGCAAGCAGAAGGATTCGGGGCATTGCAACATCCCTCTCTTGGATACACAAACTGAACGAGAGCCTTCGAGGATTCAATCAGTGCTTCGTGGTGCGCGAGGCGGGAATTGAACCCGCACGCCATTGCTGACCCAGGATTTTAAGTCCTGTGCGTCTGCCGATTCCGCCACTCGCGCATGCGGCGCAGTGTAGCGGGAATGTTGCCTGAGCCGCAACACCTTGCTGAGACTCTCACCCAAGGAGCGATCATCCTGACGCGCGAAGACGATGACGCCGAGGTTGAGCGGGAGTCCGAGCCTCTCGCTCAACCGTAGCTTCGATTACATCCCTCAACCAACAAGCTTACGCTGCCTCAATCACAGGTCGCACCTCAGGACGCTGCACCAACTGCTTACCCCGGTTCAGCACATCCTGCACGCCTGATTGGACATTGCGGCCCCAGCGAGTCGCCTGCACCTGAGCCTTCTTTGCATATCGTCCGATATCCCGTCGCGTGTCCACTCCCGCTTTCGGCGCAAACAGAATTCCCAACCCGGCTCCGATCACGGCTCCACCGGCAATCATCGCGGCGACCTTGGCTGCCTGCTTTCCTTGTTCCGACATCGCATGCCTCCTGGTTATTGGTAAGGATTGATGGAAGGCTTGTCGTCTTGCCCTCCTGATCATGGAGTACAGCAGATACCGTGCCAAGGCATTTCGAGTGTGATTTCGCCGGAATTCATTCGCGCACCGACTCCAGGGTTAGGACCGTCTCATGAACGGTGCTATTTTCTCTACAACCTGCACCACACTCGTTTCAGAAATCTCACACTCCAATCTCAGACTCGACAAACTGGCTCCAGTCTTGGTCTTGAGACGACTATGCCAATTCACTACGGGACACTCAGCTTGCTTTGAATCGGCGTCTTCCCTATGATCCCGATAGATCAACGCGTGGAGGTCTCATGGGTTCGTTTGCGGCGCTTCCCTATCCTCATATCGATCCGGTCTTTCTCGAACTTGGCCCCCTCCAGTTCCGCTGGTATGGCCTGATGTATCTCATCGGGCTCACCGCCGCCTATTTCTTAATTCGCCGCAGAGTCGCAGAGCAGCGGATCCCCCTCACCCCGGATCAAATCTACGACATGGTCGTGTTCGCGGCCTTCGGTGTGTTTCTCGGCGGGCGTATCGGGTATACCTTGTTCTACAACTTCTCCTATTACGCGCAGAATCCGCTCAAGATCTTCGCCGTCTGGGAAGGAGGCATGTCTTTCCATGGTGGCCTCATCGGCACAATCATCGCGTTGGTCTGGTTCAGTAAACGACAGGGGCTTCCGGTGTACACCATTGCGGACCTGGCGGCAGCCGTCACCCCGATCGGTCTGGGATTCGGTCGCCTTGGAAATTTTATCAATGGTGAACTCTACGGACGCGCCACGGATGTGGACTGGTGCATGGTGTTCCCGGCTGGAGGACCGGCCTGTCGGCACCCTTCGCAGCTCTATGAAGCGGGCCTGGAAGGCCTCATGCTCTTCACAATGATCTGGCTGCTCTCGCGCACGTCACCGCCACCAGGGTCGCTCTGCTGGACCTTTATCGCCGGCTATGGCATCAGCCGCATGATCGTGGAATTAGTTCGAGAGCCCGATCAACACATTGGTTTTGTGCTTGGGCCGATCACCATGGGACAGATGCTTTCGGCGCCCATGGTCATGTTGGGGCTCTTTATGGTGGTGTGGGGCTATCATACGCGCCGCCTGGAACGGACCCGCTCGATGCCGCATCCTCAGTAACCTAGCGCGTCACCATCGAACTCACGATACCTGCATGCTCCCGAATGATCTTCTCATTCGTTTCACGTGTTCATTACAGTTCAACTCCGACTCCGCACCGGAGAAACATGACTTGCGCGGATACTGACGGCAGCTGCAAACTTTTTTGGGCCGCCGTTTTATAGAGACTCATCTGGGCCCTATATCGCTCAGCTCGCTCAGGCGCGTCCTTCGCCGTCACTGCGTCTGTCTTATAGTCCCCGATCCAGATTTGACCCTCAAGACGGTAGATAACATCGATCACGCCTTGCACGATCTGGCCCTCGTCCCACGCCATCGCGAACGGAACCTCGCGACCGAGAATGATGGCGGATGCGAGCCGTTGATACAGATCAGATTCACTGAAGTACCCAAACATCTCCAGGAGCGACGCTGAAATAGCCGGAACCAGTTCAGCCTCAGCTGGAGTAAGCCCCTGCTCAATTGCGGGGGCAATCTCTGTAAGCAACCCTTGAGGAGACGAGTGAAAATTCCACCGCTCAAGGATGCGATGGGCCAACACTCCGACACACCTGCCTACCTCCGGATCCGCTCCATGCGATGAGGGGCGCACCCTGTTACTCAAATCTCCTTGCCCGAGCGTGCTCGGCGTCAGATGGCGTGGAGTCAAACAAGCCTTGCTCCAGCGAGCCTCTCGCTCGCGCCACAATCCGGCAATCGCATCAACATCGGGACTCCCCAGGCCCGGCACGCCCGCAATAACGCGGTGCGATCGTTTACGCGTTGGCGCACTCGTCGTCCGATGAGGAATCACAGAAGCGCCGATTGTCAGCGAGTCTGTTTCAGGAGCTCCGACCACTCCTTCCCCGATCTCCTGCAACATCCCCAAGACCGTTTCACCGGTCGCACGTCCGGCGACCCCGCCGGAAAGCACCAACAGGTCCTTCGCTCTCGTCATGCCGACATACAGCACGCGTCGCCGCTCAGCTTCCTCCCGGATCTTCCGTTTTTCATGCACCAGCACCGCGCCGAAATTGTGCACCCCTCCGAGGGACAGACCATACGTCCCGCTGGACCAATCGAACGTCACGAGCGGCAGATCCCGCTCTCTCCCGCTCCCTTGATGCAGGCCAGGCAGGACGACGATCGGAAACTCAAGCCCCTTGGCCTTATGAATGGTCAAGACCTGAATGGCATTGGATGATTCCTCCGACAAGGGACTCTCGGCTTCATCCGGCTGCTCATCGAGCCTGGCGACCATGAGATCCACAAATGCACTCAAGGTGAGATGCGGCCGATCAGCCAAGCCGGCGGCAGTCTGTTTCACCTTGAGCAAATTCGCTACGGCCTGCTCCCCATGCAACGACGCTGCGGCGATTTCGAGGAGAGGAAGACGGTCAAAGATCAGCTCAAGGGCGTCGGGCAGCGGCAACGCGGCCACATGCCGATGCAACCAGGCCAGCTGTCCGTACAAACGCCGAACTGAAGCGGCGTCGGGATGTTCCCACCTCGACAGTGCGTCGAGTCGAAGATAGTCAAACCCCTTGCACTGGCGAAGATCGTAGAGGGTGCGATCAGACAAACCGCCCACGGGGCTGCGTAACACTCCGGCCAGTGCCACCGCATCATGGGAATGATCAAGGACCCGCAGGACATTCATCAGATCGATGACTTCCTGACGCCGATAGAAATGCTTTTCGCCTTCGATGACATAGGGAAGCCCATACCGGCGCAAGGCATCGACATAGGTGTCGGCCTGCGTGAGCTTCCGAAACAGCAGGGCAATATGCCCCGGCTTGACGTGTGGCTGACTCAACACTTCCTCTGCCAGCCATCGTGCTAGCGTCTCCCCTTCTGCTCTCGTGGCTCCGGCAGCATCGAACGCCCGGTCATCTTCATCCGGCAAAGTCACGTGAACACGCACCCCGGCATCGAAGGTGGAGGCTCGGCGTTGAGGCTGTACTTCCAGCCTGACATTGGCCGGTTGCACCAGAGGGCGTCGCTTAAAGAGACGGTCAAACACATCGTTGACCGGCCCCAGCACGGCCGCATCGCTCCGGAAATTCGTCGTGAGCGTCTGAATGGCCCCCCCATCCGCCTCGATCTTCTGAACCACGCGGTCAAAGGCCTCGATGTCGGCACGCCGAAAGGCATAGATCGATTGCTTGGGATCTCCCACGATAAAGAGTTTCCCTGGCTCCAAGACCATCTCCTGCCATGTTGAGGCCTGAGAGCCCAGGCATTCAGAAATCGCGAGCATCAGTTCATACTGAACCGGGTCCGTATCCTGAAACTCGTCCACCAGCACGGCTCGATAGTCATGCTTAATACGCTCCCTGACTGGCAGGTGATCGCGCAACAACGCGCGAGCTTTGGCGAGCAACCCATCAAATGAGACCCAACCCTTCCGGCTGAATGAGTCACGAATTTCAGAGACAATCGGCCGAAGAAGACTCAATGTATCTTTAAAGAAGTCTCTGCTAACATCTTGATATTGCTGAGCCGTCTTGATGATACTTTCAGCTTCTTTAAATTCCTCTTTTTCCCATCCACCAACAGCATTGCCCAGATCCTTCCCCAACCACTCGAGATCCGAAGCGGACAAGGCCTGCAGACCGGCAGCACCCTGATCGACAATCGACTGCATGAGACTGACTGCGGCCGCCAGCATGTGCTCGATCTTCCGCCGCTTCGGCCGATCATGCGCCACGAGCAAAATCTGCCCGCGCTCCCCGGCCTGGCGCACCCACTCAGCAAGCACCGGATTCAGCTTTTCGTCATTGAGTTGCGCCTGCAGCATGTCCAGATCCACCAACTCACTGCACAGAGCACGCGCCAGACTGCGCAGGTCATCCAATGCGGCCAACTGCAATACTCTTCGCCACAATCGATGATGGGAACCCAGCCGGCCCAACTCCCGATCGACCCACAGATCCCACGCCGCTGCAAAATGTTCATCGAAGCGAAGACCGTCGTCTTCCTGAAAGGCGGGATCCACCCCGCCTTCAAGCGGGTACAGCCGCAACAGATGGGCCGCAAAACTATGCAGCGTGCCGATTTGCCCTTTCTCAAGATCGCGCAACGCCGCCGCCGCCCTGAAGGCCACATCCTCTGCCGAAAGGCCATACCGTGCGCGCAGATCCGCAGCCGAGACGGCACCGCCATCTAAAGCCCGCGCTGCCTCCGTCTCCGGCTGGGCCAAGACTATCAACCGCTCACGCAGCCGGACCTTCATCTCCGTGGCGGCCTTGTTCGTAAATGTCAAGGCGACGATTTGGGTCACAGTCACCGGATGCGGCTCCTTGATCAGGAGATGCACTAATCGATTTACGAGCAGCGTTGTCTTGCCGGTGCCGGCGCCGGCCACCACCACGACATTCCGGTCAAACGTTGTTTCCGCCAGATGGCGGGCCTGACGATCAGGAATCAGTTCCACGCGACTCCTCCGACAGACGTTGAGAGCGAAGACTTTTGAGCGCGTTCACTTCAGCCGATCGATAGGACCGCCACCATGACGGCTGATGCTCGCGCCGGCAAATGACGCGGAATTCGCAGTGCTCGCAATAGGTGTCGGGCAGGATAAAAAATCGCCCGGCCTGCAGTCCGGTGATGAGCTGGCGCAACGTCTCCTGAATCTTCCGGCCAGGCTCGCCGGCAAGCATCGCGGCATCGAACGTTGAACGCGCAATCGACGAATCCCACTGCGGCGCCAGAAACATGAATTGCACCTGGCTCGGCAGAGGCATGCCGGGCATGAGCAGGCGCGCATACAGCGGGGGCTGAAGACGATACCCGCGGAGAGCGGATTGCGGCAGGTTCCGATCCTCAGCCTTCATGGCCGCGCCGGTCTTGAACTTGTAGTCGATGATGCGCAGCGCTCCGGTGTCCCGGTGCCGGTCGATCCGGTCCACACGCCCTCGAATCCTCAGCGTGGCAGACTGATCCGGCAGGACATCCGCAAGCGTGCCATCGGCATCCAGCTCGAAGGCGGTCGGGAGATACGGCTCCTCAAGGTACGCGGCAGCATCCGACTCGACTGCCGCCGCGATCAACCCCACGAGATGCTCCTTAGCCAACTCCCACAACAAATAATGGCCCGTGCGATGACGCGCCTCACAGTCCTGGGCGGCCAGTTCTACGGCTGAGCGAATGCACCACTCCAGCGTGTCGTCGGTCACCGGCTCCGCCGGCCACCCGGTCGGCAACAGCTGCTCATAACAACGCTTCAAAGCCGCGTGGCAGAGGGTGCCCAGCAAGGCCGCATCCGGCTCCTGCGAGAGGGCCCATCGCACCGGCTCCAGTCGTAACACGTCAGCCGCAAAATATTGAAAGGGACAACGCGCATAGCGCTCCAGCGGCGTGGGAGCCAACCCGCGTTCGCCCACCCGCGACCAGTGGGTTTCGAGGGGACCGGTCACCCCGTCATAGACATTGAGTACCGGCGCATCGTCTTCCATTCCAGCCAAGGCGTCCACCGCATGCCGGAATCCCTCAGCCTCCCGCCCGACCGCCTGCAGCAGCGATGTCGGATCCTGTCCGCTCATCGCCATCCATCGCACCAGTTCGGCTGGTGGAAGAAACTGTTGCAGAACAGGACGCTGGGCGACACGATCGGTGAGCCGGCGCGGCACTGCGTCAACTTGCCTCGCATCAAGGCCAAACCGTTTCGTCGCTTCGCCAAGAAATGGGGAAGCCGCGAGCACACGACCCGCCTCATCGGCCCGCTGATAGGACAGATACAGTCGGCGGCTCGCCCCCTGAACGATCACTTCAAACAGCAGCGATTCTTCCTCATAGCCGCTGAGCTTTTCATCGATCTTGAACCCGAGCGTCGCAGCCAACACCCGCCGATGCCGGTCACGCAGAAACGCATCCTCCCGGATGTATCGGGGAAACAGCTTCTCATTCAGCCCCAGCACACAAACCGCCTTGAAGGTCAGTCCGCGAGCGGCCATCGCATCAACAATGGTGACGCCTCGATGAACCGCCTCATCCAGTGGAATCGTCGTGCGCTCACACGTATGGGTCAGGAGTTCGACAAAATCCGCCCAGGACATGTCCTCCCCGAGAAGATCCAACTCCTCGAGGCGAGCCCAGACTCCATCGATCGCGCGCCATGTTGCACGCACCCGTGCCGCAAGCGGATCGGCATCGGACTTGTCGATCTCATGTGATCCGGCGAGATGGCGGTGAGCCAAGTCTCGACAGGCTGCCACCAATTGACTGACCGTTCCTCGTTGGGGCAGCGCCACACCATCGGTCAGTAGTTGTGACACCACTTGCCACAGCAGCGCGATCACACCAGCGGAAATATCCAATCCGGCAATCGCGCGTTCCTGCTCTTCGCCGTCCACCAACTCCAATGTCGCCTGGCAGGCCTGCTCCAACCGCTTCCACTCCTCTACCCCGCGGGTAATGTGCAGGCTGAGCACGGCCATTTTCCATTGTTCCGGACGATACCCCGGCTGACTCGGATTGAGAAGATCCGACGCATAGAGGGAAGACGTCACAACATCCAAGACCGTCGTGCGATAGAAATCATTGAGCGGCAATGAGACCAGCTGCAACAGAACCTTACAGAGAGGCTCCTGCATCAACGGTCGCCCGGCCGTCGATGAAAATGGAATGCGATACCGATCGAAGACGCTCGACAGGAGCGTTCGATAGGGATCCAGTGTGCGGGCCACGACGCCGATATCCTCAAACTGATACCCATTCGTCTCGACCAGATCCAGAATCGTGCGGCAAGTTGACGCCAGCTCCTCCTCCACACCGATCACGCTCCGCACCGTTACGACAATTCGCTCCCCGGCTTGTGACTCCTCCGAGACCGCCATTCTCGTGATCGCTTCGGAACGTGCCGCCAGCGGCTGAATACAACGGTCGAAAAATCGCTGCGCAAATCCCCACGTGCTTCCTGACTCTGTAGGAAACAGGAGGGTCGTCGGAATGGTCCCGCTGACGGCCTCAAACAAAGACAGTTGCACCTGCGTCAGGTCGTAGAATCCGTAATAGACCGCGTGTCGCAAGGAGGCCAGGAACGGCGAGTGAGCCACTTCAGGGATGAGTGATTCAGCGAGATCGTCGGGAGTGCCGACCTGCAACGTCTTCCCGACGTCCCGAACGGCGGCGTGCAATGAAAACAAGGCCGTCAGCCAGGGGTGATCATCCTGATCGAAACACCCCTCTTCAATGCCGCGCAACGCGACGGATGGATCGACGCCGGCATCTTTCAAGTCTCGAATGGTCGACCATAGCGCGCCCCACATGCCGGATGACTGTCCCAGCTGCTGCAACGGCGCCAAGCTGGGAAGCCGGACCTGCACGATCTGCCTGACCAATTGTTCAAAAAAGATATCGTCGACGACATGCAACGGCGCCTCGCCAAGACGGCGGCGACGCTCATCCGCCAAACGAAGCACCAGTTGATGAAAGGTCAGGAAGTGAACGTTGAGGATCGCGTGTTGCTCATTGGCCAGAACACGTCGCACACGATCGAGCAACGACGTTGCAGGAACAAGAATCGCGAGCGGGGCGAAGGGATCGTGCGCCTTCGCCTGGCGAACCTGCTCGACGAGGGCGGTTTCGAGAGACGGATGGAATCGGCCGGCGATGACGCGGAGCATCAGGATCCGTGATGCGTGATCGGTGATGAGTGACCAGGGGACACCGGACAAAGAGCCATGCCGTTCATGTTATCCCTCGAACACACACCCTTCACCCACCACAGATCACTCTTCAGTTCGACTAGCCTGTTTCAGGCCCCAGCAACTCACCGTTGCAGTCGACACAGGAATAGTCGCCATCGATAAACTTCATCGGTTCGCCGCAAATCGGACAATCCGGCGGCGGCCCCTTGCTGAAATTGGGCAGATCCGGCAATTCAAACATGTCATCGTCGTCAACCATTGAAATTCTTCTCGTTCCTCAGGATGCTCACACTGAGCCCTCCAGCAAAGTCCCAGGATTTTTGCGAACCGAGAACGAAGCTGGTGGCTATGTTCAGCATCCTGCTTAATTATTCGCGCGGCTTCATTTTCAACAATAAGGCCTTTTCGGCGCTTTCTCGACTGGGCACACCAACGAACGTCAGTCGCCCGTCGATAATCGTGGCTGGCACCGCTCGCACCGAATGGCGATTGGCCAGCTCGGCCCCATCAGGGGTCGTGATATCGACTTCCCGATATGAAAAACTATATTTCACCCGCAGCTGCTTCCACAGGCTCTTCGCCGAAGGACAGGCTCCACAGCTTGGCGAAACCAACAACATGATACTTGGCATAACGAGTCTCCAGAAAAGTCGGTGGCGGATCTTAACACCCAGCAGAATGAGTGGGCAAGCCGCACGCTCGGCAGACAGGGCTCAGCTGGAGCCGTGCGATCCCGCCGCCGCCGCTCGTTTGACTTCTCGAAGCGGAAGGCGCAGCATGCGGAAAACTCTTAGACAAAGAGGTGTTCTGTGACTCCTTGCTAGATAATGTCCGTCTTTCTATAGCATACTCTCCACGACCCTTGTCACGCCCTCTTGGTTTCCGTTGCCATGAGGGCGTTGTTGTATCCAAGCCAGCCGCACTCCCCGCTCCATTTCCCACAACCTCCGTATGCTCTGAAAGGAGTTTTCTATGAAACGACTAGCGGCTCTCTCTGCCGGCGCGATCCTTGGTTCGCCGGCTCTTGCACTTGCGGCAGAACACAATGCGAGTTACCAGGGTATCGCCCAGAT
>JBEBHO010000241.1:0-3546 GCA_040081095.1 Nitrospira sp.
TGTGAGGGTACGTCGAGCATGCGGTCATATACAACCTTAAAAAATGTCTGCCCGTCGTGGATCAGGAACGGGACATCGTGGGGGCGGACTTCCAGCACCACCTGGGTGCCTTTGATTTCCCCTTCCTTCCCGTACCCGAAGCCCGGGTCGAAAAATCCGGCGTAGTGGGTGCGCAGTTCTCCGCAGGCTGCTTCATAGGCGACCATCTCCGCGGCGTATCCGGCCGGCACGCGAATCCGTTCCTTGGAGGCCAGGATGTAAAACTCTTCCGGCTCCAGGAGCAGACTGTCGTGGCGATGGCGGTAGAGCGGCTCCCAAAAGTCTGCGGCGGTATAGTGCCCGACTTTGGCCAGATCGATCACGTGGCTGTTCTTCTTGGCGCGATAGCCGATGATGCGCGAATCTGTTCGCTCGTCGCCTTTCAGATCGATGCGGAGAAAGAGTCCGCGTTCGGATCGAAACTCGCGCTGTCCCAGGGCCTTTCTCGTGGGGCTGTTGTGATAGAGCAGCGGAGACTTGCTGTGGAGCGTTTTCAAGGATGCGTCGCTCACGGTGGCTTCGCCGCGGACGAATCGGATCTGGTTGAGCGACTGGCCGGTCCTGACCTTGATCGCGAACGAACGCGGCACGACTTCGAGGAACAAGGGGCCATGGTAGCCGGCGCGGATTTCATCGAAGCCTGCGTTCAGATCCGTGACGACACGGGTGAAGACATCCAGCCGGCCGGTGGTACTTTTCGGATTGGCCCGGGCGCGCAGTGTCTTGGGGAGTGTCAGGTGTTCCAGCAGCGGCACCAGATACACGTGGCCTTTTTCCAGAATGGCCCCTTCCGTCAGATCCATCTCGTACATCACAAGATCCGATTGATAGAAGTCGAGCACGTCGAGCCGTGAGGAAATAGGGGAGAGCTCAGGCAGAAAACTGCTGATGAGGCGATAGGCTTTGCGTCCCAGGCGCAGGTCGAGGCTGGCCGGTTGAATCTGCCGGTCTTCGATCGCGGGAGAGGCCGTGAGGGCCTGGGTGGCGATCAGTTGCTTGATGTCCTGATAGGGAAGGATCCCGTGGGTCGCGCGGCGGCTCACGTTGTCTTATGCCTCCTCATGCTCGTTCGCGCAAGAGCCCCATCCTGGATGGGTGCCCGGATGCGCACCGACCATGGGGAGCTCGCGGCTGTTGCCTTGTTTCGGTTGCGGATAGTGGAACGTCTTACTCTCGTAATTCTGCAGCACGGCACCGTCTTCGTCCAGATGCACCAGGTAGTCGCTGGGGAGGAGCGGAATCTTTCCTCCGCCGCCGGGCGCATCGATCACAAAGTGCGGGACGGCCATCCCGCTGGTGTGCCCCTGAAGGGCCTTGATGATGTTGAGACCGGTCTCGACTGACGTGCGGAAATGGTTGGTGCCCTTAGTCAGATCGGCTTGATAGAGATAGTACGGTTTCACCCGGGCCAAGAGCAATTGGTGCACGAGGCGCTTCATGATTTCCGGGTCGTCGTTCACGCCTTTGAGCAGTACGGTCTGTGCGCCCAGCGGTACGCCGGCATCCGCGAGCATCCCACAGGCGGCTTTCACTGCGGGCGTCAGTTCGTCCGGATGGTTGAAATGCAGGTTCATATAAATCGGATGGTATTTTTTCACCAGCTCGCAGAGTTTCGGGGTAATCCGTTCCGGCAACGTGCCGGGGACCCGCGAGCCGATGCGAATCAGCTCCAGATGCGGGATAGACCGCAAGGCTTTAAAGATTCGTTCCAGAAGATAGTCGGGGAGCAGCAGCGGATCACCGCCTGAAAGAATGACGTCCCGCACTTCGGTGTGTTCGCGCAGGTATGTGATCGCGCGATCCAGCTCGCCCTTCTTCAGAAAGCCGGGCTTTCCCACCAACCGTTTTCTGGTGCAGAAGCGGCAGTAGATCGGACATTGGTTGGTCACCATCAACAGGACGCGATCGGGGTACCGGTGAACCAGGTGAGGGACCGGACTCATGAGGTCTTCTTCGAGCGGATCGTCCTCCGCATCGATATCGTCCAATTCCGCGATCTCCGGGACCACCTGCTTCCAGATGGCGTCGCCCTTTTCTTTCATCGTCCCGAGGACGGTCGGGGTGATCCGCATGGGATACGGACCGACGATGGCTTCTATTTCCTTCTCGTCGAGTCCGAATCGGTCAGCCAGATCTTTCGGCTTCACGATGCTCTCAGCGAGTATGCGTCTCCATTCCTCCACGGGCGTCATGGCCTCCTGTGTAAGAGATGAAACCACTCGCGGCAAGGGTAGACACACCCTGTCGCCGATAGTGCGGGAACGTAGGGACTTTTAATAGGCCTACGAAGATGTCTTGGCATAGTGGGTGTCGAGGTGGGCCAAGATGTCGTGGGTCTCGGTCAAGACGGTGTCTCCGTCCTTTAGTACAGGCACATAATACTGGCCTGAGATTTCATGAACCACTTTTCGCATCGGACGGATGTCCGGCACGATCACATTATCGTAGGGCACCCCGAGTTCCGACAGTTTGTCACGGACCACTTCGCAGTCAGGACACCAGTCGACATGATAGAGCGTTAGCGCCATGGTGCTCATAGGCTACCATGGAAAACAGTGAAAGTGGAATGAGGCATTTGGGGAAAAGAGCGTGGGGCTTACCTTACGATTCCTGGAGCGCGCAGGGGACCATGATGGCATCTTTCATCCCGTGGATGATCTTCTTTTCGGCGGAACAGATGGTGGCCAGGATCCCGGCTAGTTCCGCTTTGCCGTCTGCCACAAAATAATACGGCGACAGGCGCGCGCGGCCATTCATTTTTACGAGGGTGTTCGCGGTCGGATCCCAGTAGTCGAGTTCGTAGATACGGCCTTTGTGGAATTCCTGAAGAATATAGGGTGTCGTTGGAAACGACGCGAGGGCGTGATCGATGGCGGCGGCCCATTCGGCCTGCGGGAGATCATGTCCCACGGATACGCCTCGGCTTCCCCAGGCCAGTTCAGAGAATCCTGACGGCTTGATGACGTAATGCCGTTCCTTTTGTGTCGCGGCAGCGAGGTCGCGCCAATTGGTCACGGCTCGGTCGCCCATGCGCAGACCGGGAATCGTGGCGGATGGTGGAATCGGCGACGGGTCGAGCAGCCAGGTACGCGGCATGATCGTCGTCAGGTCCAGCAGAATGGCCTCGCCAAGTTCTTTCTCCCAGAATGGCCGCAGCACCGGATGATGCAGGAGCGCAAAGGCCGACTTTTCTTCCAGCGCCGGTTTATAGGGCGGGGTCACCGAGACCCACTCTTTCTTGGCGGCGTACTGGATCAACTCGGCTTTGGGGATATTCAGAAGATCGAAGAGTTCGTAGAAACGGTAGAGGACGGCGATGGGTTCTTCGCCGGTGGCCATGTGAAGCCGCAAGCCCTCTTCGGTAAACCGCACGTCCCGTGGCTCCACGCAATAGGTTTGTAGTCCGTGCGCACGGAGTTGTGCGGCCAGCCAGGTCATCTCCGGCCGGTACTCCTTGGCTTCTTCCGACGCGACGATGGCAATGCAGCCGGCTCGTTCGCGCTGGAT
>JBEBHO010000034.1:0-3518 GCA_040081095.1 Nitrospira sp.
TGAGGGTATTTATATCGAGCGGTTGCGAGGGTTGAAGCATAAGGCGAAGAACATCGAGGCGTTTGAAGGGGAAGTCGTTCAATGGTGGTTTTATCAAGCCCTACCCTCATGGATACATCGGTACCCTTTCTGGGTGCACAGCGACATGCGGGGTAGCCTCGGGCATACGCCCATTGAGCGGAAAAGTCCTGGGATTTACTTTATTCGAATTCCGCATCTCGAACCGGAAACGACGGATCTGTTTCTTGCCCTCAACCTCATTCCGCTCATGGATGCCGTGGTGACGTTGAGTGGTCCTCTTCAATTGGCTGTAGATAAAGCCAAGGGGGTCACGGTGTGGATAGAGGGGCAAGAGCTTCGTCTAGAAGCTCTCCCGAAGCCGGACTGACATGAGCATGGATCACGCGTCCTATAAGCTCTTGTTGCATGGGATTGATACCGTCCAGTGTGCCTATTATCTTGGCCCGCCATCGACCAAACACCTCAACTTTGCGAAGCTCGCGGTGATCAAGGAACAACTCCGGATGGACAAGAGCCGGGAGCCTCGTGCAGTTACCTTGGGAGGTATCGAGTTTTTCCTTCAACCCTACGGGAGTAGTTCAGGCTATCCCTTCGTGCTCACGAACGAGGATTTCAAGATTGAACTGGGGGAGTTTAACCATCCCTCGTGCTTCGTGACCTTCCGCAGCCAAGCCCTTTGGCGTGAATCAGTTACGGCTCTCCATACCAAGATTCTCACTTGGGCGACTGGAGTTGGCTGTGATGTGCAGCAAACGGAAACTCTGTCACGCGTGGATTTTTGCTTTGATTACTCGCTAGCTCAACGGGATTTTGACGCGGATTCGTTTGTTAGTCAGTCGGATAAAGATAGCCAACATCGAGAGCATGGCACAATTCAGACGTTTACGCTGGGGAAGGGTGATGTGGTACTCCGGGTCTATGACAAGATTGCGGAGATTCGACAGCAGAGCGCCAAGGTTTGGTTCTACGAACTGTGGGGGCAAGAGGAGCACGTGTGGCGGATCGAATGGCAGGTGCGGAAGCCGGTGTTGAAAAAGTTCTGGATTCGGACTGTTGCCGACCTTCAGGAACATCAGGGGATGCTGCTTCACTATCTGGCCGAATATCACGACACCCTCCGGTCTCGGAACGACGACACCAACCGATCACGTTGGCCCTTGCATCCCCTCTGGACTGACTTACAACAACGGATCACCGAATTGCATATCTTGGAAACCAAACAGGTCGAGGGCAAGGAGCTGGTCCTCGATGAACGGCTCATGCGGTTGACCATCAGCATCTATGGCTACCTCAAACGCATGGCTGCCGTGTCCTGTGTGAAGCAGGGGCAGCCCATGATGAGTGAAGAAGAGGCGTATGCGTTACTCGGTGAACAGTTGCACCAGCTATTCGAGCCGTTCAGCTGGAAGTTGGATGTGCAGAAACGGATGAAGGCTATTGAGTTGGGGGAATGGTAAGCAAGGAGCTCGTCGTTGAGTTGGTCAATGATCGGGTCAAGCAGATCTTGCTTGTCGCCGAAGCCGCGTTGCCTTCAAGTCAATTTCAGGCTTTTCGGACGGTCGTGCTCAATCATTTTGGACGGAATGGACTGGTTGGGGATTTGGAATACCTAGACGGCAAAGCAGGATTACAGGCAGGGAATGGACAGGGCCGGAATACACCATGCACGAAAGGTGGTGGCCCATGAGTGGCCCATGATGCTTTATCCGTTGATCTGGCTGTACGTTTTGACGGCGATGTTGGGGATGTGACCGAAGCAGAAGTGCAGTTGATTGAGTCCGTTCTCGGTGAGTTGGTACAACGCATTCTGCTGACCCGAAACGAAGAGGAGTAACCGCGTGATTGTGGCGCTGTATGCACGAGTCTCCACGACAAAACAGGCGGAGAAAGATTTGTCGATTCCAGACCAGGTGAGTCAGATGCGGGCGTGGTGCAATGCTCAGGGTCACAGTGTTGCCAGTGAGTATATCGAGGCCGGCGCATCGGCCACGGATGACCGGCGCCCGGTCTTTCAACGCATGATCGGTGAGGCGTGCGTTAACCCCTCTCCCTTCGAGGCCATTGTCGTCCATAGCCTGTCTCGCTTCTTTCGCGATTCGCTCGAATTTGGCTTGTACGAACGGAACCTGAAACGGTTTGGGGTTCGCGTGTTATCCATGACGCAACAGACCAGTGATGACCCATCCGGCGAAATGATCCGCCGGATTTTTAGCGTGTTCGATGAGTACCAAAGCAAAGAAAACGGCAAGCATACCCTCCGGGCCATGCGCGAGAATGCCCGACAAGGATTTTTTAATGGGTCACGTCCGCCGGTAGGCTACCGAACGGTCGAGGTGGAACTGCCGGGCAATAAGGGAAAGAAGAAGCAGTTGGAAGTCGATGGGTCGGAGGCGGTCGTGGTCAAGCGGGTATTCGAGTGCTATCTGTATGGGCATCGCGGACAGGATTTGGGCGTACACGGTATTGCCGCCCACTTCAATGAGCAGGGGCTCCTAATTCGAGGCCAGCAGTGGACGAAGGGCCGAGTCCATGACCTCCTGACAAACCGGGCCTATATCGGCGAGCATTGTTTTAATAAGTACGAGAAACGGGGCGTGGCGGTCCGGCGTCTCAAACCGCAGAGCGAATGGGTCCTCATCAAGGTTGAGCCGATCATCAGGGACGATCTCTTTACAGCCATACAAGAAAAGTTAGCCTCGCGGTCGCCCGAGCGTATCCCGCCGCGCGTCGTCAATTGCCCAACGCTCCTGACCGGCTTGCTCAAGTGTGGGGTGTGCGGGGCGGGGATGACCTTAGCGACCGGGAAAGGTGGAAAGTATCGCTACTACAAATGCTCGAATCGGATTCTGAAAGGCAAAGACACCTGTACAAGTGACAACTTGCCGACTGAGCAAGTTGACCGGCTGGTTCTGTCCTCGCTGGCTGATCGAGTCTTTACCGCGTCACGAGTCCGCAGCATGGTCGAGAGCCTTCGCAAGCGATTGAGCCATTCGCAAGCCTCGCAGGATGGCAAAGTGAAGCAGCTGACGAAGGAAGTTGCCAGCATTCAGCAGAAAAGTCAGAAGCTCTACGAGGCTGTAGAGAAAGGTTTGCTGCCGATGGATGCCTCGTTGACGGAGCGAGCCCATAAACTGCAAGCGCAACGGCAAGCCTTGCTGACAGAGTTGGCCGGGCTGCGACGACTCAAGCAGATGCCGGTCGAGGCTCTGGGAGAGAAGCAGGTGCTGGCGTTCACCACGGCGTTGCGCGAGCGATTCTTGGGCAAGGACCGCATCTTCAGCAAGAAGTATGTGAAGCTCTTAGTTGAGGAGATCCGGTATCAGGACAGGCAGTTGGTCATGAAAGGCAGCTATGCGGCGTTAGCTAAAATGGTGGGAGAAAGAAAACAGGGCACCCCCCGGGAGGGAGTGCCCTGTTTCGTTCTAGATTGGCTCCCCGGGCAGGACTCGAACCTGCGACCAGCCGGTTAACAGCCGGCTGCTCTACCACCTGAGCTA
>JBEBHO010000281.1:0-3506 GCA_040081095.1 Nitrospira sp.
TACGACGAATCGGATGGGCCGATCGACGGCGGCCATGAGTAAGAATCCATCGACGAACGACATATGGTTCGGGACAAGCAATGCGCCGCTTGATTGCGGAACATGGTCCTGGCCGACGATGCGGAGGCGATAGAAGGTGTTCGTAAAGATCACGAGCACCAGCCGTAGAAAGGCATCGGGCAAGAGCCAGAGGGCCCAGGCTGTGCCCCCGATGGTGAAGCCAGCGGTGGCGAGAAAAATGCTGCTCGTCGAGAGTCCCGCATTGGCCAGGGAGCCACCGGCGAGGGAGCCCAGCAGGATGCCGGTGAAGACGCAGGTGTTGGAAAACGAGATGACGGCGCCGCGCCGGTCGGGCGGCGATTTCCATTGGAGGATGGCGTTCAGCGGCACAAAAACGAAGGCGCTGGAGACTCCGAGGAGTCCCATTACGAGAAAGGTTCCGTACATGAGCGGTGTCAGTGCGCCGAGCAGCGCGAGTGCGAGAAATACCCCCGTCGCTCCCAGAGGAATCAGCCCGTACTCCACCCGGTTTTGAGAGAGCCGTCCGACCAACATGGCGCCAAGCCCGATGCCGACCGATAAGACCGTGAGCGGAAGTCCTGAGAGGGCATCGGAGAGATGGAGAACAGCTTTCGCATAGACGAGCACGTTTTGGGCGAAGAGGCTCGCGATCGTCCAGAAAAATATTTCTCCTGGAATGGCCAGGCGCAGTAGCCGTTCCGATTGGATGGCAGCCCAGGCGCCTCGGATCGTCGAGCCGACGCCGCCGGTTGCACGTGCGGGCGAGACCTGGGGAATGGCAAAGGCTGCGGTCAGGCCCACGACCGAGAGGGCAGCCAAGGCGAGTGGCGCGAGCCAGAGTCGATCGCCGGCTGCTTGTAAGAGAAACCCTCCGGCTGCCGTGCCCAGCAAGATGGCGGCAAAGGTCCACATCTCCAAGAGGCCGTTGCCGGCCGCGAGCCGTTCATGCGGAATCAATTCGGGGAGGATGCCGTATTTCGAGGGGCTGAAGAGTGCGCTATGTACACCCATGCCGCAGAGGACGATCAACGGCAGGATGCCTCCGTCCTGGTTCAGCCAGAGCGCCACAGAGCCGGCACCCATGAGGAAGACCTCGACGATTTTGATGGCGATGATCACCGTGCGTTTGCTCAGGCGATCGGCCAGGGTGCCGCCGACCAAGGAGAGCAGCACCAGTGGCAAGGTAAAGATGATGCCGGCGAGCGCCGTTTGTGTTTGTGCTGCGGTTTCCAGCTCGGGACCGGGAGCCATCTGCGCGGCGGCCTGTCGGATGGCTAGCAGGGCGACCATCAGTTTCCAGGCATTGTCGTTGAACGCGCCACAGAATTGCGCGATGAGGAGGCCGCGGAGGGGATGCTTCTCGTTCTGGGTCATGAGGTGCGTGAGCACGTGTCTCGTGGATGTTGCGGTAAATATGGAGGAACCGAGAACAAAGGTCAAAGAAAACTAGCAAGCTGTTGATGCGGCCTTGCTGGACAGCCTGCTAAGAGTGATGAGTGTCCGCCTGGTGAGGAACCGGTAACCCTTCCAATTCCATGATCCGCAAAGCGTTGGTGGTGGGGCAGGGACCTGAACGGAGCTGGTAGTCGAATTGGAGTGCGCCGGCTGCCACCGTTTCCTGAAAGTGGGCGTTGCGCAATCCCGGCACGGTTTTGTCGAGATCGGTCAATTCGAGGTCGTGGGTCGTGACCATGCCGAACCCATGGCCTTGCGAGAGGCCGGTGATGAAGGAGCGGCTCCCGATCAATCGTTCGCGATTGTTGGTGCCCTTGAAAATTTCGTCGATCAAGAAGAGCACCGGGGCGTGGGATTGATCCATGGTCGCGTCGAGCAATGTCTTGAGCCGTTTCACTTCCGCATAGAAAAATGACAGTCCCTCATCGAGGGAGTCGTCCACCCGGATACAGCAGACCACGCGCACCCAGGTCCACTCGAAATGACTGGCGCAGACCGGTGCGCCGGCTTGTGCGAGACAGATATTGATTCCCACAGTCCGGAGGAAGGTGCTTTTCCCGGACATGTTGGATCCGGTGACGAGCAGCACCTGTCCGAGGCCCTGAAGGGAGAAGTCGTTGGCCACGCGCATCGCATGGGGGATCAGCGGATGAGCGAGATTGCGAGCGGAGCAGCGCGGGGCTGCCCCGTTTTGTTGATTGTCGGTTTGAAACGACGACGGCCAGATATAGCGGGGGTGCAGGTAGGCGAAAGTGGCCAATGCCGCAGCCGCTTCAATTTCCGCAAGTCGATCCAGCCACAGAGGGAGATGATCTCGGATCTGATCCTGGATCTGGCCCAACCTTCTGGCGAACCAGAGGTCCCAGGGGCAGAGGGCATTCACGGCAAGGTGGACGACCGGATGGGCTTTGATGCTGATGCCATGGAGTACCCGCGCGGCCTGTCGGATGAGATAAAGGGGCGACGTGACGCTATTCGCGAGCGGGGCCCAGGTGTGCGAGAGGACGGAGCGAGAGCGTCTCGCATGACGGTCGATGTGTCCGAATACCGTCCCGAGTTTCTCGACTTCATGGTGGAGGCCGACCGCATGTTCGAGCAGTTCCTCTCCCTGATCCGTGAAAAAATAGAGAAGGGCGTAGAGGCCGAAGGAGAACATCCAGTACCCTGGCAGCAGATTCAGCAACGCGGCGAGTCCGAGCCATGCGGTGGTCGCGGCGAGGAGGGCCTGGATTGGCAGAATGAGATGCAGCCGGGGAATGTCCAGGCGATGCTGCAGCACGGCAGCCAGGCGATGGCCGTCGATCTCCTGTTCACCGAGCAAGCGGGCTTCAAGCGCCAATCGGTCTCGAAACAATGGCCGTGCCGTGAGTTCGCGGACCAAGGCTTGGCGTTCCACCCAGGGGTCAGCGCCAGGCGGCTGTGAGAGAAGCCAGGCAGCCAATCGCTCGCGGCCGTGCGAGGAGACGGTGGTGTTGAGCAATTGAAACAACGAATGGGGGCCGACGAGGTCGAGGTCGTTCGCGTAGAGATGATGGGCCGGCCCGGCGAAGGTTTGTGCCGGGAGTTGGTCCCAATCGAGGCGGAGGCGAGCCACATGCGTCTGCTTGATCTGTTGCCATTCCCGGAGCCGATGAATCCGCTGTTCCAGCCTGGTATGATAGCTCGCGACGATCAGAAAGAGGATGAGGAACCCGGCAAGCGAACCGTTGCCGGCCTGGTACCACCCGAGTCTGTAGAGTGTAATCGTGCAGAGCAGCGCCGTGACGAACAGGACGACACGCCAGCGGGTAAAGGTGGCACTGGTTCGGAGTCCTGTCTGGAGCAACCGATCGGTTCGTCGAAGCAGCCGCTGGAATGTCTGCTCTCGGACTGGCGCTTCTGCGTGGTGCTGATTGTGTTGCATGGTCGCTTCGACCTTACTGGATGGGCCTGCCTCCGTCAATGACAGGATAGGATTCAATGGCACAGGACTGGATAGACGTCACGATTCACGCCGACATCGACGCGGGAGAGTTCCTGGGCGCGCTGTC
>JBEBHO010000214.1:0-13080 GCA_040081095.1 Nitrospira sp.
GAACATTGCCTTCACTAGTCGGTGGCCACTCCAAAACTCTGATTATTTTGCACTACACTCATAGGGTTTTGATACTCCTCTTTGGGAGGGGGGGGATAAACGAAGAAGCTCATGGGAACCAGGCACAGACTCCTACGAATCACAGTACGCTCAAGGGATCATGGCTGTGAATCTTGGTTCGGGGCTCCTCATAAGACGGCGAGCTTAGCCGCAAAGACAGAGGCACTCACCGAATTAATTAGCTTGTGCAAACTGAGATCCTCCTACTCGCTACCACAATCTGATTTGACGTCTTCTCCGAAAACGACGGCAATCTAAAGCTGAAGTACGCCATGGCTTTGGCGGTCCTCAACGAAAAGAGTGGCCCCATGAAGCGCTCAAAGTCCTCAGAAGAACGATCGTGACTTTTAACCCAGTCGACTTCAGCCTGCATGATACAGGCGAATGATTCAGCCATTTCTAATATATTAGTTCGAATTCAAATGGCGGCTTTAGAAAGCCCCTCCTGAATCAACATGGCATCTATCTCAATCTATCCCGCTACCCCGCCATAAACACGAGACCGTCATGGAATGTATTGTTTTTCGATTTATCTCCTTCAAATCTACAGATGCCCAGAATAAACCATAATCGCCTTTCTGAATGAAATTTCATTCGCTAGGCTGATCCAGAGTGTACAATGGTTCAGACCACGCGCAGTAGGTTAACATTCTAAGGGGCTGTTTAATTTACTAATGATTCGCCACCCCATCATGGCACTCCTCTTGCTTGCCTCCCCCACCTGATGCAAGATGCAGCATGACTACAACTAATTACGAATCGAAATGCTCATACCCAGAAAGGCATACGCCTTCTAAGCCGTGCTCCCCGCCTGACATGAGGAAGGGAGAGAGGAAAGGATTATTATGAAAAATGGCAAGACGACCGTTGGAAATTATTGCATGAGCATTTCACTCTTATTGGCGTGCGCCGTTCCGCTCACCGTCGAGGCAAAAACCCTGTATGTCAACAGAACAACGGGCACCGATGCTGTATCCTATGCTGCCAACAGTGAAAGCGCGCCCTGGCAGACCATTGGACGAGCAGCCTGGGGGAGCACGAACCGTAGCGCACCAAATTCAGGTGAGGCTGCCAGAGCTGGCGATGTCGTTCGTATCGCAGCAGGCACCTACTCAACCGCGGGCACAGACAATCGCTTCGATCCTGCCTACAACCCCGCCAACTCTGGCACACCAGGAAATCCCATCATCTTTCAAGCGCAGGGAGCCGTAACCCTCACTCTCAGCAGTTCGAGGGGACCAGTTATCGGTGCCAATGCCAAGAACTACATTATGTGGAAAGGCTTTACGATCAATGAGGTAAATGCGACGACTCATGCCGATACAGGATCGGTGACGATCCTTTCCTCGACTGGATCGAGTGTTGAGAATCTCATACTGGATGGAAATGGCGACCCAGGGTATGGGGATAATCACCCGGGCATCCGCATTGAACACAGTGTTGGCATCACCGCCAGAAACAATATGGTACGCAACTATCGTACATCCGGCGTTAATCAAGTCAATGGCGCAGGAATTCAAGTCTACAACTCCAAGGGCCTCACGATTGAACATAATGAAATCTACAACTCCGGATCAGGGATCTTCCTGAAAGCCATCGGCTTTAATGGCGATACGGCCACGCCGTCCGAATACTCCGACATGCAGGATGTGATTCGCTACAACCTGATTCATGATGTCGCTCACGGGCTGGTTCATCATCGGCATTACCACTCCTCCTCAACAATCTATGTCCTCTGGTATCAAAATATTGTGCGTGACGCGACGCTCGGCGGGATTACCTTGTGGGGCTTTCCTGGAGATGGCCCGAGCAACAGCCGATTTATCAACAATACGGTTGACGGGGCCGTGAACGGCATCTACCTCAAAGCCGAGACGCTCACTAATAATTGGAACAATCTGATCCAAAACAACCTCATTACCAGGTCAGCAAACTACTCAGTCTTTAACGAACCGGCCACCGGGGCGGCCAGCTTTGAGCTCGACCGGGTCACCTTTGCAGAAAATTGGTACTGGACGTTTCCGGTTTTACTGGTCGACTCCTCTGGTAACAAGACCCTCCCTCAACTTCAAAGCACTTATCCAGGCCAAGAGGTTGGCGGGACGAGTGGAGTCAATCCAAGCTACGTCAATGCAGGAGGCAACGACTTTCACCTGAGCATCGGATCACCCGCATTAACAGCCGGCCGTGCAGTGCTTTCTATCGGTGGTGCCGACGGTGCGACCATTCCCGTTGGAGCTTACATCACTGGGGATGAGGTCATTGGCCTCACTTCAGGATCTTCAGATATCACACCGCCAGCAACAGTACAAAATGTTCGCATCCTCTAATAATTGAGGGGCTGGAGTAGCTAAGCAACCCTAGCAGGGGGTACATTTAGCGAATGATCTATCCGCGCAAGAATCGAATGCCGGTCCAGATCCAGCAGAAGACCTTGGAGCATTTCGTGGCTGGCACGACCGCACGAGCTGCCGCGCTGTTAGTTGGGGGACAAACAAACACGGCGAAGCTATTTTATCAGCGGTTGAGACGGCTCATCGCCAGTAAGCAAGAGAGTTATCTGCTGGCTGGTGAGATTGAAGCTGACGAGAGTTATTTTGGCGGGGTACGGAAAGGCCGACGGGGTCGCGGCGCAGCGGGGAAAGTGCCCGTCTTTGGCTTATTAAAGCGAGGTGGCACAGTGTATACAGCCATCATCCCAGGCGCCAAGGCATCGACATTGATTCCCATCATCCACGATGAAAGTATTGCCCGACAGTATTGTGCATACGGACAGCTTTCAGGTCTATGACGTGTTGGATGTGTCCGAGTTTCATCATCGAGGGGCGAATCACTGCCAGGTGTTCGTCAGCAAACGCGGCCATCACATTAACGGCATCGGGAACTTTTGGAATCAAGCGAAGCGCCATCTTTCGGGATGCCATTGAAGCGCCGCAGCCAGTTTTTATTGGCTCCTGAAAGAATGTGAGTGGCGCTTCAACGACGGTGGCCATAAAACGATGTACAGCAGCTCAAAACCTGGTATCGCGTCGAAATCACAGGCCTTAGCTACTTCCGTAAGCTCCCCCTAATCTGAGATGGGTCAAAAGGAGAACATTCTGGCACACTAGTCACCTTAGCCAGGAGGTTCCCGTGCGCCAGTCGAAGTTCACCGAAACGCAAATCGTGTCCATTCTCAAAGAAGCCGATGCCGGTCGGCCCGTCAACGAGATTTGGCGAAATATGCGATTAGTTCCGCCACGTACGGGGGGCTGGAGGCCTCAGACCTCAAGCGGCTGAAGGAACTTGAACACGAGAATGGCCGACTCAAGCGGATGTATGCCGATCTCTCCTTGGAGAATGCGGCCCTCAAGGACGTCATCGCAAAAAAGCTCTGAGGCCCGCTGAGCGGCGGGAGGTCGTGGCTCACATGGTCACTGAAGGCGGCCTTCCAGTTCAGCGGGCGTGCCACGTGGTTGGGATGAGCCGGGCCACGTACTACCGGCCTCTCGTGGACTGGGCTCGGCGCAATGCGCCGGTGATCGCGGCACTGACGGCGCTCGTCGCGACCAAAAGTCGCTGGGGGTTCTGGAAATGTTTCGATCGGCTCCGCTTAGACGGCCTGTGGTGGAATCATAAGCGGGGCTGGCGGGGCTATTGTGGGCTCCGGCTGAATCTCCCCCGCCGGACCAAGAAGCGGCTGCCGGTCCGGCTCCGACACCCTCTTGGGGTCATCCCGCAACCCAATGCCGTGTGGGCGGTGGACTTCATGAGCGACACGCTGTACGGCGGACGACGATTCCGGACCCTCAATATTCTGGATGAAGGCGTCCGGGAAGGCTTGGCCATTGAGATCGATACGTCGCTCCCAGCGGAGCGGGTCATCCGTGTGTTGGAGCAGGTGGTGAGCTGGCGAGGGCAACCTCAGGCGATTCGGCTCGACAATGGCCCGGAATTCATCGCCGAGTCGTTCTGTACCTGGTGTGCGGAACGGGCAATTCAGTTGTGGCACATTCAGCCGGGCAAGCCGGATCAGAATGCCTTGATCGAGCGCTATAACCGGACCTATCGGACGGAAGTGCTCAATGCCTATGTGTTTGAGTCGTTGGAGCAGGTGCGCGAGATCAGTGCGGAGTGGTTGCAGAGTTACAACGAAGAACGGCCTCATGACGCGTTAGCAGGCTTGCCGCCTGCCACGTATCGGGCTCAACTTGAAGTCAGAAGTGCTCCAGTGAAACTGTCTCCTTGACGGGGGAGCTTACGCTCCAGCCCCATAATTTAAGCGGATGGGCTCAAGCTTCAAATGCACTGGATGAATAATGACGCAATTGCGTAAATACCTCCAGAGGGTCAGCACCAGTGAGGCATTTTCGCAGGCGCGTATTCAACTGATGAACGATAAGGTTCTACACCGCACCACGGGTAGGCGCATGAAGAGTCGCTCCTCTTGTTGCTGCATCGCGAGTCTCCGCCACTGCCGAAGATTGCAACACTGCTCAATGCAGTAATATCCACTCTAGTCCCTGCTCTCGTCTGGCAATGCGGCCAATTCACACATTCGCGCTTGAAAACTCTGAAAAAGCTCTCGACCTCGGTACTGTCGGTGTATCTATCCAAAGCACTCATACTGCCGGTGACGCATGGGTCTCAAAAAACCGCTGATGCTCCTCGTGCAGGGCAGTGAGGGCCACGTGTTGATCCGGTCGAGGACTCTGGCCCAGCCGATCACGCGGCGCGAGTACAGGCCCTGGATCACCGCCAAGCACACCCAGCCCGCCCGCATCGCTCACGGCCAGATCGCCAGTCCCGATCCGATTGGGCCTGGGGCCCCCCGAAGACCTGCTGAAGCCGACTCCGTGCCACTGACGCAAACTGAGGCTATTCGATTACGACCCAACATCGCCGCACCCGTTGTGCAAGGAGCCCATACTGTCGGCCCAACCGCGCCACACGATGGCGCCCACAAACCACGCCAAAAATCCATGGCAACGGGACACTAACAAAAACACGAACTGCCTATTGTGTCAGTATTTCCCAAAAGGCACGACCTATCTCAGTACTCTCAAGCAGACTCGAACAAGATCGTGCTCCGCTTGGACCAACGTCCATCTCCCGCCTGATCCATGTAAGTTCATTGGTACTGTGGATGCGGTGGCCCACGAGGCAGGACAACGATTCCCAGAACAAGATGGCTTCGAGCTTGAACTCGCTGGGAATAGTTGCAGCTTGGCCATTGGACATCTCCCTAGGGATTTGATTTCATGGAAGCACTACCGCCGGAAGTCTCATTGTCGGTACGATGGCCAGGCGCGTGATCGGTCCACCAGGCGTATCCGCATGGCGGAGACTTCTCAGTGGCCATGCGACGAGAGGACTGAATAAAAACTGCTCATGGCCTCCAGTGTCAATGTGGAGTACCTGATGGAGTCGTACCGTGCGAATAGTCCGGCAGGTCCTTCTCGCTAGTCGCAATCATAAAATCATCCAGGTACATGAACAGTTCCGGTCCGGAACGATTTGACGCAGGCACCGTAGTTGGGATCGAGAGCGCCCGCGATCCTTTTGCTGAAGGCAGCGTCCAAGTGAAATCCGTTCCCTCCACAGGAGTGCCACCATGCCAGCTCATCACATTTGTGAGGGCCGCCCCCTTTGCCCCAATCCAGCAATCCAGTTGCGCCGCCTCTGGATTCGAAAAGTCCGTCTTGCACCGGAGCACGTTCCAGCGATTGGGCTTGATCCATTCCGCGAGTGAGGTTTGTCCAAGTTTGTGCCTGTTTTCCCGTGGTCCACTGGCCCAATAAGGGTCGCCTGCGGTTTTGGCTTGCGAGGCAATGTACAAATTCCCGCCGGACGGGTCCCCATGCGAGGCCCAGAATGGGTGATAGGAAGTGGTCCCCATCTCCAAGAGCCAGTAGTTATCCCGACAGGGGTATCTTACAGCACAGGGGTAGAAAAATTTCATGGTCCGGCCCGTTGTCGTCGATAGTTCAGGCCCAGAATAGTTGATGTAGAGGCAGACTTGGAACCAGGCGACGGCGGGGATGTAGTTATCGTACTTCTCCAGATCGCCGGTGCCAGTCCTGAGAGTGATATCGGTTTGTTGGCGCCTGGCATCCGCATACATACGCACGGCCTTTGAGCCGGAGCACATGTCCCCGCGATGGCCTGAAATCGAGGTGACGATAGAAATGTCTGATGGATTGTCAGGGTATCGGGCCACCGGAAGTTCTTTGCAACCATCCCAACCGCCAGCTAGCATGTCGGCGCAATCTACATCGCCCGTAGTGTAGCTCTCGAAGTCATCGGATTTAATGACCGTAGCCCACGCGGTAGCGGGCATGGCGATGGCCACGGTTAATAGGAGACTAGTGAGCAGCTTGATATTCGGTTGCATGATCGCGTGCTCCCAGGACAACTTGAACTCATTTCCCATACCATTACATCAGGCAAGGATACTCAGGAAGTACATCATGTACAGAGGAAACGTCAATGCCCCACTCACGGCTCACATGGACTTCTAAAATCACCCTGACCTGTGCACAGACTAGTGCATCGTCACCGTCAGCACCGTTGTCAGCTTTTCACGGTACTAAGTGTATACGGCCTGGCGGTGAACATGCGACAGCGTGAAAACCACTGGAAAAATGCACTGGCGGCCGTCCTCAGCCTATGAAAGAAACTTTCCACCGCGGATGTGGATCATCGGCACTATCGGAGAAGCGAAGACGGAAGACAAAAAACCTCCCTCAAGGCTGATCTTACCAGAGACAAGCAATAGAGCTGCCTGCGGAAACAAAGCACCCATTCATCTGCCATCTGCGCGAAGTCAGCAAAGCTATAGCGCGGTCTTGAGACTCTCAATTACGGCTTTGTCTGTCTCCAATATCCATTGCCCGTCCTTAAAATAGACAGGCCCCTTGGGCGACCAGCGGAAATATCTATTATCAGGCGGTGTGCTCTTCTGGATTACTCTTGGATGAGAGGAGACGACCACTGCGTTATCAGGAATATCTGAGGCCACCGTGCAATTAGCCCCAATCCGGCAATTATCCCCGATCTTGATTCCACCAATTATCACCGCACCGGCCCCGATGTAACAATTGTCCCCAATTGTTGGGATCCCCGTAGTCCTGGAAAACGGCATCGGGTTTGCCCCAATGGTGACATGATGAAAAATCACACAATTGATACCAATACTTGCTCCCCCGGCAATAAAGACCCCGTGAAACCCGTGAGGGAAACAGGGTTTCGCAGAAAACTTCACCGTATGCCCGATAAAACATCCATATTTTCTCAGATACAGATAATACAGAAATAAATACGCCTGCCGTATGGGCTCGCATCTGCAGCGAACTAACCGTTCCCGCAGCCGCCAAAATCCACCGCATAGCCACACGCAAAGCGCCGCAATATCTTCAATCATACCGCCGACTCCTTCGACACATCAGGACTCAATGAAACCTGGCTTACAGAATGGTAGGGCCCATACGCCATGTCCACACAATCAGCGAACCACGAACCCATTCACACCCATCCTTTCATCCTGTACCAGAGCAATGCCGCATATTCAGAAACCGCCCAATCCGAATACTCCAGATGCACTGGCGATGGGAGATACTGAATGGCCAGCCAATTCTGCTTCGTTACATAATGGGTTGGAACAGCGAGAGGGCTCATCCCTGCCTTTTGAAACACGGCCATTGCACGAGGCATGTGCCCCGCCGATGTCACCAGTAAGAATGGCGCCGTTCCTAGCCTGACGGACAAATGCACTGCGCTTTCAACTGTACGGAAGGATTCGGCATCAACCACGATGCGCTCGGATGGAATACCGGCCGAGACCAACACGTCACGCATAATGATTGGAACCTCACCTCCCCCGCTGACAATCACAGTGGATTCCGGAGATGACTGGAAGAGACTCAACGCCTCAAGCAATCGAACTGCGGCCGCACCATTCACGCGACTACTTAAAGGAATATGGTTGTCAAATTCGGCATGCGCTGCGAGCACTACCACCGTACGAATACCCTCGCGCGCCAACACCGCAGATGGCACTATCCGATACTCAAGATAGCCCAAAAGGAAAAACGACACAGGTCCTGAGGCAAAAAAAATGTACGCCGCAAAAGCGGCAAGGCTCAGCGAAACACCCCATTTTCTGGTAGAGCGGGCACAGAGCAGGAAAAGCCCCGCAACAGCACTCCACGTAATCAGGGTGGAGGGAAGAATCAGATGTTTCAGTATTGCAATCACGTTCTATAAATCAAATCTTGAGCTCTAACTCCAAGGGCAACACGACCGGCCCGGTTGGGCTACGGTGTTGCCATGCCAAAGACATCCTATACGCACTTGAGTATCGAGGACCGTGAAACGCTGAGCGTGGGCCTGGCCCAAGGCTTGTCGCGGCGAACGATGGCGAGGGTGTTGAGGCGCGCGCCCAGCACCCTGAGCTACGAACACGCGCGCAATGCCCGGTGCACGCCCTATCAGGCCTGCACCGCACAGCCCCTGGCAACGCAGGACCAACGAAAATACCAATGGCCTGCTACGCCAGTATCTGCCCAAGGGCACGGATCTATCGGGGGACACACAACGCGAGTTGAACGCCATCGCGCATCGGTTGAATACGCGCCCGAGAAAGTGCCTCAACTTCGCCACGCCGCTGGAGGTGTTCACTCAGTTGCATCATCAGTCACCCATTGCACCTGGAACCGCCAGGAGAAACATGGCCACCTCATCTAGGACTTTAGGCCATGTCAACGAGGGAGGATATCCATCCAGTAAACCCTTAGTATATTCATTTCGATTTTAACTGGGCCTCAAGATATTGGGTTAAGGCCTCATACCCTGAGGGGGAAATATGGCTACCATCTGGCAGAGACAAGTCTTTTCGCCGAACCCCCTGTGAGTCGGCGAGGACTAGTTCCAGGTCAAGCAACTGAATCCCTTGCCGGGTCGCCAGTTGTCGAATCCAGCGATTGGTCTCAATCACATACCCGTTGACGTAATCCTGATAGCTCGATTTCCCAAGCATTCGCCCGATCAGCGACTCTAGGGCTTCCGACCACCCCGCCTTCCCCCTAATGGTGACCTCGGTCGCAAGAATGGGTGTAATGCCAGATTTCCTGGCCGACTCCACCATAGCCAGAATACTTTCTCGCGTCCGCTTTAACGTCGGATCGATCTGCGCGCGATCCGACCGAAAGATGTCATTGATAAATCCCCAGATGATGACCGCATCAGGCTTCAGGGCCAACACATCGCTCTCGAAACGAGCCAACATCTCGAACGATTGCTGCCCGCTTACCCCCTTGTTGATCATTCGGCAACCTGCGATTGGCCTTTCCGAGGGCCAACCTCCGGCATAGGAGGCCCCAATCAAGACAAGAGTCTTTGGCGCTGCTGCTACTCTGTCCATCCCCATTGCACTCCCTGAACCGCCCACCTCAATTCCCCTCACTACCATGGGAACAACCGCACCTATCGCCATGCACGCCACAGCTATACCTCTCCATCGTAATACGCCCATCAAAACAACCGATTCCTATACATCCGGCAGAGATTAGCCCCTAGACTTGTGCCGACTTTTCAAAGACCAGAAAATTCCCATAGGCTGGTTTCGCCAGCCTCACATATCGAAACCAGAACTTATTGAACGCATGAATAAGCCGCTTCAAGGGACGCCAGGGCACAGCCACATACAGCTCTGTAAATTGGCCAGCCTCTCGAGCCTTTAGCTGTAACCCAAGCCGCCCACATTCAGCAACGAGCCAGTCAATATCGTTCTGTCTGGTGAGCAGTGTCCCCTGTGGTGTTTTGTCGAGATACTCAATTCCGCTTGCTACGCTGGTTACTTGAGACCGCTCCCGTCCAAGAAGTGCCTTGAGCCATCGCATCGTTACCGCCTGGATGGAAAACATATTCCCTTCACTTAAAACCAGCATGCCTCCTGGGCGCACCACTCTGGCGAGTTCACTCAACGCCAGCTGCAAATCGGGTATATGCATCAAGACCCCCCAGCAAAGCACATATTGAAACGCTCCGTCTGGGAACGAGAGCCCCAGCAAGTTGTCCTGCTTAAGCGTAATCCGATCTGCAACTCCGTGGGCACGAACGGTTTCCTCGGCTAACTTTAAGGCATCAGTGGAGTAATCAATTGAGGTCAAACGGAAGCCTTTCGCAGCCAAGAGCACAGACTTGGCACAGCTCCCACAACCCGCGTCAAGGATCATCGAATTAGGAGGCACGTTCAGCAGTTTTACAATCCTGTCAAAGGCCATGTCATAAAACACCTGCATCTCTGCCGTCCGATAATTGGCGACCCATTTTTGATGGATGGAGGAGTCGGCATGCGCATCGCCTGTTGCTGGTGCTTTTACATCCATCGTTCAGTCCATCCTTTAGGTTATTTATAAACGAGGGGGCGACTTGTCCGATCACGGCACCATGGTCACGCTAGATTGCGACTTGGGAGCAACGCGTCGGACGACGCTATCCCACAGCACGAGCAGCCATCGCTTCCACACATGCTTCTTCTTCTCGGTCACACGGCCAATCAATCCGATCACGACAACCGTCCCGACAATAAGCATCACTGTCCGGCGAATATCTCCGGCAGGCCATGGAGCCACCGCTGCCAAGAAATGAAGCAGTGGATAATGCAGCAAATACAGGGAAAATGTGTAGCTGGCCGCGATCCGAATTGGTTGACCGAATGAGGGAAAGCGCAATACACCGTTCTGCGCCAGAGCGCTCGCGCCGAGAAAATGCGAGGCCACCAGCGCACCCACAACATAATCATGCAGAAAAAACCTCGCCTTGTGCAGATGGACGGGATCCATCACAGGGGCGATCCACGCGTCTGACACGGCCGTAAGCTGAGTCCCCACGCCCCAATACCGATATCCGAGATACAGGACTACGCTTCCCAGAAAGAGCGACCATCCAACGCCAAGCGAGAGGGCTGATCGAACATTGACTTGATAGGCCCACACCCCTAACAACCATACCGGTGCTAACAAAACAATAGGAGGGCCAATGACAATGGTGAGCACTGCGAGTGCGGCCCATCGGCCTCTGCCACTCATAAACAGAGCCACTCCGAACAATACGTAGTACCAGAATTCGAAGCTGATGGACCAATAGGGCACGTTACTAAAATAACGTATGTCGGAAAACCAGAACTGATTCGCAAAGCTCATACTGACAAGTGCCCGCATCCATGGATAGCTGTCATTACTCCGCCCCTCGTAAAGCGCGGCGTCAAACCGCTGCCCCAGATAATCAAACAACACGGTCAGGATCAGAGTCGGTACGACAACAGAGTAGAGCCTCGCAAACCGGCTTGCAAAATACTCTCGTGGCGCATTCTCCTTTTGAGTGGCCACATACGCAATGACGTATCCGGAGAGGACGAAGAAAATCATAACCGCGTCTTCCCCGAACATGCCGACTTGGCCCAATGCAGTTCCCGTGATCCGCTCATACGCCAGGTGGTGAACAAATACCAGAAGGGCCGCGAGAAACCGGACCAGATCAAGATAGATGGAAGTTGCGTTGTTCACGTCATGCCAACGAAAATATTACACCTTCGCCCTGGCTCGCTCCACCACTTGTCCGGCAAGGGCAGTATTGTAACGTTCTGATGCAAAAGCGGCTGCAATGTCGATCGGCGGCTTACCCCGCAGAACAATCCGCTGAAGCAGAATAAGAATCGGCGAAAGGACGGACAATACCAAAGACGGCAACCACAGGGCCTTGAGATCCGGGCGAATCTTCAGCCAGCGAGCGAGCAGTTCCTCTCGCGTGGGAGCGGTTGGCTCCACAAGATTCAGGACGGCTGGTGCGGCGTCGATATCGTGGACGGTGGCCCGAATCACCTGTGCTGCAGTGCCGACATCGCAGAGATTGATTCGGCTGGACCTCGGCCCCACGGCAACATAGATCGCCCCTAACTCACGGCCCAATCGTCCGGGCGGTTGGTAGTCTGAGAAATCGACCAATGGGCCAGGCCTGATCACCCTGACCTTCAAACCAAGCGCCGGCCCCTGCTCGACCACATCACGCTCTGATTCAGCCTTGCCCCAGACATAGGGCCCTCGCGACAAATTCCCCAGATCCACCGGTGTCCGCTCATCAAGCGGCCCCCCCATCTCTTTACTGGTCTTTAACACGGCGATGCTGCTGATATGGATGAAGCGCTGAACCGACGCTTTGGCAGCGCCTTGCAACAAATTCTTTGTCGCCAACACCGAGTTTCGCTCATGCGCCTCTTTGCCTCCCGCAGTCTCCGCCGCACAATGGACGACGGTCGCCACCCCAGACAACACGGACCCGTCGAAGTCCCCGCCGAGATCTGCCCCGACATACTCGACCCCCGCTTCCCGTTCAGAAGGAGGAGGAACTCGACGCCCAAGCGCACGAACCGGCCATCCTCCTCGCCGAAGTTCAGCCACGACAGCACGGCCAAGCATCCCTGTTCCTCCGGTGACCAGGACCAGCCCCTTTCCTGCCCCCACCGGTGGAAGCTGTCGCTCACGGACGGCCAGTTCGGATTCGGCTTTTGCCTCATAATCCGCCTTGGCTCCCCGCAGCTTCTCTCCGACCTGCTCGCAGAGACGAACCGTCTCGCGGATGGAGGAGGGAGAAAGCGGAGGAGGTGTTCCATGACGAATACTGTCATAGAAGGCTTCGATGAGTTCGGCCAGGCCTGGATAGCCCTTTCCTTTATGAAGGATGCGCGAGGCAAACCCCCGAGTGGATCCGATCAGGATTTGCTTCGCTTCCCGGTACGGATTGGAGAGAATCGCAACGGCTGCCGTACCCGGTCCCGGTAATCTCGTGAGTGCGCCACGGACAAAGTCGGCCCGAAGTGCTCCATTCGTCCCTACCACCCGAAGATAGGAGTCAATCGGCCGGCCCCGGAGTGTCACGACTAGGACGCCGGTCGTCTCTCCCGCCTGCAAAATGGCATGCACTTCTCCTTCAGGCCTGACTAACAGTGACTGAAGCTGCGGCGCCGTCCCTGCGACACCACCG
>JBEBHO010000239.1:0-3477 GCA_040081095.1 Nitrospira sp.
CCGGCGCAGCGGCCAGCGCCACCATGGCGAGGGCGGCAACAGCGATCGTCATCATGGGGCTCTTCATCTGGCTCTTCATCGACAACCTCCTTAGAAATGGACGGTGCATAGTTCTTGGTTTGCCATACAGCAAGGCACATGCCGAAGGTGGGCAGTTGAGGACTTCCTGGAGAAACAATAGGTTAGGGTGTGGTTCTAAGGAAGGACACGTAGTTGGCATGGTGCGAGGGAAAAAATCGGCAGCGGCCTGTGCAAATCTGCTCAGGATGGCAGCAAATGGCATCGGTCAGCAGGTGCCTGACCGGATGGGGGCATAGTCGAATGTCTACCCTTCGAACCCTCTATGCCCCGGTCCGCAACCTTGTCCGGGGTCGGCCGCTGCTGGCGGTTTTTCAGGTGTGTCTGCGCTGCAACTCGAATTGCGGGTACTGCAATCTGCCGCTCAACCAAGGCCGTTATGAAATGACCAGAGAAGAGATCAGGCGGGTCTTCACCGGGCTGTATCGGGAAGGGGTTCGCGTGGTCTTCCTCCAGGGTGGGGAGCCGTTGCTCCGTCGTGACCTGCCGGAGATTATCGAGGATCTTGGCGGACTAGGCTTCTTCATCACACTCATCACGAACGGTACAAAGTTCACGCGGCCGTTGTTGACCAGGATGGCACGGCATTGGGTGACGATTTCCGTGAGTCTGGACACGCTTGATCGGGAGCGCTATCGGCAGATTCGCGGGGCCGATCAACTCGATCAGGTGCTTGAGGGGATCGCGCTGCTCCGTGAATATCCCCATCAGAAGTGTCTGGTGTGCATCGTGAGCGAACTGAATCGAGCCGAAGTTCCGGCGGTTGTCCGATTTGCAGCGGAGCAGGGATTGCTGCCGGTGGTCGGCGCCTATCATTGGGAGGTGGGATTGTACGGGAAGAAGGATTCGGCGTTGATGTACGAACGGCAGCAGGCCGGCATGGTATTTCAGCAGCTGCTGGACGAGGCGCTGATTCCGGCAGGATCACTGAAACGCTTTTCGGAAGACAATGTTCGCTGGTTGCAAGGCCAGGAGTTGGAGCCCTGTGATGCGGGACGGTACAGCATCGCCATCGACGCGTCCGGCAACGTCGCGCCCTGTCTCTCCCTGCCTTCGTCCGGGAACTTGCTGAAGACGTCTTTAAGCGACATTCTCGCCGGGTTCGATCGGGACGCCATTGCGACTTGCTCGGGACGATCATCCTGCAATCGGCTCGACAGCCGGATTATTGGATCGATCGTGCGGCATCCACTCACGGCGCTGCGCACACCGGTGACCCTATGATGCTGAAGGCAGCCTCTCTGACCAGATTGGCGGCGGCGCTAAGTCTCATGTTTGTGGCTGGGTGTTCGACGGTGCCGGCGAGTTATAGTCCGGCCAGGCCCTTGGCGCCAGGAGTGTTTTCTCATCAATCGTTCGATCAGGTGTTGCAGGCGTGTGTGTTGGAGGGGGTAGTGGATTATCCGGCCATCCTGGCTGACCCGCGGTTTGGACACTATCTGGAGGCGCTAGACCGTGTCGATCCGAATCATCTGCCGCACGACGATCGGTTGGCGTTCTGGATCAATGCGTATAACGCCTATGCCATCAAAGGGATTCTGGACGGGTATTCTCCCGGGACGTGGGTCGGGCGCTATCGGTACTTCATCGGGCGGACCTATCGCGTGGGAGGCGCCGCTCTCAATCTCTACGATCTGGAACGGGACATTCTGATTGCGCAATTTCACGACCCGCGGGTGCACTTTGCCATCGTCTGTGCGTCCGCGTCCTGTCCCAGGTTACAGCCGTGGGCCTACACAGGGGCGGAGTTGAATCAGCAACTTGAACAGGGCGCCCGCGAGTTCATCAACGATCCCGCCAGAAACCGATTCGACCGGGCAAACCGGGTCGCGTACCTGTCGAAAATTTTCGACTGGTTCACGGAAGATTTCGAAGTCCAGGCCGGATCGCTGCAACGGTATGTCGCGCGATACATCAGCGATCCCGTGTTCGCGCAGGAGCTGGCGACGGTGCCCTATCGCATCGAGTTTCTCGATTATGACTGGAGCCTAAACGGTCCTGCACCTACGAGGTAATGCATGTTGGTAGGCCCGGATGAGAAAGTGCCGATTGCGCGGCTGCTGACGTTCCTTGAACATGGTGAACGGATGGCGCACGACTGTGCGCAGGCTCAGGCTGTCTTGACGCCGGACACGCAGTCGCGCCGGTTCCTCGTCAGCCAGGCCCGTCAGGAGGCGGCGCATGCGTTCGTGTTTCAGGGGGCGATTGCCTGGCTCGCGCCCAAACATCTGGGCGACGCGCCATTTCTTCCGGCCTTGGAAGCGTATCGGGAAAAACTCGATGACGCGCTGGCCCGCCAGGACTTGCTCGAAACCTTCTTGGCCGAGCAGGTCATTCTCGAAGGACTGGGAGAAGCGATCTTGACGCGCATCGAGCAAGGGCTGGTAAAACGGGCGGCACCGTTCGGGCGGCTGCGACGCATTCTGTTGCAGCAGGAAGAAGCCCATCATGGCTTCGGGCGTCGCATGCTGGAACGGGCCATGGCGGAGGGTCGCATCGATGCTGTGACGCTGGGCAGGCGTGCGCAGGACTATCTTGCGCTGACCGATCAGATGGTGCTGACGCTGAGCGATTTGTTCGAAACCATTGCCGAAGATCCTGCCGCCTGGGCTCAGGATGTCCGGAAGTTTCTGCCCTCATGGTTAGGAGAGGCATCGGCATGATCTCCGTCATCATTCCGGCCTACAACGAAGAGAAGGCCTTGCCGGCGACGCTTCGTGCCCTCTTGACCCAGCATGGGGATTTCGAAACGATCGTCGTGGACGGTGGCAGTCGCGATCGGACCATCGAGATTGCCCGTCAGTCCTCGGCCGTGCAGGTCATGACGGCGTCCAAAGGCCGCGCCGTTCAAATGAATGCCGGCGCCAAGCTGGCGACCGGCGAGTGGCTGCTGTTCCTCCACGCCGATACGGTATTGCCGGATGGAGCGATCCAACGATTGCTTGATCTGGAATCGGATGCTGCCGTCCAAGCCGGCGGGTTCATGCATCAGTTTTCGGGTGACGACTGGCGGTTGAAGGCGATCTCATTTTTGGACAACTTCCGCTGTGTCCGCAGCCGGATTATCTACGGCGATCAGGCTCTCTTTGTCCGCCGTACCCTGTTCAAGCAGCTCGGTGGATTCCCAAACCAGCCGATTCTTGAAGACGTCGCCTTCTGTGAGCGGCTGATCAAGGTCACGACTCCGCTGGTACTCTCGCCGCCCGTCGTTACCGATGCACGGAAGTTTTTGAAGATGGGTGTCTGGAGAAGCTTTATTCGCGTCCTCCTCATCATCCTCCATGTCGAGTTCCGTCTGCCGGTTCTGCCGCGAGCCTTCTTTCAGGATATCCGTTAAAGCGGTCGTTTACCTTTCTTCTTCACCTCCGTCTAACCCATCAAACGGGATTGGAAGGAGGG
>JBEBHO010000072.1:0-12983 GCA_040081095.1 Nitrospira sp.
GATGCAGCCATTATTGAGGCAATGAGCGGTGACGGAGTGCGGCTCTCGCTGCTTCGAGATCGGCCGGCGTGTTCACATTCTGAAACGATTGAGCAAGTGTGTCGCGCTCGCCCCACTCAGCGGGTAAGACGAAGGTCGTACGGAGTGATGGCTCCGAAACGATGTCCTGGATCTTTAGCTTTTGTGAGGTCGCCATCCGCTCAAGTACCGGCAAAGTCCTCTTGCCGTACAATGCATGGAGTGGCTGCAAGCCGCTCGGCAACCGGGCCATCACGATGTCGGCTGCAGGATCGCACTCAACAAACCACCTGATCATCTCGGGATTAAGGAAGGGCATATCGCACGCGACCACGAAAATTCGATCGGTCGCAGCCTTGGCCAGTCCTGTGTAGAGGCCGCCAAGGCTCCCGCAATCAGCAATCATGTCCCGATGAACCGTGCATTCTAGAACCGTGAGCGGAGGGCTATCTTGGGCGATGATGATGAGCACTTCCTGAAATAGTCCGGTCATGACAGAAACAGTCCGTGACAGTAACGTCGACTCGCCCACCGTCAGAAAACGTTTGTCTTCTCCCATCCGTCGGCTTTTGCCTCCGGCGAGGATAACGCCTGTGACATCCATACAAATCCATCGCTTCTGTGCCTGAAAAACACGAAGGGGGTGGGTTACCCCACCCCCTTCATTCGGCTACCCGCCCACTCTATGCAGAGTGACCTTAGACCGTCTTACCCTTCCGCTTGTTCGCGCGGCGCTTGAGGATCCATGCTTCCAACAGCACGATCCCTCCGGCGATGACAAACGGATAAATGTAGACTTCACGGGGTGTCGGAGGCTGCATGAACGTGTAGTAGAAGGCCGACACGGCCATCTTCCGCCCTGCATCACCGTTATGACCATCCCAGGCAAAAAACACCGTTGGGATGTATTTCCCCATTTCGAACAGCGTGTCTTCATCATAATCCTGGTCCTTCTTATTCCCGACAGGACGCTGAATCATGACATACCAACGGCCGTTCTTCCATTCGGACTTCAGAACCTTGAGGTTCTCTTCATAGTTATCGCGCTCTTCGAAGTCCTTATCCCATCCGGTTCCCTTGAACGCCCGGAGAGATCCGTCAGCTTCCCACTTCACAATATCCACGGGATATTGCTCATTGCTTCCAAAGAGGTACCGAGGCTTAATCGGGGCAGGAAGATCCTGCCACTTGACCGGTGTTTCCACCGCGACCGCGTCATTGTAGACCGTGTAATTATTCTGATGGGCCGCAATAGATCCTTCTTCACCAGTCTTCGGATCCTGCTCCTTCACATCTACATTCACCTGAGTCGGAGCCCAAGGCAACTTGCCTTCAGCAACGCTCTTGGTACGGTCATCCCACTCGATCAAGTACACAATGGACTTTTCGTTATAGAGCGAACGAACCCAGAGATCATCAATCCGATTCACAAAGTTGCGCGGCTTATGCGTAATCTGGCCACCCATCGCGATAAGCCGCTTCTGGGTTTTCTGCCACGCTTCATTCTCCATATCCGTTGGGATCTCGCCTTCAACAGGATTCGAGGGAAGCACAAAGTTAACTTTCGGCTTATCCGTCTGCGGATCGATTGAGAGCGGCTTCCCCTCTTGATCTCTCTCGCAGAGCGAATTCACAAAGTTAGCAATGTCCCAACGATCATCGACGGACGTGCTATCCGCAAACGACGGCATCGGGGTTCCGTTCACACCCGTCGAGAAGGTGCGGAAAATGTTCTTCACATTGTACGGATCCTGGCGGCTTCCACGGAAGTTCCAGCACTTGTGCCAGTTCGCCGGCTGAATCGAGAAACCCCAGTCATCTTTCAGGTTGAAGGCGTTGCCATCTCCACGGCCTTCCATCCCGTGACATTCCACGCACTTCTTTTCAACGATCAGCTCGGATCCTCTCTTCTTGCTCTCCTCTGTCGCCTCTTTAGGCTTCAAATCGGCGAGCTGAAGAATCGTCTGGGATTCTGATTGCTTATCAGTGAACTTCCGATCCTTGACCAACTGCGTGGTGACGAACGACAAGACTTGAAGACGCTGCTCGTCGGTCAAGATACCTTCCCAAGAAGGCATCGCAGAACCTGGTAATCCATGGGTGACGGTCTCATAAAGATCGTTCTGCCCAGGAGTCGGCTTTTTGGCATCGAACAACGGCAATTCGCCGCTGGCGGTGTGCCGGATCTTGAATGTCCCCTGGTTGAAATTGCGGGGACGCGGCCAGAGTCGGTCGGCGCCAGGCCCGTCGCCGGCCCCATCGACGCCGTGACACCATACACACTTGGTGAAGTAGACGCGCTTCCCCGCCTCGATCATATCGGCAGGAGGTTCCGGTGCCAACTCACCCTTCTTAAACCCTTGCGGAACTTCTTCCGCAGATGCCGTCAGGACCAAGGGACTAGCAGATAACAGCGCCAATCCGAAGGCCGAGGCAAGGACGACCCCTGCTTTTCTGCCCATCGACGTATTCATCATGTTTTTCCTCATCTCATAATCCATGGGTTAGCCGTAATACCGGTGGACGATTAGTCCCAAGTCCTTGGGTAGTAACCCGTGTGCCAGTATTCAAACAAAATGACCTTCCAGATTTCATCGACGGTCAAGTGTTGTTCCCATGGCGGCATCACAGAGGCCCAGGGGAATCCTTCATTCGGCAATCCGATCCCACCCTTCGCCACGCGCCAGAAAATGAACGTCTCCTGGAGCTGAGCGATTGTGCCTGGATCGGTAAAGTTTGCAGGAATCGGATTGAAGGCAAAGGCATGGAGCCCACGACCGTTCAAATTGTCTCCGTGGCAGAAGTGGCAGTTTTGGAAGAAGATTTCTCCGCCTTCCTTCACATACTTCAAATAGCCCTGATTCTTTTCATCCCAGGGATTGGCATTAGGCGCCATCAGGCGGCCCATGCCCTGTTCGACGATCAGCTTATTGCTATATTCCTGATCGAACTTTCCTTCAGGATTGACGCGATAAGGATTCTGTGACGTTTGGAGCGTATAGGTCTTACCCGCCACCTTCGTGCTGGCGGGAGGCGCCGGATGCACCGTGCGCAACTCAACCGGCTCTTCTGACTTTGGCTTCATCGAGTTGAAGGAAGTCCAACCGATGAGAATGGGAATGAGGACGAGATAGGCATACCGGAGAATCTTGTTCGCTCCACTTTGCGCATCAAGCACATTCATAATTGGCTGCTTGAATTTCTTCCAATCCTCTTCGCTCGCTGACACCCACATAAAGACCGCGACAAGAGACACGGTCCCATACATGGCGCGAACGCTGAAAGGGATGGGCGGATAGACGCGGAACTTCAAGTAGAGCAACACAAACGCCCAGAACCCGATTCCCTGCCAGAACCTTGGAACCGCCATGCCCATCGAGTTCAACATGTAACTCAACCCGGTAAATCCGGCGACGAAGCATGCCACTTCGAGCAACATTTGGATCGGCATGTAGCCTTCGACTAAACGGACGGTATTCGACGGGACGACGTCGAGGATCATCCCGACTAGCAGGAGAAGCGCAATCGCTCCTACCAGCGCGCCGACTGACATCAATGCTTTCATGGGTTCACTCCCTTTGGTCTAAAAAGATTCACAGCTCAGTTACGAAATCTTCGGAGGCTCTTTTCCCTCGTAGACTTGCGAGAGATAATCCACAATTTTCTTGAGCGCTCCGGCACTGAGTTTCTGACCAAACACTTTCGGCATCGTATTATCCGGGAATGGCTTCACCACATACGCACTCGGCGAAACGATCGACTCCATAATGTAATCGGACGTCGACTTGGCCGTTCCCTTATAATCCTTATCCTTCATGCGGGTCGGCGCATTCGTCCCCTCAACCAATTTGGGGCCGATGGTACCGTTAGCACCAGGAATACCAGGAATCGTGTGGCACGAGACACACTGTCCCTTGGAGAAAATCTGATCGACCGGCTCGGTTCCATCCGCCAGAAGCGCACTGGCTGGACCGGTTTTTTCTTCCTGCTTCTTCGGCCGATCCGCTTCAGGAATAAACTTCTCGTATGACTTCACGATGTCGTCAAATGACGGAGCATCTCGGCCCTCGCGGACATACAACCATGTATCAACGGCTGCAAGCTCATCAAGGCTGAGCGATATCGGCGGCTTGTGAATTGCCGGCATCGGGCTTTCCTTGTCATTGGTTCCCTTTACGCCAAACCCAGCTACTACGTAGCAGTTCGGACAAGCGTGGGACTCAGCGATATACTCTTGGCCATTCTCAGCCGTCCCCGACCCAGGGAACGCCTCTTTCTGAGCATAGTCACGCTTCGCAGGGTTGCCCTTCGAATACTTCGGGTCCTCAAGGCGCTCTTTACCTGCACGCTCTGGCAAGCCGTTCAGATTGGGAGCACGTTCACCCAACATTCCAGCATGGAATGCATGACAGAGCGGACACTGGCCCTTGCCAATGGCCCCCTGCTCTTTATTTTTCCCAACCCCACCGAAAATAATCTTTTCGCCCTCATCGGCCAGCTGCTGAGCCGTCATACCACTATACTCAAGCTTCTCTTCCTTCGGGGGAAAACCACCTTCGACCTGCGGTAACCAGTTTCCATACCCTGAAAGGAAGGCGGCCACGAAAAACATCAGGCCGCCGATTTTCAGCAAAGCACCAAAATTTGGGAAATAGATCGCCACCATGAATGACGCGGCGGTAATCATCACTAGAGACACCGGGAGAAGCCGATTCTCTCCGTAGAAATTGCCCTTGTAATTCACAATGGCAACAAACAGCAGGAACGTCGCCGCCATTCCGATGATCGTCTTAAGTGTAACCTGCTTCTTTGCAATCGGATCACTGACTGAGAATTGAAAATAGACTAAGAGACCGGCTAGCAACGCTAGTGCCGGCCACCCCATCTCTAGCGCTTGATTAATCAAATCGCCCACGGTTTTAACCTCCTGCGGCTACACCGGGGAGAGGCGCTTATCACGCCCCTCCCCTGAGCCAGTTGCTCAATAAGATGGTTAGTGGCTACCTGCCGGCTGAGGCGCGCTACCAGGAACCCCCGCCTTAGCATCAGCTGGCACCTTCTTTGCCGCTAAGCTTCCAAGCCAGAACACAAAGAGAATACTGATCCAGAAGAACAGCACGTTGAAGGAAATCATGTTGGCCGCAAAACCAACCGTGTGCGTGTAGGCCCACGGTGAATTGTCTCGCATGATTTCATTCACATGCCAGAAAAGGCGAACCGATGAGCGAATATAGCCCATCAAGCCCATCATCCAGGTAAATGCGGTCGCCAACATAATCAGTGCGTACTGAGAACGGGCAGAAATCTTGCCCCACTCAATTGCGCCAGTCTGCTTGGCTCCCTTCATCATGATGCTATTCAGAGCGAACATAAAGAAGAGACAAGAGAGCGTAGTCGCCACCTGAGGCACCGACAATCCGACTCGCACGTTGGCCGGGATGTAATACCCGTACACCGCGAGACCGACAATATTCACATAGGCGCACGCGAAAAACGCGCCCATGAAAATGTTCCCAAACTTTGCCCACGAGACCGTCGAGACCTTATTGCCTCGCATGTACCACACGAAGCTCAATACCGTGGTGGTAATAATGACGTTAATACCGCCGTTTTTCGCGGACATAACACCATAGTTACCCAACACCGGATGCTGCTGGCCTCCCATAGCCTTCAGCTCCGCCGGGGTCATGACCATCGTATGCGGGGTAATAAAGACCAAATATCCGCAGGCGAGAATGAATACCAGATACTTGATGTACCGTTGATACTTTTCCGCACCGCGCATCCGGCCCATAGCCTGCCACAAATAGTAGTTTGTGCTCAGGAACAAGATACCGATCATGGTTGCCTGAATAATGAAGAGCCAGGCCAACAATCCACCCATGAGCGTAATGCCCATCTGTTGGCGATACGCATACACTTCGCGCATCAGCCAATAGCCGGCGAAAGGAAGCGGGATCAGGAACGCGACGCCGAGCGCCATCGCGATATACCCCATCCAGTCATAGTGAGCCCGATCTTCATCGGTCTTGGACGCCAAGAACTTGTAGGCGGCGTAGGCAGCGACAACACCACCGCCGAACGCCATATTGCCAAGAATGCGGTGTAAGTTCAGCGGATTCCAGAGCGCTGTATGAATCACATGCCAAATATTCCCGAGAAACCGCCCCTGCTCGTCAACACCCGCAGGCGACATCATGAAACCGATCCATGAATTCGCCAAGAACATCAGCAACGTGCCGATAATGTTCAGGATGACCGACATGCTCAGGTGAATCCACTTCAGAAACCCTTCCTTCATCTTGTCCCAGCCGTAATAATAGATGTAAAGGGTTCCGCTTTCCGCCACGAACATCAATGCATAAATATGCATGACCGGACGGAAGATGCTGGAGAGATAACCGAAGAATGCAGGATAGAGCGTAAGGAACGTAAAGATCAGAATACCACCGAGGACAGCCGTCAACGAGTAAGCCGTAAGACTGATCTTAATGAAGTCATAGGCGAGCTGGTCATACCGCTTCGCCAGCGCCTTATCCTTCGTCACCACCCCCATGAATTCGACGACCATGCAGAAAATCGGAACGGCCAGCACGAAGCTGCCGTAATAGAGATGCTGCTGATTCGCGAACCAGAGAAGCACGCGGCTCTCGAAATTGTACCGCGGGTAATCCCGAGGACCATCGACAGTCTTCGGAGCTGGCGCGCCAACCACAATGCCTTCTGTTTTGTAGTAGACGTCGCGCCCCTTCTCAACCTTCGCATCCTCCTTCTTTGCCGCGTCAGGCGCGTCCGCACCGATTGCCAGTGACGGAAGCGACACCACCACAGGAAACAGGAGGAGGCCAACCATCGCGCAGAGCGCCATGATTGAAAATACTTTCTTCCGGGTTACAAGACCCATGGGATACCTCCTTAATGCATTACGAAAAAGATTCATCACAAGCCCTAAAGAAATCTATTCAGAGCCAGACTACTTCCGGAACATGTACCAGAAGTCCAAGCCCTGCATGTCCATCAGAAAGTGATCCACCATCAAGAAGTAACCCACACAGATCGCCAACGAGATAATCCCGTACAGAATGTTCTGACCCATCATCTCCTCCTCATCAGATCGACCAAAGATTCAGAAGTGTCACGCGTACAGCGGCCCTGAACTAGCAGGGGCACTGAATGCCAGCAAACCAGTAAAAGAACCAGAGACCCACCGCGCAAGTGATGTAGAAAATCATCTTGCCGACCCTAACCATCAAATCGCTGTCTGCTGTTGCCGTCGCCATCTTGCCTCCCCTTCCATGCTCGAAATAGTGAGTGAAATCTGCGAATTCCTTGACACTCTAAAACCTGTGTGTTATTCAAAATTCTTTGCGGGCAGCGATAACAACACAAGGGAAACCATGACAAAAAACTCAAAAATTTTCGACATTATAGTTTTGGCCGGTATGGTTGTCAATATCATTTTGGCCGTGTTTCTAATTCTCTACTACTTTGATTTCCTATAACTTTCTCGCCATGACCCCCTGCTTCATTAGTGTCTTTTTCGCCTGATATCGCGCACCGAAATCCGATTGTTTCATCGCGAAAATCTGGCACCATTTTGCTTCGGCTCGTGAGCCTGAAATCTCCGCCTGACAAGGTATAGGCACCTCCCCGCAAGGTTCGATAGACCCCGCTTTCAGGGCTTGGCGGGTTTTTCTCAGGAGACTCTTTGTAATACCCTTCCGAGTACCAGTCGTCGACCCACTCCATGACGTTACCCGCCCCGTCCATAACACCGTAGGGACTCATATCAGCCTTGAAGGTTCCAGCGGGGGCACTCGCCTCATAGCCATCATTCACGCGTGCCCAGTTAGCCCCGTCAGGCTGTTCAGCATTTCCCCAGGGCCATAGGCGACCATCGGTACCCCGCATCGCCTTTTCCCATTCAGCCTCTGTCGGCAACCGCCTGCTCTTCCACTGACAGTACGCCACGGCATCGTCCCAGGACACATAGATGGCAGGCTGATTAGGGCCCCGCATTTTGGAAACATTTTTGGCGTAACGGGAAGGCGGCCCCGCCTTCCTGTGTCCAGTTACTGCGGCAAACTGGCCATATTGCGAATTAGTCACTTCGTAGCGGTCGATCCGAAAGGCATCAAGAAAAACTTCTCTTGGTGGACCTTCATCAAGCCCCCCCGAATTAGTCCCACGAAGAAATGGACCAGCCGGGATCAAAACCATCTCTTCGTCCATAGGCGTTTCAGCTGCAGCAGGAATGCCCCCTGACTGCAGAGAAACTTGGGAATCTGGAGCGTTCTCTTCAAAGGGAGTTGTGGTCGTCCCACGAAAGATGGCAATGATCGGCATCGCCGCGAACAGCAGAACCACAATAAGGAAGACAACCTTGAATCTGGTTTCCAGCATGGCTGCTACTGACCAGCCGCTTCGCCGCTCGGCTCCAAATCGCTGGCGCAACGGATTCCGATCGTGATGTCGTTCCGCCAATGCTTGGCTGCAAATCGCTTGGAAAGCCTGGCGTTTTGCTCCGTCTCTCTCCAGGAACCACCCCGAACAACTTTCAAATCGCCATCGTCAGGACCTTTGGGATCGCGATATCCGCCCTTCTTGTAGTAGTTCTCGTCGTACGTGTCCGCCACCCATTCAGCCACATTGCCCGTCATGTCGTGCAGTCCGTAGGGACTCCGGCCGGCCTCGAAGGAACCTGGGGGAGCGAGATACTTATATCCATCCTCAGGCCCATCCACATTGGCCATGCCATTCGCGAACTTATCGCCCCACGGATACTTTCTTTTCCCTTCGCCGCGCCCGGCCTTTTCCCATTCAGCCTCTGTCGGCAATCGTTTTCCCGCCCACTTGCAGTAGGCAACCGCGTCGTCCCACGAGACGCTCATCGCCGCCAATTCAGGCTTCAGGACTTTGGACTGGTCATCCTCAAAAACTTCAATCCTCGGGAATGCCCGCTTGGTCATCTTCGCGAAGCGCAGATACTCATCCTGCGTGACTTCGTAGCGATCGATGAAGAATCCTTTCAAGAACACCTGCCGTTCAGGAGTCTCATCCGGATCCCCATCGTTACTCCCCATCGTAAACGGCCCAGCCGGCACCTGCACCATTTCGCGCCCTTCATCACCAACCTTCGTCTTATACATCGAGAAATCCTGCGCCACCGTCTTGGACGCCACAGGCCGAGCCTCCGTCTGTATACTCATGGCCAATTCCCGCATCTGCTTGGCCTTGTACGACTCATAGACCAGCCCTGCAATCAGGAGAATAAACGACCCGAAGACAAAGACGATTGACCCGATCAGCACACCCCTGTTTTCCATATGTCTCCGTACGCCCCAGAAAACGAAAATGGCTCTTATTGGCGAGCGTCCTGCGTCACACCATCAACGGACGCACCCGCCGCTTCGGCCCTGCGGGCCGCGCGCATATCCAGAAGCATCGAGACCTGGACCCCGAGGAATCCCCCCATGGCCGCTCCGGCACCGGCCCCGTAGGACACCCGATCCAGTCCGGCCAGCAACCAGGCCAACAGACCACCCAACACTGTTCCAACCAGGATGCTGATCAAAAACCGGCGTCCTCCGAGAAAGCCCACGACGCCCCCCATGACCAACCCAATACCGATCGCCAGCGGCATGAATTCATTGCCCATGATAAGGCCGATGAGTGTCCCCACCGTTCCCATCACGAGAACGCCAAACGCAATCTCCACAAGTTTCCTTGTGGAGAGTCCTTGTTCTGCACCCGCTTCAGTCATGGCAACGATGCCCCTCCCCGCTACTTCGCAGGACTGGCCACCAGCGATCCGAAATCAATCTCCACCCCCGGCGCGGCAATAATCGAAATACCCCAGGCCTTGGGTGCCGGCTCATGCTGATGAATGCGCTTGAAGTCCTCGTAGACATTCACCCGCTCTTCAAACCACTGGCCGATTTCCTTCATTCCGCTCTGCATCACGATCTCAGACCCACTAAACATCCCGCCCTCTGTCACCGTTCCTTCGGCCTTGGTCCCGCTCCATACATATTTTGTGAACACAGGAATAAACATAAGGTCCGTATCCAGTGAGGCGTAGATCGCCGCGATCTGATCCGTCCCTGCCGGAGCTTTGAGCAACCGCCAACGCCAGGTCAGCACCGGGTAGACCTTGGGATCCCAGTCGATCTTCTTCTTCTTGATCCGCTGTCCGGCATCTTTAGCCGACAAAAAATTGACGCCGTTCTCCGTCTGCACCTTGTAGGCGTCACGGCCCTTGGAATGGCTGCGCTGGTTTTCATGATCCCATGAGGAAGGAAATCCGTCGGCTTCTTTCCCTTGGAAATCCTCGAGCACCAACACCTGACCCTGCGCATAAACCGACTCGTTCGCGACACTTCCAACGCACAGCAGCATCCCCGCCAGCGCCAATCCACTCCACAGCATGCGACCCTTCATAGACGTTTCGACCCTTTCTTCAAGATGACGCTTCTTGAGAAGAGGAGGGAGCCAGCGCAGGCGTCTTCTCCTCAACAAACTCTTCTCCCATCACCGGTTGCTGTCCGCGCTGACACATCCAAAAAAGCGCAAAGACTGCGGCCCAAAACACGACCATGTTCAGCGTGACCATCTTCGAAGCAAACTCAAGATCCGGCGTAAAGGCCCAGGGAGACACGTCGGCCATCAGCTCACTGACATGCCAGGACAAACGGCCGGACGATCGGATGTAGCCCATGAGCCCCATCACCCAAGTGAACGCCGCCGCCAAACCGAAGAGCCCTACCATCCCACGCACGGAAATCTTTCCCCATTGAATCGGACCATGCACAATCGAACGTTTCAACATCAGGCGATTGATCACGACACCTGCCACGATCACGGTCAGCGTGGTAAAGGCTTGCGGCGAAGACAGACCGACACGAATCTTGGCGGGCAAATAGAATCCGTAGATCGACAGCCAGATCACATTCACGAGACCCACCGTATACAACATCCCGATTAGCAGATTGCCGGTCTTGACCCACGACACCGTCATGGTCCGATTCGCGCGCCGATAGTAGAGAAAGCTGAGTGCCGTAATGAGAATCATCACGTTCACCGCACCGTTTTTTGCCGACATGACCCCGTAGTTCCCGACTACCGGATGCTGTGCACCGCCCATCGCCTTCACTTCAGCCCCCGACATCAAGACCGTGTGCGGCGTCAGCCAGATGAACAAGGCGAGCGTCAGAAAGCCAAGCAGGAACTGGTAGTACGGTTGATAGCGCTCACCACCCTTGATCCGCGCCATGCTTTGCCAGATATAGTAGTTGATCCCCAAGAGCAACGCGCCGATCAACAGCGCCTGCACCACAAAGAGCCACGTCAACAATCCGCCCATCATGGTCACGCCCATGCTCTGACTGAAGGCATACACCGAGCGCATGAGCCAATAGCCGGCGATCGGCATCGGCAGCAACGCACAGACCGTGACAAACAAAAAGATATACCCCACCCAGTCGTAATAGGCCCGCTCTTCACTGGTCTTGCTGGTGAAGAATCGATAGCACGCATAGGCCAGCACGACCGCACCGCCGGACATAATGTCTGCGAGAAACCGGTGGACGTTCAATGGATTCCAGAGAGCCGAATGGAGCAAGTGCCAGACGTTCCCTAAAAATCGGCCCTGTGCATCCACACCGGCCGGCGCCATCATAAACGCCGACCAGGCATTCGCCAGCAACAGCAATGAGGTCCCGAAAATATTTGTCAGGATGCCGATCGCCGCATGAATCCACTTCAAGCCAGGCTCAGCCATCCGATTCCAGCTGTAGTAATAGACAATCAGCAGCAGCGACTCTCCGACAAACACGATCGCGTAGACCGGCATGAAGGACTTGAAGGTCCCGCCCATATACTTCATGAACGACGGGTAGAAGTAGATGAACATGGACAGCATCAGGCTCCCGACCACCGCCGTCACCGAGAGCGCCAGCAAGGCGACCTTCGCCAAATCTCTCGCCAAACCATCATAGCGAAGCGACAACGCCGGCTTTTTCGTCATCAGCCCGGCGAACTCAAGCAGCGCACAAAATAGCGGCAGCGCGAGGACAAATCCGCCGAAGTAGGTGTGCTGCTGCGTCACGAACCAGACCAACAGCCGGCTATCGAAGGAGCCGATTCGCGAATAGACCGTCTCCTGAGGCCCCGGAGCTGGCGGACCCTGCGGCGTACCCTCTGTACCAAAATACAAGTCCGTCGTACCCTCGGCGAACGAGAGACTTGGGCCACTCCCCACCGCGCACAGCAGCGCGGCCAGAATCGTGGCACACAGAGCCACTGCGAGCATGGAACCGGTCATCCAGCTGCGACGACGCATACGACTACCCCTTTGATCCCGTCTTGCCTAATGCCATGTCACCTGCCAATACATCCATACTGCCGGACGTGCTTGCCGACTTACCAAGAATTCCCATCACAAACGGACAGCGCAACATTCCGCTTGAGAGTTGCGGGGCCTGCTCATCTTCAACTTGCCGACGATGACCCAGATAATATCCGTAGAGCGTCATAATCGCCGTAACCAGCGCGCCTCCGACAACGGCCTGCCCAGTCGCCATCCCCGGCTGCCTGCCGACAAACAGTACCAGACCCATGACAACCAAGTAGTACGTGGACGCAAAGGCCATTCCGGGCCACCACCAATACTTCAGCAACTCGCTCGGCGCCGTCCGCTTAAGCGCCTCCACCCATGAAACGGAGGGGCGCAAGCCACTGAAATACGCGCACAGCGTGAGGCCGCCGCCCAAAACGGTGACACCCAGCAACTGAGCTAACGCAGCCATCTGCCCATCGGCGATCATATGCCCCGACAATCCCATCACCCCGCCGACGCCAAGACCTATGAGTCCCCATGGTCCCAGCTGCGACAGTCGGCTCTGCACTAACGCACGGAGGGCTGCTCCATCAGGAAAGGTGAGAAACGGGCGTCCCTGGACCGCGAG
>JBEBHO010000176.1:0-3434 GCA_040081095.1 Nitrospira sp.
AAGATGGAGCGTTTCCCGTTCAAAACGGCCCGTAGGAAACTCCAAGCGATAGCGCTCCATCACCTTTCTCGCTGCAGCCGCATCGTGCTGGGCGAGATACACCTTGCCCAGACCCAGGAGTGCCTGTTCGATGAGGGGAGGACGTTTGCTCCCTTTGGCGATCAACTGATAGAGCCGCCCGGCTTCCGTCGTAAATCCCAGCCGCTCATGCGCTTCAGCGATTTCAAGCAACAGGGGCGAAGAGAGGTAATGGCGTTCCGCCGCCGGACCATGCCGATGAAACAGCGTCGTCAGGGTTAAATCATCATGCGATTTGGCCGCAGCTTCCATCCACGGGCGCAAGATGCCCGCCAGTCGCTCAGCCGCCTTGGCCGACCAGGGGTCATCGGGAGTAGGATTGCTTCTCTCCGCCACATCTTTATAGACGAGCAGCGCCTGTGTGACCTCTTCGGATTGTTCCAGATGGGTCGCAAGATGAAACAGCGCTTCATCTCCGACGGCGCTGCCCGAATACTGCCCGGCAAACGTCCGCAGTTGCTTCAGCGCATCGGCGAAGCTCTCTGCCGGAGCGGAGGCATTGCGGATCAACGATGACACCGTGAGCGCGAGCGAGATGTTGCCGGCCACCTTCATCTGTTCAGCCCGCAAACTAGCCGCACGCACAGTTGCCAGCGAAGCCGCCGTCGTGCCCGGATAGCGAGCGGCAACGAAGGCATAAAACAATTCAGCCCCTGCGGGCTTTCGCGCAATCTGCAAGCTGTCCGCCAACCGCAAGAGGACCGCCGGCGTATCAGGATGGGCCGGATGGAGGTTGTAGTACTGCAGCAGGAGCCCCCGGCCGATCACGTCATGATGGAGATCCAATTGAATGGCGGCATAGCGCCCGAGGGCCGTCGGATTCATCCGGATCGCTTTCGGCCAGCGGCGATAGCTGAGATCGTACAAGCCCAGCGCATCCTGGATCCGATGTTGTCGATACATGGCGGTGGCTAAGCCGATCGTCGCATGCAGCAGAATCTGATCGTGGCTGCTCCGCTTCCGCAAATCTTCGAACGTGTGTTCGGCATCGCTCCATTTTTTCGTGATCAAGGCAATGTACCCAATGCCCAGCAACGCGCGCTCACCGTCCAGCGATTGCGGGTTATGGGCAAGAGCCCGCTCGTACATCGATTGGGCTTCCTGCTGCCAGCCTTGAGAGAGATACACGTCGGCCATGCGCCACTCTGCGCGCTTCGCGTTCGTCGATTGTGGATAGTCGCGTACCAGCGTCTTGTACCGGTCTATGGCTTCCAGACGATTGCCATTCGAGTCATTTTCACGCAAGGCGGTTTCGGCGAGAAACGTCATCGCCGTCGGCGTCAGAGGGCTTTCCGGTTGTTGCGCCACGACTTTTCCGAAGAGCCGGCGGGCCTGAGCCCACTCCCCTTTCCCGTACGCGTTGATGCCTTCTTGCAAAGCTAATGCGTCCATCCCTTGGGATTGCCCTTCGAGCCGAGGTCCGTCATCCGGCAAGGTCACAGCCAATACCTCCGCCGGCTCAGCTTCTTTTGCCGCGGCGAGAGCCACTGATTTTTCGGTGCTGGCATGGACGAGTGCCGAATCTCCCAAGGCCGACGGACGCAGGCAAAGCCACGCCAGAAGCAACAGAGTCAGTTGTGTAGATCGGTGTGATAAGTTCACGGCAAGGCTATTTCAGCAAAGACCGTGCCTTTAGCGATTGAGTCAGAATTTGCTGGAATAATGAGCGGACTGCGGCCGTTTCAGCCGCGACAAGGCACCGACCGTCAAATTGGTCAACAGGATCTTGCGTGTGCCGTCAATGAATTGACGACTGCGGAAAGGCTAATTCGGGAGGGCGTCGATGCGGGACTTCGAGTCGATACCTCGCCGCTTCAACTTCTCAACCAGGGTGGTGCGGTTCACGTGGAGCAACTGGGCGGCGCGGGCCGTCACGCCGTTGGCCTTGCGCATGGCTTCCCCGATCAATTGATTCTCGTACTGCTCGACTTCATTAGAGAGATGAATGCCGTCTTCCGTAAAGCGAATGAACTGCTCCTTCAACTCAGGCTGACTCACCACCGGTTTCTTCTGCAGCTTCTCCGGCAAATCGGCAACCGTCAGCTGACCTCGCTTCTTGAGCACGACCAAGCGTTCGACCATGTTTTCCAATTCACGGATATTTCCAGGCCACTGAAAGACCGTCAGCAACTCCAGCGCGTCCGGCGCAAACCCGGACACCTCGGTCTGTTTCATGTTGTTGAAGCGCTTCAGGAAGTGCTCGATCAACAACGGAATATCGCTTTGACGGTCACGCAGCGGCGGAGTGATGATCGGAATCACATTCAAACGATAGTAGAGGTCTTGCCGGAACCGCTTCTCCTCGACCATCTTATCAAGATCCTGATTGGTCGCGGCAACAATCCGGACATCGACCTGAATCGTCCGGCTGCCCCCCACACGTTCAAACGAACGCTCTTGTATGACGCGCAGGAGCTTCACCTGCAGCGAGAGACTCATCTCCCCGACTTCATCCAGGAAGATCGTTCCCCCATTGGCCAATTCAAACCGGCCCATTCTCGTCTGAGCCGCGCCGGTAAAAGCGCCTTTTTCGTGTCCGAACAGTTCCGACTCAAGCAGCGTCTCGGGAATGGCCCCGCAATTGACCGGAACCATGGGACGATCCTTGCGGGAACTGTTGAAATGGAGCATCCGCGCGACCAATTCTTTACCGGTCCCGCTTTCTCCTTGAATCAACACCGTGCTGTCGCTGTCAGCCACCTTCTGCACAAAATCCAAGACCTGCTGCATCGGCTCGCTGACGCCGATCAACTGCTCAAGGCGATATTGCTCCCGCACGGCTTTTCGAAGGAGATGATTTTCCTGGCGGAGCCGCTGAAACTCCACGGCCTTTTGCACTACCACCACCACTGTGTCGGGATCGAACGGCTTCGTCACAAAATCGAAGGCGCCGGATTTCATCGCCTGAACCGCGCACTCGACGGTCCCGAATCCGGTCATGACGATAGGAATGATCTTGGAGTCGATCCTAGTCACCCGCTCGATCACTTCGAGGCCGTTGAAATCAGGGAGCTGAAAATCTGTAATCAGAATCTGAACGGGATGTTCTTTGACGACCTGTATGCCCGTCGTCGCATCGGCGGCAACTGAAACGGTATACCCTTCAGAAGACAGCGTCTCCTGCAAGACATCTCGAACCGCTTGATCGTCATCGATGACTAGGATGTGAGTAGGAGGCATCAGGTTGTTATTCCGAAGTAAGAGCCGGAAACCGGCGTATAGAATAAAGATCCCGCCGCATCAATGCAAGCACGACGATCCATCTTTTGAACAATCGTCATCCCTGATGTTCCTTGACAGAATATTTGGTGAGTTGCTAGGGTGCGCGGTGACGTGACGTGCCCGGTATTCACTGG
>JBEBHO010000016.1:0-43202 GCA_040081095.1 Nitrospira sp.
GAAAAATGTCGAGGAGAGTCGTGAGTACCGATACTATTTCCCCCAGTCGGTCCTCAAAGCCACACAATCGACTCCCAAGCATTTGAGCTGAGACACCCCAATGATTGCTGTCTTCTTTTCGTATTTTGCGCTCATGAGTATTGCGGCCGCCGTGATGACCGTGGCGCTCAAAAATCCGGTCCACTGTGGATTGGCCTTGCTCGCGCTCCTGCTGCACGTATCCGGATTTTTCGTCCTGCTCAATGCCGAATTTCTCTGGGCCGTGCAGGTCATCGTCTACGCTGGCGCTATTCTCGTCCTCTACTTGTTCGTCCTGATGCTCCTGAATCTCAAAACCGACGAGCGCTATTTCCATTCCACCTTCATGTATTTCCTGACACCGGCCGTTCTGGGCTCGCTCTACGTGATATATCTCCTCCTCCGCTCGCCCTTTGCCGGAGCCAAAGGAGACGCGCCGGCGGTCGCGGTATTACAAGACGGGGACACGGCGGCGATCGGCATCAAGATGTTCAGCGACTATCTCCTGCAATTCGAAATCGTGGGAGTCTTCTTGTTGGGCGCCATTATCGGAGCGATCGTTCTGGCAAAAACGCCCAAACCGCTCAACCTGAGGAAAGACTGACCCATGATTCCGTTGTCTGCCTACGTGGTCGTCAGCGCGGTCCTCTTCATTATCGGACTGCTCGGGGTCTTGATCAGGCGGAACTTTATTATCGTGCTGATGTCCGTGGAGATTATGCTCAATGCCGCCAACATCAATCTCGTGGCGTTTTCGCACTATCTCGAATCGATGGCAGGACAACTAGTGGCCCTCTTTATCATCGCCATCGCGGCGGGAGAAGCGGCGATTGGATTGGCCATCATCATTGTGGTCTTCCGCGGCAAGCTCTCAACTAACGTCGATGAAATGAACCTATTGAAGTGGTAACGTGTCCGACTTAACTGATCTGCTCATAAAACTGATTCCGGTCTTCCCCTTACTCGCGGCCATTGCCAACGGGCTCCTGGGCAGCCGGTACTCTCATGAGGTCGGCCATCGACTCGCCTGGGGATCGGTAGGGCTCTCGTTCCTCTGTGTCATCGGCGTCTTCGCGGATGTCCTGCGCACCGGGTCCACGCATGAAGTCATCGCCTATCAATGGATCTTTGGCGGCGACCTCACGATTAACCTGGCCTATCTCGTCGATCCTCTGACCTGCGTCTGGCTCTTGGTCGTCACAGGAATTGGATTCTTAATCCACGTCTATTCTGTCGGGTACATGCATGGGGAAGCCGGTTTCACGCGCTTCTTCACCTATATGAACCTGTTCATGGTCTCCATGTTGCTGCTCGTCATGGGCAACAACTATGCAGTTCTGTTCATCGGATGGGAAGGCGTCGGACTGTGCTCGTACCTGCTCATCGGCTATTATTACGATAAAGTCTCAGCAGCCAAAGCCGCCTCGAAAGCCTTCGTGGTCAACCGCATCGGCGACGCCGGCTTTCTCTTGGCCATTTTCCTGATTTTCATCAATTTCAAGACGCTCGACTACACGAAAGTCTTTGCCCAGCTGGGACAGCTGTCGCCTGATATGGCCACCGCCATCGCACTCTGTCTCTTAATCGGGGCGGTCGGAAAATCCGCCCAGCTCCCGCTGTACACCTGGCTGCCGGATGCGATGGAAGGCCCCACGCCTGTCAGCGCGCTCATTCACGCAGCCACCATGGTGACAGCCGGCGTCTATATGATCGTGCGCAACCATGCCATCTTCGATCTCTCTCCCATTGCCATGGAGACGGTCGCAGTCGTTGGTGGCTGCACGGCCTTATTCGCTGCCACGATCGGGCTGGTGCAAACCGATATCAAGCGCGTGCTCGCGTACTCGACCGTGAGCCAGCTCGGCTACATGTTTCTCGCATGCGGCATCGGGGCCTATACCGCCGCCGTCTTCCATGTGATGACCCACGCCTTCTTCAAAGCCCTCTTGTTCTTGTCCGCCGGTTCGGTCATCCACGCGCTGTCCGGGGAACAGGACATCCGGAAGATGGGCGGACTCAGCAAGAAGATTCCTTGGACCTATCGTCTCTTCCTCATCGGAACGATCGCGATCGCGGGTATCCCACCGTTGGCCGGGTTCTGGAGTAAAGACGAAATCATGGGCCACGCATTCGTCAATCACCAGTTCCTGTTCTATGGGCTGGCGGCAATCGGCGCGTTCCTCACGTCGTTCTATATGTTCCGGCTGACATACCTGACCTTCTACGGCCCCTCTCGCATGGATCATCACACGGAAGAGCATGTTCATGAGTCGCCGATGGTGATGGTCGGTCCCTTGATGGCGCTCGGTGTCTTGTCAGTATTCGGTGGACTCATCTTGGGATTCCCGCCGGAGCACGGCTGGCTCCACGGATTCCTGGCGCCCGTTGCCGGCGTTGCCGGCGGACATGAAACCAGCGTGGCCACCACACTGCTCCTCATGGGCACCGCAACGGGTATCGCGTTAGTCGGGTGGGGCCTCGCACATTTTCTCTATAGCTTGAGCCCTTCAACCGCGGACAATTGGTCAGCCAAATTCTCAGGCGCCTACACCACGCTCCTAAACAAATACTATGTCGATGAGCTCTATGATTTTTTGTTCGTCGAACCGACCAAGCGCCTCGGGGAATTCCTGGATTGGTTTGATCGGACCGTGATCGATGGGCTCGTCAACGGGGTTGCGCAGATGGCCGAATGGGGATCTGCCGGATCAACCTGGATTGAAAAATACGTGGTCTACGCCGGACTGAACGTCATCGGATTCGGCAATCATCTCGCGGCGCGCCAGGGACGGAAGCTTCAGAGCGGGATGGTCCATCACTATGCGGCGATCATTGTGGCCGGCCTCTTCTTGCTGGCGTTGGTCGTGCAGTTGATCATGCAAATGTAGCAACGTCGAGCCATCGTCGGAGTCGCGCAACGAACATGTTAGAAGAACTCGCAGCCGGTTTTCCCATCCTCTCCTGCATTCTTTTTCTCCCCTTTGTCGGAGCCGCCGTGCTCTGGCTCGTGGAAGACGAGGATATGGTTCGCACATCGGCCCTGACGATCAGTCTGGTCGAGCTCGCCCTGGCCATCTTCGTCTTGCTCCGCTTCGTTCCCGATTCCGCTGCGATGCAGTTTGCCGAACATGTTCGATGGATTCCCGCCTTGGGCATCAGTTATCACCTGGCCGTCGATGGCATCAGCGTGCTCTTTGTCGGGCTGACCGCATTCTTGACGGTCCTCGTGATTGTGTATTCGTGGGACACCATCCGTCACCAGGTCAAACTCTACCTCATGTGCCTTCTGGCCCTCGAAACGACAACCATGGGCGTCTTCGTTTCATTGGACCTTATTCTCTTCTTCGTCTTCTGGGAATTGATGCTGATCCCAAGCTACTTCCTCATCAAGCTCTGGGGCGGAGGAGCCGAACGTCATCACGCAGCCTTGAAGTACGTCCTCTATACCCTCCTGGGCAGCGTGTTCATGCTGGTCGGCATTGCGCTCCTGGATCTGAACTTTCACCACTGGGCCGTACTCCGTCATACTGATCAACTCTACTCATTCGATCTCCTGGATCTGCTGGCCGTTCCCATTCCGATCAGCCAGCAAATTCTCATTTTCTGGCTCATGTTCATGGGCTTTGCCTTCAAAGCCCCCGTGTTTCCGTTCCATACGTGGTTGCCTGACGCGCTGCTCGAGGGACCCATCGGGATGGCCGTGGTCCTCGCCGGTCTCAAACTCGGCACATTCGGCTTTATCCGGTTCAGCATTCCCTTGCTGCCTGAGGCCTCAAAAAGTCACACGGTCGTGACCGTCATCATGTGCCTGGGGATTGCCGCCATTCTCTATGGCGCAATCATGGCCCTCATCCAGCCGGATTTCCGCAGACTTCTGGCATTCAGCAGCATCAGCCACTTGGGCTTTGTGATGGTGGGCCTCTTTGCGCTCAACTATCAGGGACTCCAGGGCAGCCTTCTGACCATGATTAATCTCGGATTCAGCACGGCAGGACTCTTCTTCATTGCCGGATTTCTCTACTCACGACAACAAACCACACACCTGTCGGCTTTCGGGGGCATGGCTCAGCAAGTCCCGCTTCTCGCTGCCTTCTTCTTGCTCATCGGGCTGGCCTCCATCGGATTGCCAGGCACGAACGGTTTTGTGGGAGAGTTCTTGATCCTTCTTGGTACGTTCAAAGCCAATTGGATCTTCGGCGCACTCGCCGTGACCGGCGTCGTCTTCGGTGCCGCCTATTTTCTGTGGTACTACGAACGAGCCATCTTGGGTCCCCTCGGGAAAGCCGTGAAGAGCACGATGGCCGATTTGCAGTTACGCGAAATGGTCATTGCCGTATCCCTCTCTGTCATGATTCTCTGGATCGGGCTCTATCCATCGCCATTCCTCCACATCATGAACGGCTCGATCCAAGCCCTGGTGGATCGGCTCGATCATGGGACCGTTGCCGTGCTGACTGAACCAGTTCAACGATTGGATCGCTAAGACCCATGGGTGACTACGCACTACTCTACATTCTCTTCGCTCCGTTCTTCGGTGCCCTGGCGTTGATCTTCGTCTCAAACCGCCAGGCGCTCCTTGTGCGCGGGATTGCGGCTGGATCAGCGTTCATTTCACTCATCGCCTCCTTATACCTGTTCTACGCCTATGACCCCGTCAGAGGTGGATTCCAGTTCATCCAACGATTTGAATGGTCGAAACAGCTCGGCATCTCGCTGTACCTCGGCGTCGACGGTATCGGCACCCCGCTAGTCCTGGCTTCATCAATCCTCTTGTTCGCGGGCATCTTCGTGTCCTGGCACATTAAAGACCGGGCCAAAGAGTTTTATATCTGGATTCTGATTCTGGCCGCCGCCACCATCGGCGTGTTCATGTCGCTGGACCTCTTCTTCCTCTACTTCTTCTACGAGATGTCGGTCATCCCGATGTATCTCTTGCTGGGAATGTGGGGTAGCCACACCAAGAAGTATTTAGAAATGACCGATCCGGAAGGCGTCAAACAGCGCGATTCCGTCGGTTTCATTTTCAACTTCGGATCGAACAGCAAAGAATACGCGGCCATGAAGCTGGTGTTGTTCCTCTCCGCCTTTGCCGTCGCCGCCTTCATGGGCATTCTCCTGATCTACAAATATTCCGGCTTGAACACATTTGATATTCTGGTGCTTCGCGAACATGCCAGCACGCTCATGAACATTCCTGTCCTGGGCACAACCCTGGACAAGATCATCTGGGTCCTGATTTTCTTCGGCTTCGCCTCCATCGCGCCACTCTGGCCACTCCATTCATGGTCGCCCGTCGGTCATGCGGCCGCGCCAGCCGCAACCAGCATGTTGCACGCCGGCGTCCTGATGAAGCTTGGACATTTCTCGATCATCCGCGTCGCCTTTGAAATTCTTCCAGACACGACCAGGGAACTCATGCCGATGGCGGCCGTACTCTGTATGTTCAGTATCGTCTACGGAGGATTCGTTGCGTACTACGCGAAAGACACCAAGTATGTCATCGGGTATTCCAGCTCGAGCCATATGGGGTATGTCTTTCTTGGCATGGCCGCGCTCGATTACATCAGTCTCAGTGGCGCGGTGATCTATATGTTCGCCCATGCCATGGCCACCGGCATGCTCTTCTCGATGGCCGGCTGGGTCTACGATCAAACCCATACCCGCGATATTCCCTCACTCGGCGGGCTGTCGAACAAGATGCCCTTTATCTCCGCCTGCTTCGTCGTGGGATGCATGGCGTCCATCGGGATGCCGGGCACCATCAATTTCATCGCCGAGATCATGATCATCGTGGGCAGTTGGAACAAGTATCCGCTGCAGGTCGTCGTCGCCGTGCTCGGGATCGTGCTGACTATGGCCTATCTGTTTAAAATGATGCGGAGCCTGTTCTATGGGCCCATGGATCAAAAATACAGTCACTCGCATGATGCGGTTGCGTTCGTCGACCGCCTGCCCCTCTTAATCATGATTTCCGTCAGCGTCGGATTCGGACTGTTCCCCATGCATCTCTACAACGTTGTTCGATCGGGAGTCGATCCTTTAATTGCCAAGATTACGCACGTCGTGCCAGTGGCTGCACTCCCGGCTCCCGAGACCACGGCAACGTCGGTGCAAGAACAGTTAGCAGCCAGGGGCGCGCAGCTCCCTGACTCGCACGTAGCTCAATAGGGTATCTTTCGACATTATGAACTTTGAACTCAACATGACGATCAGCGATCTCCTTCTCCTCCTACCGGAGATCTTTCTGACACTCTGGCTTTGCCTGGTCTTGATTGTCGACTTTGCCTTTCCCCGACTACCCAAGGAACAACTGGCGTACTTGAGCGTCGTGGGACTCGGCGTCACCTTGGGGTGCCTCGCCTGGTTCGATTTGACCCACGTCTCCGGAGCCCTGTTCGGAAACATGTTCGTCCTCGATCGTATGGCCATCTTCTTTAAGATGTTCATCGTAGGCGCAAGTATTCTCGTCATCCTCGCCTCCATCGAGTACGTCAATCGCTTTGCATTTTTCCGGGGTGAATACTATTTCCTCATCGTCATGTCCGCCCTCGGCATGATGTTCATGGCCAGCGCCAACGATTTGCTGTCCCTCTTCGTCACCCTTGAATTTTCCACATTCGGGTTCTATGTGCTCGTGGCCTATCTGCGCGAAGACCTCGCCTCGAATGAAGCCGGGCTCAAGTTTTTCATCCTGGGCGTATTCGCTGCTGGACTTCTGGCCTACGGGATTAGCCTGGTCTACGGAGAAACCGGCAAATTGGTCTTTTCAGACATGGCTTCGGCACCGGCTACGCCGGGCTTGATCATCGGCTTCCTATTGATCTTCGCCGCCCTGGGTTTCAAGATTGGCGCGGTCCCGTTTCACTCGTGGATTCCAGACACCTATCACGGCGCACCGACCCCTGTGACCGCATTCCTCTCCATCGCGCCCAAAGGTGCCGCGATTGCCATTCTCCTCCGGTTGTTCTTCGTGGCGCTGTTCACCTTTAAGCCCATGTGGGTCATCCTGCTGGCAGCTGTGTCCGTGCTGTCGATGACCTACGCAAACATCGTCGCGATCGCCCAAACAAATATCAAGCGCCTCCTGGCCTATTCCGGCATTGCACAAATCGGGAACGTCTTAATCGGGTTGGCTGCCGGCACGAAGATGGGTAACGATGCGATCTTGTTCTATCTCCTTACCTATCTGTTTGCGAATATCGGCGCCTTCGCCGTCGTGATCGCCATGAGCCAGGCCATTGGCAGTGAAGAAATCAACGATTACAGTGGACTCAATCGCCGATCACCGTTTCTGGCTTTCTCGATGCTGCTGTTTCTCCTCTCGCTCGCCGGCGTGCCGCCCTTAGCTGGGTTTATCGGGAAGATCTATATCTTCGTGGCCGCGATCAAGGAAGGTCTCTATACCCTCATCACCGTAGGTCTTATCAACATCGTGATCTCAATGTACTACTATCTGATCGTCGTGAAGAAAATGTACATTGCAGAACCGATCGACCCATCACCCATTCGCATTTCAGGCCCCATGAAGGCCGTCGTGTATGTCGGCCTGGCCGGAACACTGTTGATCGGCATCTATCCACAGCCCTTCATCGACTGGGTGGTGTCTGCCACGATGATGTTCTCCCATCTTCCGGCGCCCGCCGCAACCGCACTGCCTCCAATCCCTCCTCTCGGCGGCTAGCGCTCAGACATCCGGCGCACATCTGCTACAATAGATCTTGCGGCATGAGAGCGGCCAAGAGTAGAGTGCCAAGAGTTTTCCCTACACCTTTCAATTCGGTTTCTTTTCATGGACACAGTGACGAGCGATCGACCGCCGCTGCCTCCAATCGCCGGGAACCAGCCCCAGGAAACCGCATCCAAACCATCCCTCACTCCACTGCAACTTGCTAAGCACAACTTGGTGCGGTGGTTCCGCGAGCTCACCATCGAACGCCGCATCCTGGCAGGCTTCAGTCTGGTCTTTATCGGCATCCTCATTATCGGCGCGATCTCATATCGTAATACGGCGATCCTGATCGAGAACAGCCGCTTAGATACCAAGAGCCATGACCTTCTCCAGCTCTTGAATAATGTGGATATGGCCATGGATGAGGCTGAGAATAACCATCGGCGCTACCTCGTCACCGGAGAAGTGGTCTACCTCCAGAGCTTTCGCTCGCTCACGGAACAGAAACCGACCTACCTCAAGTATCTGAAAGACCTCACGGCAGAATCCCCGCTTCAAGAAGCCCGGGTTGATCAGCTCCAAACCCTCATCGAACAGCAGATCAATGCGGAAACCGGAGCGATCGCCAAGCGGGACGGAGGAGGATTCGAAGCCGTCCGTCGAATTGCCCTGGAGGGAGCCGCCAAACGAGAGTTGGCTGGGATCCATCGCATCATCAGTGAGATGGAAGTAGACGAGCGCCAGTCTCTCCGGCGTCGGCTGGGGGAATCGACTCTCAGCACGACCAACACGATCGCACTCCTCGCCCTGGGCGCGGTTCTCCAATTGGTGCTGCTCGCATCGGTCTACTATCTCATCCGACATGATATTACCGCTCGAAGAAAAGTCGCCGCCGAGCTCCAACTTCGCGGTGAGCTCCTCGAAGCGGCGAACAAAGAGCTGGAGGCGTTCAGCTATTCAGTCTCGCACGATCTCCGCGCACCCCTTCGCCATATCGACGGATACGCTTCACTCCTCAGCAAAGCCGTCGGCGACAGCCTCAATGATAAGGCTAAGCGCTACCTGCAGACGATTTCCGACTCCGCCAAACAGATGGGCCAATTGATCGACGACCTCCTCGTCTTTTCACGCATGGGCCGTCAAGAAATGCTCCATACGACCGTCAATCTCGACCAGCTGATTAAGACCATCCTTTACGATTTACGTCTTGACTTGCAAGGACGGGAGATATCCTGGACAATTGACACACTGCCGGAAGTACCGGGTGATCCCGCTATGCTTCGACAGGTGTTTGTGAACTTGATTTCTAACGCGATCAAATTCACCAGCACCCGTCCTATCGCCAAGATCGTCATCGGTCTCGAGCGGAAAAGCGCAGGGGAGATCACCGTGTTTGTCCGCGATAATGGAGTGGGGTTCGACATGCAATATCTCGGCAAGCTCTTCGGCGTCTTCCAGCGGCTGCATCGGGCAGATGAATTTGAAGGGACAGGCATCGGCCTCGCCAACGTGCGACGGATCGTACATCGTCACGGAGGGCGGGTGTGGGCCGAAGGCATCCCCGATCAAGGCGCGACGTTCTTTGTCACACTCCCAACCAGGAGGCCTCGCACATGACGGCTGCTAAACCCATCTTACTGGCCGAAGACAATCCTCGAGATGCGGAACTCGCGCTCGCCGCCATGGAAGAAGAGCATATCTCGGATAAAGTCGTCCTGTGCCACGACGGCGCGGAAGTCCTGGATTACCTCTATTGCCGCGGGCAATTTAAATCGCGACTCAAGGGCAATCCCGCGGTGGTTTTTCTCGATCTCAAAATGCCGAAGATCAACGGCCTCGAAGTGCTCCGCACGATTAAGTCGGACATCAGCCTGCGTCCGATCCCTGTCGTCATGCTCACGTCATCGCGTGAGGAAAAAGATCTGGCGGAAAGTTATGCCCTCGGCGCTAATGCTTATGTGGTGAAGCCCGTAGAGTTTCACCAGTTTCTCACGGCCGTGAAAGAATTGGGCACCTTCTGGGGGGTCATCAATGAGCCACCTCCCGAAGGGTCGGCAGCCGCGAACTAATATGATGCACCCCGAGGTTCCGTGACGACGCCCCTGCGACTCCTCCAGCTTGAGGACAACCCCGTCGACGCCGAATTGATCCTGGCGACGCTCAACGAGGGTGGCATTCCTTGCGAGGCCACCCGGGTCGACCGACGCGATACCTTTGTCAACGCCTTGAAAGAAGGACAGATCGATCTGATCCTGGCGGACTATTCCCTTCCAGGATTCGATGGAATCACGGCCCTCTCGCTCGCGCGGCAACTCCGGCCCGATCTCCCGTTCATCTTTGTCTCCGGTACCTTGGGCGAGGAATTGGCCATCGATGCCATGCATCGAGGCGCGACCGACTACATTCTGAAGCAGCGGCTCGGACGGCTCGTCCCTTCGCTCCAGCGCGCGATCAGGGAACTCCAGGAACGGCAGGAACGCGCCCGCGTTGAGGAAGCCCTGCGACAAAGCGAGAAGCAACTGCGGCAAGCCCAGAAAATGGAAGCCGTCGGCCGCCTGGCCGGCGGGCTCGCCCACGACTTCAATAATCTGCTCACCGTGATTATGGGCCATGCCCAGGTCCTGCTCGGCAACATTGAAACAGAGCATCCCTTCCGCGCGAAGATAGAAGAGATGCAGAAAGCCGGCGATCGGGCCGCAACACTGATCCGTCAACTCCTCACCTTTAGTCGCAAGCAACCGTCGACACCCAAAGTGCTGAGCGTGAATCCGCTCATCACCAATTTTGAAACGATGATGAAACGGCTGATCGGCGAAGACCTCGAACTCACGCTCAAACTGGCCCCACAGGATCTGCGCATCACCGCCGACCCCGCCCAGATTGAACAAGTGCTCATGAACCTCGTGGTCAATGCGCGTGATGCGATGCCCAGAGGAGGCAAACTCACGATCGAAACCTCGCTCATCGACCTGACTCGGACCCCGATGTATCATGTCCAGCCGCCGGCTCTTGGCACATTCGTCAGACTGTCCGTCTCGGATACCGGAAATGGGATGCCTCCTGAGGTACTCAGCCATATCTTCGAACCATTTTTCACGACTAAAGAAGAGGGGAAGGGCACCGGGCTTGGCCTGTCGACCGTGTTTGGCATCGTCACCCAAAGCGGAGGGGCGATCGATGTCACCAGCAGGGTCGGGCAGGGGAGTCGATTTGACGTCTACTTTCCCAGCGTCCGATCGAATATCGATCACACCGTTTCAGATGAGACCCCTCTTTCATCGAGCCGAGGGCATGAAACTATTCTTCTTGTCGAAGACGACGCCTCGGTGAGGGAGTTGATCCGGGACGAACTCAAGAAACTCGGTTACCGCGTTCTGGAGTCCAAGAATGGACTGGAGGCCTGCCTGGTCGCCACACAACAAGTAGGCAATTTTCAACTCCTCCTCACCGATGTGGTCATGCCCGGCATGAGCGGGACCGAAGTTGCACAACACCTGCGCATCATCAAGCCCGACCTCAGGATTCTCTTCATATCGGGTTATACCGATGATGTCGGAATCGGCGCACACGATCAATTGAGCGATTATCTCCAAAAGCCGTTTACGCCGGAAGTGCTGGGTCAACGGATTCGTCGGCTGCTCGATGTTGCGACAGCCCCGAAACCAGGATCACTGCGGCAGGAAACAACCACTACTCACGCATCATAATCTCACCGGGCGCCGCCTTCGCGCGCCGGCATGGATGGGCTCCGTGGATCTTCAGACACCGCAGATTCCCCGCCACCCTCACCAGATACTCCGCTGGCTCTTCATAACAGTGCTGCTGATCTCCACAGCCCCTGCACAGGCCCAAGAATTGGTGTGGGAGCCACTCGGCACCGGCATAGCAGCCGCTATCTGGCAACCGGGAGATCGCTGCTCAGAGACCGAACGATTCCTCGTCATCAAGGTCGACCCCGAGCGATACCGTTTCTCGGTGCACTATTATGCTCAGGAAGGGTTGCTCCATCCTCTGACCATTGATGAATGGCAGAGACGGACCGGTCACGAGGTGCTCTTTAATGCGGGCCTCTTCCGGGAAAACTTCGCGTATCTGGGTCTTTTGTTGAAAGAGGGGCATTCTCTGGGCAGCCGGCGCCACAACACATGGCAAGGACTCTTCGTTGCCGAACCGACAGCCGCAGACTCGACGCCAAAAGCAGCTGTGCTGGATTTATCAACCGACCCGTTTCAGGAAGGCCTGCCTGCGTATCGAGAGGCGGCTCAGTCGCTCATGCTCCTGGATCGCACCGGAACCATCCGTGTACGTCAGACGGGGAAACGGGCCTATCAGACAGTCGTCGCGGAAGGACTCAACGGACATATTTTCATTCTGAAGAGCCTGGGACTGGTCAGTCTGCACGGTCTTGGCCAATGCCTGCGAGAGACGTTCCCATCCATCACACTCGCGATGGCCATGGACGGCGGGTCTTCGTCAGATCTCTACGTTTCAGAGTCCCTCTGGAAACTCGGGGAGGGTTCTGATGCACGGCTGAATTGGAAAGACTTATTTGCCGGCCGGTCAACGGCGCACATTCCACTCCCGACGATTATCGGCCTCAGCCCACGAGCCGGCGCCACCAAACCGTCACCGAAACCCTAGCGTCCAGGACGCGCGACTGGAAATCCCGCCTCCATCCAGGCATTCATGCTTCCTGATACATTGTACACATGGCGATAGCCAAGATCCGCCAGCGTCTCTGCGGCGATATTGCTCCGGTGACCAGACTGGCAATACACAACGATGTGATCTTCCAACTGCGCGCCGAGCTCACGGTGCCGGGTTTTCATTTCCCGGAACTCGATATTCAGATCCGTGCCTGGAATCATGCCGGACCGGTGTTCCTCCGGACTCCGCACATCAATCAGAACGAACCCCTTCTTGTCGGGAGTCGATGCTTTGGCCAACCCCGCCTGCAGCTGCTGGACGGTCAACAGGTAGGAATGGTATGACCACACCTGACCGGTCACCGCGAGCGTACTCAGCAGAAGAACGCCTATGAGTATCCATCTCCACCGTTGCATATTAGTTCCTCCTGGTTCACACAACCCTGCGTGAGTTGCCCATGATACAGAATGATCATAGAAAGAAGTCTGAAGATCGGTCAAGAGCGCTGCTCCTGCCGGCCCTATTTCTCCTGATTACCGGCTGCGGCGAGGGCGCGACCCTCTTACAAGAATCCGACCGCGGCGGTGTCGTCGCCTACTCCTTTAAAGGCGAACAGGGCGCCATGCTGGCCTCGTTCAGAACAGATGCCTTGGCGCTTATGAAGGAGAAGTGCGGAGGGGCCTACTCGATTATCCGGGAAGGGGAGACCAAAGGACGGTCGCGGGTGGCCGGACCGGTAGAAGGAGCACAAGAGATCGTCCGGGAGCGACGCTGGGGCATTCAGTTTCAATGCAAGTAGGCGGCGGAGCCTTCAGCGCTGGGCCCCGTGCGCCTTCGTCAAGTCATCAATGGTCAGAAGGCTCACCACCGTCAGTCCTTCCGCTTCAACTTTCTTGCGTCCATCCTGCTCCTGCCGATCAACGATGACCAATGCATGGGTGACGGTCAATCCAGCGCCACGCGCCGCCGCAACCGCCTTTAAGAGCGACCCCCCGCTGGTCAGCACATCGTCCACGATGAGCGCCCGCTCGCCGGGCTTATACGCCCCTTCGATCAACTTGCCCAAGCCGTGATCCTTGGCCTGTTTGCGAACGACAAAGGTCCGCCAGTCACGCGACGGTTGAACCGTGAACGCATAGTCGGAAATCGTCGTGGCGATCGAGATCGCCCCGATCTCCAACCCGCCCAGGCAATCCAGCTGAATGTCTCTGAGTGCGTCATAGGCCAGTTGCCCGACGAAACGGCGTGCGCCCGGGTGCGCCATGAGCGCGCGACAATCGACATAGAAGGGGCTCGTGAGGCCCGACGCCAGCTTGAACCCGCCCTGAGGATCCCACTTGAAAGAGTGGGTTTCATGAAACGCCTTTGCCAATTGCTCTCGCACGGAACCTCCGTTAGACAACATGAGTAAGTAGTCGAGGACCATTCTACACGGTTAAACGGCGGAAGGCAGCACCTGCTGAAACAAAGTAACGGTCCGCACGAAACGCGAGGGGCAGAAGCAGGCTCCAAACAATGGCGATCATGAACAGAGACCGCAGGTGAGGAGCCTCTAGGTGAAGCGCTCCAAGCTTGAACCCTGCGTAGTAGCTGACCGGTCCGAAGACAGCGCCTAGGATGGCTGCGAGCCGAGGGCGCAACGAGAGCCAGCTCAATGAGGACCCCAGCGTGGTGGCAAAGACCAGCCATAAGCCCAGCAGCCACAATGGTGCGAGGAGTCTCCCCCCGAAGTTGCCGCCTTGGAACTCCAATACTCCGGCCAGCCCCAAGACGCTGTCCACAAGATAACCCACCCCTCCCACGAGACCGATGACCTTCATCATCGCCAACCGATCTGCCACCATAAGCACGTGGAGCAGCAGGATGCAGGCCGCCAACGCAGGCCCGATCCAGCGATTCGAATCAGCCGCCCCTAGCACCGAAACCCACCAGGTGATCTGAAACGCGGCAACGTTGGCCACCTTGCTCAGCATACTATGGGAGCGCCTCGCCAGCCTGATTTGGCCAGGAGCAGATGAACATTACTGATCGATCGCTCCGCAAAGCCTCCTTCGCAATAACTGAGATAGAACTCCCACAGCCGCACAAAGTCCGGCGGATACCCGAGTGCCGTGATAGGCGTAAGCGCCTGAGCCATATTCTTCCGCCACCCTTGAAGCGTCGGAACATAGTGCGCCCCAATGTCTTCCAACTGCACCAGACTGAGCCCTCCGCTCTTCGCCGAGGCGGCAATCAGCGCACTGACCGAAGGAATACAACTGCCGGGAAACATGAAATGCTTGATAAAGTCGACGGACCGCTTGGCTCGCTCGTAGAGCTGCTCGTCGATCGTGATGCCCTGCAGAAGCATCAGTCCATCTGATTTCAACACCCGATTGCAGACATCAAAGTACGCATCGAAATAATGATGGCCGACCGCCTCGATCATCTCGATGGAAACCAGCTTGTCAAAGCGCTCGTTCAACTGAGGGAGGTCGCGATAGTCGGTCTGAATGACCGTCACCCGGTCCCGCAGTCCCGCTACATCCACACGCTGCACCGCCAATTCAAACTGCTGTCGGGAGATCGTCGTCGTCGTCACACGACACCCGTACTGCGAGGCTGCATGAATGGCGAACCCACCCCAGCCGGTGCCGATCTCCAGCAGATGATCACTGGCGGACAGCTGCAACTTCCGACAAATCCGGTCGTTCTTGGCGCGCGACGCTTCCGCCAGGGTGGCATCCGGACGTTCGAAGTACGCGCAGGAGTACATCATCGTCTCATCAAGCACGAAGCGAAAGAATTCGTTGCCCAGGTCGTAATGGGCGGCGATGTTCTTCCGGCTGCCTGTCTTCGTATTGCGATTGAGCCAGTGCATGGCCTTGAGCAAGGGGCGAGTCAGCGTAGCGAGGCCTCCTTCCACACCGTCCAGTAACTCGCGATTGAGAACAAAGATACGAACCAGTGTCGTGAGATCGTCACAGTTCCAGAATCCACGTCTGTACGCATCGGCGACCCCGATTGTCCCGCCCAAGGCGACATCGGCATAGGTGTGGGGATTGCGGATCGTGATCGTCGCCTGCAGCGGGCAGGCCGGGGTCACCTGACCAAACGTATGCCGCTCGTGGCCGTCGACCACGCTGACTGAACCATGACGGAGAGATCCCAGCCGGTCAAAGACCGCTCGTCGGGCAAGCCGGTACAATTGCGCTAGCACACGTGAAGGCGGGGAGACGGGGCCCGATACCCGTTCAACCATCACATCTGAGGGAATCGTGGTGTCACTCATAGGTGTAGATGATCCGTCGCCACAGGCGACGCCTCCTTCCGTTTCTTCGGATGTGAAAGAAATGGCACCCCTTTCATCCAGAGCCGCAAGGCCTGCCAATGAATCGCACCGATGACCTTGGCCGTCATCAGGGGGTATTGCACCAGTACCTGCGCCAGTGCGATGCCGGACAGCTCATTCCTCTGCAACACCATCGTCGCGTCAAAGAAGGGATGCCCATCGCGCAGATTCTCCATATGAATCGCCAGTTGTCTCGTCGGCGCCGTGAACCGCCAGTCATAGGCCACGTCCATGCCGATGAAGGGAGAGATATGAAACTCTTTATTGAGATGAAACCGCTTGCGTGAACCAGCCGCCAGATTATCCCTTTCGCCGAGCACATAACAGTGACGTTCGCCCCACGGGGTATTTGTAATCTCCGCCACGATCGCCTCGACGTGTTCCCCCGACCCGTCGTAACAAAAGAAGAAACTCACCGGATTAAAGACATAGCCGAAATAGCGGCAATGGGTGAGCAGCCTGATGGGACCGGTCGGTCGCCGGCCAGTACGAGCCTCGACCAGTTGGCGGATCGATTGATCCAGCGGAATCGCAGGATCGCCGACATGATCGGTCCGCTGAAACGAAGCGATATTCCCTCGCCCAACAGACCAGAGCCAGCGGTCGGTGAAGACGGTCGGGAGTTCATCCAGATCCAGAAACATCATGAACAGCCGGTAGGTAAACGCATGCGACACCGGACTGAAACGACGGTGCCGGACATGTCCTGAGTAGATACAACTGTTCATGACGACAAATCCTTGCCGAACGGCCTGCAGACCGCCAGCGCGCTCTTGACCCCGTCCTCGTGGAACCCGAACCCCCAATAGGCCCCGCAATACGACGTCCGGTTCACGCCGCTGATATCTCCGTGCCGTTTCTGCGCCGCGACGGCGGCAGGGGAATAGACCGGATGGTGATAGGTGATCCGCCGAATGATCTTCCTGGGATCGATCGCCTGCGTATGATTCAACGTGACGCAGAACTCATGAGGTGCCGTCAGGCCCTGCAGACGGTTCATGTGATAGGTCACCACCACGCGATCCGGCTGATTCCTGAGCAGATGATAGTTCCACGCCGCCCAAGCCAGTTTGCGACGGGGGAGGAGCGACGTATCGGTATGGAGGACCGCTTCATTGTCTTGATAAGGGATCGCGCCGAGAATCTCTCTCTCCGTCGTTGAGGGATCCGCCAACGTCGAAAGAGCCTGATCGCTATGAGTGGCAAGAATGACGTGGTCGAATCGCATCAACTGAGTCTGTCGCCCGTGAACGGTCACCCCGATCTCCACGGAGTCAGGCTGACGGGTAATGGACTCAACCGGGGCATTCAACTGAATCCGATCCCGAAACGGCGCGACCAGCGTTTCCATATAGCGCTGAGACCCGCCCCTGACGACGCGCCAGGTCGGGCGCTGGTCGATGGAGAGCATGCCGTGGTTCCTGAAGAACTGCACCAGATAGCGCGCCGGGAACTCCTGCATCGTCGCCTGATCCGCTGACCAGATCGCCGCTCCCATCGGGACAATGTACTGCTCACTAAACTCCCTGGAGTAGCCCTTCGCGGTGAGATACGAACCGAGCGAGGGGCCAGGCTCCGGCTGATCAAGCAGGTCCAGCGCCTCACGATTGAATCGAAGAATATCGCGGATCATACGATAGAATGACGGCCGGAACAGATTTCGACGCTGCGCGAAGAGGGTGTTCATCGACGTGCCGTTGTACTCCAGACCGGTCTGCTCGCACATCACACTGAAACTCATCTCGCTCGCTTGCGATTCCACCCCAAGCTTGTTTAGCAACGCAACGAAATTGGGATACGTCCAGTCGTTGAAGACGATAAATCCGGTATCGATTGCGAAGGTCCGGCCATCCCTCGCTACGTCAATGGTATTGGTGTGGCCTCCGATATAGTCAGCCGCTTCGAAGACGGTGAGTTCATGATCCCGGTGAAGCAGATGGGCCGCAACCATTCCAGAAATACCTGTGCCGACGATCGCGATCTTCATGGAATTCGCACCATTCGTGAACAGGCCATGACATAGAGACGATGGGGGAGCAGCGCCATGAGTTTCAACAAGAGGCTGAACCGCTTCGGGAAATGGATCTCCGGCCTCCTCGCCTCGATCCCGTCGACGATACGCCTCGCGGCGTCATCCGCCTCAATCAGAAAGGGCATAGGAAAATCGTTCCGATCGGTGAGGGGCGTCCGCACAAAGCCGGGGCAGACGATCGAGACAGCAATCCCGTGCTTTCTCAAATCGAGATCCAATGCTTCGAAGAGATGTTTGACCGCCGCTTTCGACGCGCCATAGGCCTCCGCGCGTGGAAGACCCCGATAGGCCACCGTGCTGCTCATGCCGATGAGTTGCGCACCGCGCGAGGCCCGCAGCATCGGCAAGGCGGCCTCGATGCCATAGACCATACTGAGAAAGTTCGTCTGCATCGTGCGCTCAAACAAGGCACTGTCGAAGTGGCCGACATCCACATACTCACAAGTGCCGGCGTTGAAGAACGCCACGTCGAGTCCGCCTAGCCGTTTTCGAATCGCCTCTGCCGCAATCAAGTTGGCCCCGTGTTTCGTGACATCGAACGGAAGAGGGATGACGCGGCCCCCCACGCACGCGTTGGCGAGGTCGTTGAGCGCCTGCTCGTTTCGCGCGGAAGCGACTACCGTAGCGCCCCGGCGCACCAGCTCCATGACGACCGCTCGTCCGATGCCGGCCGACGCCCCGGTCACCCAGACACGCCGGTCTTTGAGGGAAGCGAATCCCATCAGACCCTCGCCTTGATTGCGCGAATGACCATCCCGATGAATGGAAGCTGCTCGTACAACATCGCGCCTCCGTCGAAGTAGTCCCGGTGATAAAACACTTTCTCCCGAAACCGGATAAGGGTCGATCCAGGCACGATCACCGGATTTCCGCCGTTCAGTCTCGGATGCTTCAGCGACATCGTCCAGGTCAACATTGCGTGGTCAGCCTGTACCATTGTATCCTCGAACCGAAAAGCAATGGACTCGACATCGCGATACAGTTCGCTGAAATACCGCATCAATGCAGGCAAGCCGGTGATACGGTGAAATGGATCCTGAAAGAGGATGTCATCGCTGTAGAGGTCTTTGAGCAACCCCATGGATTGCCCGTTGAGCCGGTGATAGGTCTGGGTAAAGCGATCAAGTATCGGTTGCATGACACCCCCGCGCGTTCCTTTGTTCTACGGACCGGCGGCATGGCCGGATTCACCGGCCCGATGGTGCGATCATTTCGTCAGCAGCCCGTCTTTCAAGATCTGATTAATGGGATCCGGTCCGAGCCAGATCGAAAAATATGCAGCCGCAAAGTCCGCCCCCTCGATCATCACTTTTGGCTGACCGTTCAAAGCCAGTTCTGTGCCGACACCAGGAAGATAGGTGAGGGCATATCGATCGTTCGGTTTCACATTCTCGTAGGCCCGATGCATCCGATCGATGCGGGGTCGCAGTGCAGCGATCGTCGTGACCGCGACATTGTCGGCCAGATTCTTCTCTGCGGCACGTGCGATATCAGTGCCGTCGAGCGAACGGAAGTAGGAGAGCTCCAGCCGCTTCGGCACATCGTCGAGGACATGATCGGCAGTCGTCCCGGCACTGACGTACAGCGCCGCTACATAGACCTTGATGGTCCGAAGAAAACGGGCCAGACCGACCCCGTGAAGCCGCATTGTCGTTGAACCGGCTTGATAGGAATCGGCAAAGGCGATCCCTTCAAGCTCGGCAGCCCCTGCCGCAGAAGCGCAGATCATCAGCGTGGCAGCCACCCATCCCATCACGATGAAGGGGAGCCCGCCGTGTGGTCTGCGTGTCGCCATCTCCTCCATCCATCTTCTCCTACGGGAACCCCCGAGACTCGGATGACAGGGAGCCAACTCAAGCCGAGAAGCGCTTCACCTGCTCCGCCAACGTGCTCGCGACCAGCTGGAGATCGAACGGCCAGGCGTAGCGAAGCTCGACGCCGGGATATTGCGGCCGCAAATGGTCGAGAATTTCAGGAATCTCCACTTCCGAATGTGAGCCACCCGGCGTAAACATCGTGGTGGTGACGGTAATGTGAGTCGCGCCCTTCTTCACAAGTTCCTCAACCGACGCTTCCAACGTCGGTGCACAAAACTCGTTGTAAGCCACTGCGAACAAGACATCCCCTAAGTTGGCCCGCAACTGCGCTGCGACGGCTTCAAGTCCTGATTGATACGGATCCGTCTCCGGCGTCCTCGGCATCTGGCGGATCTTGGTGTCTAACTCGATTTCTTCCGCCGACGGCGGTTGCTTCGCCGCGCGACGCTGCCCTTCCAAGCGTTTCAGCCTCGTCACTAAATCCTGAGGGCATCCCTTCGGAATCCCTCCGTGTCCCACAAGAATCACCCCTCGTACAACAGCAGCCATCAACAGACTCCTTTCATAAGACGCACAACGTTACACATGATTACGCAACATGAGTTCTTTCGGATGCGGATTGAGATAGACCTGATCTCGGATATAGCCCACGTCAAAGAGATGCACGTAATGTTTGATCAGCGTGAGCGGCACGATCAATGGCGTCAGACCCTGATGGTAGTCGCTGATCACGCCCAACAACTCTGCTTTTTGCGAGGCCCCCAATTGCGTCTTGAAGTAGCCCAGAATATGCTGCAGCACATTGACATGCTTGCGGACCGTCGCCTTCACGGCCAACGCCTTCATGAATAACTCCCCATACTTGAGGGCCAGCTCTTTGGGTCGATGATGCTCCGCCTGGCCGACCAGGCGACCGAGGAATTGATAGTGCTGTGCGCTATGGGCCAGCAGCAGATACTTGTGGATCGTGTGAAAACGTACCACCGCCTGCCTCGTGACTCCGTTCTGAAGCAGATCCTGATAGCGGCGATAGCAAAACACTCGTTCGATAAAATTCTCTCTCAACGGTGCATCACAGAGCCGCCCTTCCTCCTCGACCGGAATCAGCGGGAAATGCTCGATGAAGGCCCGTGCAAATATCCCGATGCCATTGTGGCTCGGCATCGCGTGTTCCGTGTAGACCCGAACCCGCTCGACCCCGCAGCTTGGGGAACCCCTCTTAAAGACATACCCGGATAAATCTAGATTCCCGAGTTCCGCGAGGCGACCCGTGGTCATCTTTTCCAACGCCCGCGTATGGTCTCGCCCGCTCTTGATGGTCAGAAGGCGGGGATGCGCAGAATCGCCCACCAGCCGCATCGCCTCGCGAGGAGTCCCCAGACCCGCCTCAACCTCCGGACAGACCGGGACCCATTCCACGTAGGGGCCGAGCACATCGGTCAGAAAATTATCGCGCTTATGCCCTCCGTCGAACCGGACTTCGTCTCCGAGGAGACAGCGGCTGATCCCGAGACGGAGCGGTCCGGTCGTCATGTCGTCACCGTGTGTTTGCCGAGATCCAGATACTCCCGGCGGGCCTGCGCATGATCCACCAGAGGCGAGGGGTATTCGACACCGATCCGGCATCCCGTCCGAACCTGCTCATCGGGCGTCATCAGATGGGGCTCATGAATCCACTTGCCTGTCACGTGCGCCAGTTCCGAGACGTACGCACGGATGTAGTGGCCGTCCGGATCGAACTTCTTGCTTTGCAGCGCCGGATTGAAAATACGATACCCGCGCATCGCGTCCGTCCCGGTTGCCGCACACCATTGCCAATTTCCGTTATTCGCCGCGACATCGGCATCGAGGAGGTGTTGCATGAAATACCGCTCGCCGCTTTGCCAGTCGAGGCGCAGATCCTTGATGAGAAAAGAGGCCACGATCATCCGCACCCGGTTATGCATCCATCCGGTCTGGTTCAGCTGGCGCATGCCCGCATCCACGATTGGAAATCCGGTTCTCCCCTGACACCAGGCCTGAAACAACCGGTCCCGTTCCGGCCCCGCGGTGCGGACAGGGGGAACGGCCACCTCGCGGAACGGCCCCTTCACCACCCGCGGAAAAGCCGAGAGCACCTGCTGAAAGAATTCTCTCCAGACCAGTTCGTCGATCCAGATGAGCACGTCCGCCCTCGATACCCGCCCGCCTTTATTGAGAGCGGCCAGGGCTTCATGAACAGCGGTGCGAACCGACAATGTGCCGAAACGGAAATGTGGAGAGAGACGCGAGCTCCCGTCCATACCTGGCCGGTTTCTCCCTTCACCATACGTATGAACAGATTTCCCAAGAAACTCCTGTAGCCGCATCTGCGCCTGTCGCTCGCCCGGATCGATCCATGGGACGACCCGGTCATACCCCAGTTCAACCGGAGAAGGAAGAGCACGCGTGACGGATAGCGATGGAACCGGTGTCGATGCCTTGGGCTTGGGGCTGACCAGCGGTGATGGTTTCGATGACTGCCATTTAGCCCACCAGCGCGCACGATAGGCACTGTACCGTTGCAACGGGTCTCCCGTGGCGCCCCGGATCTCTTCCGCCTCAAAGACCACATGGTCTTTGAATGTCCTGGTGCGGATGCCCAGCTCGGCAAGCCCCAGCTGCACCCGGCGGTCACGTTCGATCGCCACAGGCTCATAGTCGCGATTCCAATAGACGACATCGGCCTTCCATTCGCGCGCGGCCTGCACCACGGCTTCCACCGGTTCACCCAGTCGCCACTGCAGCGTAAGCCCCCGGCCGGCCAGTGATGCAGACAGTTCCTGGAGGCAACCCAGCATGAAGTTCACGCAGGCGGAACCGAACTCACGGGACCGGAGCAGCGGCTCATCAAACACAAAAAACGGCAGGACCTCATCGCACTCCTGGCAGGCCGCCGTCAGCGCCGGTTGATCGTGCACTCGGAGATCCCGCCTGAGCCAGACGATGCCGCGCATCAGAGCAGCTCCTGTGAAGCCCGTTTCGGTTTGTTGTCGAATTTCGGCTCATCGACAAAGACAGAACGCCGCCAGATAAGATAGCAGGCAAACAGAAGGGTCGTCGCGATGAACCCGGAACGCACGACATGGAATCCGAACGCGAGCTGATTCATCACCTCGCTGACGATGCCAAACCCGGCATAGGCCAGACTCAAACCCCAGGCCCACGGGCGCAGCCAGAGAAACCCGTACCCGATCAACAGATGCACGGCAGGGGAGTGGAGCTTGATCAGAAACGAGGCAGGCCCCGTCACACTGGTCCCAAACAGCTTGAGTGCATAGGCGGGAAATATCACCATGACGATCAGATCCATCGTGCCGACGATTAGGAACAGCCCGCCCCAGATCTTGATATCCACACCGACCGGCTGTGCGCGCATCTCTCCCTCCTATCGCATCCAGGCTGGGGGCATCCCCTGCCACCAGGTCTTCGGATTCGCGGCCCGCCACTGCGTCTGTTCCACCCAAAGACGGTCCGACTCGGCCTTATCCAGACGATTGGCCATCGCCGCACTCACGTCGGACTGTTGCCGCACGCTGGCCTGGATCATTTCCTTGGCCATGCGGGCCAGTCCTCCCGGAGGATCGACCAGGTCCTCCGTGTCGCGATAGGCCAGATTCAAATAGAGGTGCTCGACCGCCATCCATCGCTCTTCCTGCGACAGATGTTCCAAATAGGCATCGATCGCTTGATACACGTAGGTCAGGTGGATGTAATGGGCCGCCGACGGTGCGTCATCGATGGCTCGCTGACAGGCTTCGAGCGCACGACGATAATCGCCGGCAGCCAAGAAGAGATTCGACTTTGCCAGGGTAGAGTGAGTCGTAACTGCACTCACCTTTCCTGATTCAGCTGACGTCGCCCCGTGCCCCAAGAAGACGAGCAGGGCAAACAGTGCAACGAACGTCCGGCGACAGACCATGATCGACTCCTATTTCGATGGACCGCCGTGCGATCCGGACGGGCCCTTCGGAAGTTTGTCACCGGCGACACGGGTGATCGACAGTTCCCGCATACCTCCCTCGCCCTTCACGCCCAACTTGACCACGGTCCCGACTGTGCCGCGTATCATCTTCACCACCTGCTCATAGCTTTTGCCCGTCGTGGCCGTTCCATCCACCGTCACGATCTCGTCTCCGTGCGCCAGACCCGCCTGATGGGCCGGGCCTTCCGGATGCACCATGCCCACATACAACACCGCCGGATCGCCGATCCGCTCAGCGCCGACCTGGAGTGAAACCCCGATCACGCCGTTCGGCAGCGCCGCTTCGTCTCCGTGTGCATACGGAGCCTGAGTCGCCGGGCTGTCCGCCGCGCGAACCTCGATGCTGCACAGCACTCCCAGCATCACACAACCGGCAAGATAGGCTGTTCTTCTATTCATGGCATCCCTCCTTATTGATTCATTCAACGTTAACGGATCAGCGCAATCAAGGCACAACCCGCGAGCAGCACGCTCGAATTCAAGTACACAGACCGCTGGTGCAATCGATGCCACGCGGCCCGAAGCACGGGGTCGACGGCTTCTCGTGATTCTTGCTCCTTGAGCCAATCCCGTATGGCATTGCTCTGGGGCGTCACCGTTGACCGGCAATAGGCTTCGGTCACTAGCACCAGGATCCAGAGTCCCCCTGCGATGAACAGCCTCGCACCGCCTCCGTGAATCGCCACCAGCCCATTCACGGCGATGAACCCGGCAACCGCGGTCCCCATCCCCAACCCGTAATAGGCCGGAAACAACTGCCGCACGACTTTCCCGAACGGTTCCCGATCGAGATTCTTGGCCAGGATAGGCGCCACCACGAAGGACAAGAGCACCACTTTGCCGACCAGAATGGCAACCGCTAACGCATGAACAAACTGGATGAGGGTATCCATGATCCGTCCTCCTTCATGCCTTCGTGAGAATCGCCCGCAACGCCGGCTCCAGCGTCGGATACTCAAATCTGTAGCCGCCCGCGAGTGCTTTCGCTGGATTCACCCGCTGGCCAGTGGTCATCAGCGTTCCCAATTCCCCCAGCCCGACCTGAAGGGCGAAGCCTGGAACGGGGAGCCAGGAAGGACGATGGAGCACCTGTCCGAGCGCATCGCAGAACGCCTTCATCGTCACAGCGCCGGGAGCCACAGCATTGACAGGCCCAGACACGCTCGCAGTCGCGAGCGCCCACTGGATCAAGCCAATGTGATCGCGACGATGAATCCAGGATACCCACTGGGTTCCCGGCATAATCGGACCGCCTGCAAACAATCGAAAGGGCAACAGCATCTTCGGCAACGCACCGCCGTCTTGTTCGAGCACCATCCCGGTCCGCAAGGTGGCCACTCTGGTCCCGAACGACGCAGCCTCCAGCGCTGCCGCTTCCCATTCAAGACACAGATCGGCCAAGAATCCGTGACCACGTGCAGCCCCCTCATCCAAGATGCGATCGTCGCTCGCACCGTAGTAGCCGATGCCCGACGCACTGATCAGCGTGCGGGGCTTGGAGGACCGGCGGGACATCGCCGCAACCAACCGACGCGTGCTGCGCACCCGACTGTCGGTGAGCAGACGTTTGCGCGCCGTCGTCCAACGCGCATCGGCAATCGGCGCCCCGGCCAGATTGACCACCGCATCCGCACCTTCAAGAGCCTGCTCCCACGCCCCAGTATCGCCGTCGTTCCACTCAACAGCGGTGACGGCAGCGCCGCATATGCGATTTGCTTCTTGCGGCCTCCTCGTGAACACCGTCACTCGATGGCCGGTCTGTTGCAGCGCAGCGCAGAGGGCCCGCCCGATGAAGCCTGTTCCACCTGTTACCACGATATGCATGGTCTGACCTCCTCCGGATTACGGGCTGCTGCCATTCCGCTGTTGCTCACCGCCGGCGGCGTTCTCGGGCTCGACCCGTTGCGCATACTTCCGCTGCTTCGTGCCGTAAATGAGATTCGGCGCCGGCCTGAATCGATTGTCCAGAATGACGGGGTCGATGACTTCTCCGCAGCTCATGCAGCGCCAGGCATCCAACCCGATCTGACCGGTATCGTCCTGGAGATCGATGTAATGATCCAGCACCATCAGACCGCCGCAACGCACGCAGACATCGCCCTCGTGCGGAATGGTGGGAGGATTGTTCGGACTTCCATTCAAGTCCACGGGATCCCTCGGCGCGATCGAAAGAGATGGCCATACCAGTCTTATTCCACACGAGGCATACTCGCCCCGGCCTGCCGCCGCTTCGCCACTGCGGTTTCCTGATGCGCGACCTGCGTGCAGCAGCTCAACATTCCGATTGCCACAAACAACATGGTCATGGTGATCATCCTGTCCTCCTTGTGACAACCGATGACGCCGCCGGGCTCGACGGAACTGGCTTGAGAACCCCACCGAGGGGACAGGCCCCTCCGGATTGAGAGACCTGTCGACCTCAGCGAGAGACGCCGTGCGGAGTCGCGGCGCCCCCCAGACGGGGAATGAAAATCGGCCTCCGGATTTCTGAAGTTCTCACTGAGCTTCGTCACACCATCACCTTCCACCTCCGCCGATCATTTCTGCAGAACCTCTCCCTCAAGACCTCGAGCGCAGCGTATACCGGTGCCATGCGTTTGCAGGGCAAACCCCCCGCGGCCTCTGGCTGAGGCCGTGATGTCAGCGAGCGGGCTGTGCCACGAGCCGCCGCGAATCGAGCGCACCACGCCCTTCTTGTCAGGACCTTGCGGATTCCGATCACGCGCATGTTTGTAGTACTCCGCGTCATACCAGTCGGAAACCCATTCCCGGGCATTGCCGGCCATATCCTTCACTCCGTAGGGCGAGTCGCCGTCGGGCAATGACCCCACCGGATGCAAGGTCTTCTCATCATCCCACTCCCGATCAAAGTTCGCCCGCTTCGCGCTCGCTGGCTCATTGCCCCAGGGGAAGAGTCGGCCATCGGTTCCACGCGCCGCCTTTTCCCATTCCGCTTCCGTCGGCAGCCGCTTTTTAGCCCAACTGCAATAGGCCTTGGCGTCGTACCAGGTCGTCTGCACGACGGGAAGTTGCTCGATCCCCTTTGCGGACTGGAGCGTACCGGTGCCGTATGGATTCGGAGGATTGCGATGCCCCGTGGTCGCGACGAAAGCCAGATACCGTTCGTTGGTCACCTCGACCTGATCGATCGCAAAGGCATCGAGATAGACAGATCGTTGGGGCCATTCATCGGCACGGCCTTTTCCTTCCGGATTACCCATCAAGAATTCTCCGGCTGGAATCGTTATCATAGGGACCGGATCAGGTTCTTTCGAAACCGGGGCCGCCGCCATGATAGGCGATTGCCCAAAGACACAGGCAACCGCCATGATCGCCGCAATCGTCTCCAAGCGACCTCTGTTCCTCTTCAGAACTGGTGTCATTTCTTCTGCTCCTTGCTCCCCTCAATGGCGTGGGTCGTATGGATTTTGACTTGGCCGACCAGGCGATCCACCTGACGCTTATCCCCTCGCTCAGCCGCTTCCTGCGCCTGAGTGACAAGGGTCCTGGCCTCGTGCAAATGTTCTTCAATTTCAGCCTGCAGCGCAGGCGAGGCCACGGTGCCCCCTAACGCCGCACGATGATAGACTTCCCACGCATGATCGACAGCATGTTGTGCCTCATGCACCACCTTCGCCTGCTCCGGATACGGATGGCGGCCCGGATCGATGGGGCCCGCCGTGGCGGCATTGCCAATCATCAGAACGCTCAATACGATTCCCAGCATAAGTGGCTTCCACTGCTTCATGGTGTCCCCTCCGCCTCGATCACTCAGCCCAAGTTTCCGGCCTCGGCCTTGTGAGTATATACACCGCGGTACAACTCGGAACGAGGAGGGCATCTCGCCGCCCTCCTCGATTCCGGTCCAGCTATTTCTTCTTCATGGTCTTCTTGATGAGATCGCGGGTAGCCAGATACTCTTTGTTGTCCGGCTCCGCAGCCAATGCCTTTTCGATGGAGGCCATCGCATCGGCATTCTTCTCAACACCCATCGCGACTAACGCTTGCATGAAAGCATCGCGTCCCGCTTGCATGGCTTCGTCAGAGATCGTCTGGGCCGACTTGGCGCAGCGGAAACCGAGTCCCACGCCATAGGAGTTGTTCTCCGGTTGATTCCAGAATCGGTGGCTCGTATGCAAGGATGTTTCGGGAGCGAGCCAGGAGCCGCCACGCAACACTTTGACCGGTCCTTGATTGGCAAAGTTGTAACCCTTCTCGGCGCCCTTGGGATTCAGGGCAGTGCTCTCCTTATAGAATTTCTGGTCATACCAGTCTTCGACCCACTCAAACACGTTTCCAGCCATGTTGTAGACGCCAAACCCGCTCACCCCCTCCGGGTACGAGTCTACCGGCGTCGTGCGGCCGACATTCTGTCCATAGTTGGCCTTCTTGGGATCAAGCTTGTGTCCCCAGGGATAATGGTTATCGCCGGCCGGACCTTTCGCCGCCCGCTCCCATTCGGCTTCGGTCGGAAGACGCTTCCCATCCCACTTGCAGAACGCATTGGCGTCGGTCCAGCTCACCCCGACGACCGGCTGATTGGCCTTGCTGAGGCGAGGATCGTCCCAGTAAGCCGGCGCCGGATGGCCGGTCCCTTTCATGAATTCCTTGTACCGCGCATTCGATGCTTCGTACTTGTCGATGAGGTAGGCATCGAGGACGACTTGATGCGCCGCTTCATCAGCATGCTCATGACTCCCCATGGTGAACTCACCTCTCGGGATCGACACCATATCCTTGTCGCCGGTAGGCGATTCCGCCGCCGCTATGGATATGGTCCCCGCCACCAATGCCACCCCCAATCCGATCTGAAGAACCGTTTGACTCCGCATGAGAAACCTCCTTGGTTTGGAAACACCGGAACAACCCCGGCTGGTGCAAGACACTGTTACGTATATCTAAGTATGCTGCTCCAGTTGCTTCGGGTATGCAAACGTCATTGCATTGTGCCGAAGCTTCCGGTTGCGTTGGATGACGGCGTCGACGATTTCGCCACATTGCACGCAACGCTTCGCGGCACACTCCAGCTCACCAGCACTATTCAGAAGATCCATGCAGAAGTCGCTCACCATGAGTCCGCCGCACCTGGCGCAGGTTGATTCATATCGCCCTGCAGACGTCGCGACTTGACTCCGATCTCCTTCGATTCTCGCGCTCTCCGCTGCTCTTGCCATGATCACCTCCACATGATCTGTTCAATGTTTGTAGCAAGTATGTCTAATGTATAAACCAACGTGTCCAATGTGTCAAGTGTTTTAATATAATTTCTTTGACAAACATTGGACAACTCTATAAAATGATCTCTATTGAAATGAATGCTCATAGAATTCATAGAGTTGCAAAGCTTACCGGGCTCTCGAAGGACGTGATTCGGGTCTGGGAGAGACGATATGGGCTTGTCCAACCATCACGGAGTTCTAATCGTTATCGCGAATATAGCGACGAAGAGGTAGCACTGCTCCGTTTCGTGAAGGCCCAGATGGAACAGGGCGCGACGATCGGCGCCCTCGCAACGGAGGGCCACGACTCACTCGTCGCCCGCATGCGCGTCGCAACCCCGGTTTCTGAGGCAGATCAGAAGCCTCATGACCGCCTGTTAGATGAATTGATTGGATCGCTTGACCCAATGGATAAGGCTGGATTCGAGCGAAGACTCAACGGCGCCGTGGCCGTCATTCCATTTGAAGAAGCCGTCCAGCGGATTCTCCTTCCACTACAACGACGAATCGGCGAACTCTGGCACGAAGGTCACTTGAACATTGCCGTCGAGCACTACGTGACAAAGATCATCCAACAGAAGTTATTCTCCGTCATGAACCAACTTCCGGTGAATGAATTCGGGCCACGAATCCTCATTGCCTGTCCAGAAGGTGAAACACACGAGATCGGCGCCCAAGCCGTGGCTTACATCGCCGCCACGAAAGGATGCCACGTCTATTATCTCGGCCCTAATCTTCCATACTCAGACCTTGTGAGTTTCTGTGAGAAGATCTCACCCGATCTCGTCCTCCTTTCCCTCACCGAGCTGAAGCAAGAGACCGCAACGCTCCACCACATCAAGCAACTTGAACACCTCGCTACCAGATGGTCTGTCGCCGTCGGCGGCCAGGGCGCCCGTGCCATGGGAGACCGCCTGAGCGATACTAAAATCGAACTGCTTGATGATCTCACCGCGTTGCACAGCCGCCTGACGATGATTCTTTCGACCCACAGGCGTGCCACTCGTTCCTAGCCAAAATACTGACCAGCTCCTCACACGCGTTGACCTTCGGACGAAGCGATGCTGCGAGCAAATGGTCACCGCCCCACCGGAGCGTCCATCTGACGAGGAATCTGGAGGAGGAACAATAGAGAAGAAGTTATGGTGCCGAAGGCGGGAGTTAATCGCATTCTCAACACTACCAAGACAAATCAACCGGTTATCTATCGGCATAGGCTCCACCGCTCACCGATCGCTAACCAATGGGTGGATTCGTTGGTTCAAAAACCACATAGGCCCATTGAAACTGGCTGTAGATATTGGACGCGGTCGTGCAGTGATAGCGGAGATACTTCATCGGGTCGCTCTCTCCGTTTTCGATCACATATAAATCGAGCTCGCGTCGGACTTGTCGAACAATAGACCCCGAGTCGACAGTGCCAGGCAGATTCTCAGGAAGCAACTGCACGGTGAAGGCGTGGTCTTTCGGTGGTGAAACATAGGCTACGAGGAACGATTCGTCCGGATACTCGAGGTTGCGCACATAACGGATTTGGAAGTGGGCCTGCTTGAGGTCGACCAGGCCTTCGTGCCACGTCCAGCGGGAATCTGTATTAGCTTCAGAGCGATCCATTCGCCTCTTTACCCATGAAGTAACCGGCCGAGCTTGACGGCCGCTTCCTGCTGCATCGATGGCAATGCATGCGTGTAGACGTTGAGCGTGATCTCGATACGCTTATGCCCCAGCCGTTCGGAGACCACTTTGATCGGTACGCCGGCTTGAAGCAAGAGCGTCGCGCAGGTATGACGTAGCCCGTGGAAGGTGATCCGCTTCACCTTCGCCGCCGTGATTAAGCGGGCAAACTCTCGTTCCCCCAGATTGTTCATGGTGAGCGGTCGCCCGAAATCCCTGGCGAAAATCAGCCCATGGTCCTGGTAGGCTGTCCCGAGTAATAGACGCTGCGCGGCTTGCTGGGCTTTATGTCGACGCAGTCCCTCAATGGTCCGTTCGTCCAGGTCAACGACGCGGGACTTCCCATTCTTCGTGGGCCCGAAGAGGGGAGCCTGCCCGGCCTTGCCCACCTTCACGAGTTGCCGGACAATCGAGAGGGTCTTTTTATCCATATCGAGATCCGGCCACTTCAACCCACAGAGTTCCGCCTTCCGTGCTCCACTATCGATCGCCAGGGGATAGAATGCGGCCTGCTGGGGCGTGCCGGCCTTGGTAGTATCGAGAAAGCACTTCGCTTCCCAAGACTCCCAACAGTTATGCGCTAAGACGTCATGATCTTCCTGTTGTCGAGGTTTGCCGATCACGAGGGCTGCGACATTGCGCGGAAGCAGATCCTGCATCACGGCTGACTTCAACGCGTTGTGTAGAATGGCCTGGTGCTGCTGGAGCGTCGCCGGCGCCAGGGTGGAGCCCTGATAGTAGGCTTGCAGATGGCTCGCTCGGAGATCACAGAGCCGATACTGCCCAAGTGCCGGCTTGAGGTGACGCGTGAGGACACTCTGATAGGTCTCGAACGTCCGCAGTCGCTTATGGGGCTTGATCGAGGAGCCCAACCACTCATCGAGCCACTCGGCCACAGTCATTTTTGACGGACTGATCACCTGGCCACGATTCAAGTTGTGGAGCATCGTCGAGAGTTCAGCTTGCGCCTCTTTCTTGGTCCCTCGGATGGTCTTCCACTTCTGCACACGCTTGGTCCGGCCGGTGAGTGGATCCACCTTCCGGCCGACATCAAGAACGATCGTCCAGCTTCCCGGGTACCGCTGAAAGATATGACCACGCATAGTGATGCTTCTCCTTCGCACAAGTCACTAGACCGACTTGTGCACACTACGAATGCGATAGAGCCGGATCGTGGAGGCGTTGTTGACCACCATCGGAGACAAGTCGGGAGAGATGGGCTTGAGGTGCAGCACGTCATCGACGTAACACACCGTGGCAACGAACCGGCCCGCGGCGGTATCGACTAGTACCGTAGCTCCGTCGGTGACAGGATCGTCTGGGTAGACGAGAAGCTGGTCGCCGTACTCGAACTTGCCCCCATCAATCAGTGATGGCTCGGCTGCCACCATGAAAAAAGGCGGGCCACTGAGTCTGGGGCGGATATCGGATTTAGGTGTCATCGTTGTGCTCATGGTTTCCATCGCTCACTGTCCTTTCTTCTGCGACGCAAAATAAGGGAATGGGTATTCGATCAAGGGCCCCCAATTCACGCGCTCGAACTCGCCTTCGTTCGCATATCGATCTCGAATATCGTCGACGTTTGTCCAGAACTCACCAAGCAGGCCTATGGCCCCATCAAGAAACAGTACTGCCTTCCGCTTTGATGGGAACGGACCAAACACACGAGGGTGGAGACCAGTAATCCTGAAGCGGCAATACCACCGTGTTCCTCCTCGTGGTGTCCGCGTTGTAACAAACCAATCATCCGATGGCTGTTGTTCGAGTTGCTGGATCCGCCCGCGCACGGCCGTTGGTTTTCCAAGCGATGGACTCACCATCTTGAGTTCTGCGGTCATGGGTTACCGTCCTTTCTGTGTGTTCAGACACTTCGTCATCACGACTTTGACGAGATAGGCGCCTGGATACGTTGGCCGTAGCTCCTGCAGTTCCTTAATGGCCTTTCGTTTGTCTGGGTACTGCATTCCACTCAGTGGCTCAAAGGGATCGTCGCCGGTCGGATCGTGAAAGACCGAGTAGAGCGTGAGGGTAGGTGATTGAGTCGCTCGCCTCGTCATGACTTCACCGTCGTGCGGCTCATGATGCTCTGCGCCGCGCGTTCGATCTCTGCGAGCTTACAGTCGATCAGATCAAGCACCCCGACGAACGAGTCATGCTCGCCGCTCCATGTCTCACTGGCCACGGCGACGACCGTTTTGACATCCCGCAGATCGGCGCACAGATCTTCAGCCTCCGCGGCGATCGCCTTTATGGTGACTTTCTTAAAGAATTCCTCGGCGTCCTTGGTTGCAAGGGACTTCACGCGTCTCTTATCGATGGACTCCTCGATCAATACTATCTTGTCCATGGAAGGGCTCCTTTCTGTTGTGAACTACGCAGCCGGCTTGCGCCGCTCCTGATCAAAATGCTTCTCGACCAACTTCCGGATAAACCAGCTGACCGACGTTCCCTGCTTCTTCAGGCCATCAATCTTGGACTTGAGAGGCTTGGGGAGTGACACGCTGACTCGTTCCATTTGCATACAGCACCTCCTTGTGAGGATGTAACTACATCACATGATGTATATATGTCAAGTGGCGTTGAAGGATATAGGGCTGTTTGCTAGAGTGCCCCGGCGTTAACCACGTTGACCATGTTTAACAGTGAGCGAGCATGCCGGTAGATAAAGACAAAGAGCTGGACGAAGCGGGGGTGTGGAACTTCCGCGAAGTGCCCCGTGATGCGATCGTGAAGGCAAAAATCGGCGCGGCGCTGGAAAGCCTCTCAGTCAAAGCCTACATCATCAAGCTCGTCGAGAAGCACTGGCAGGAGATGGAGAAGAAGGGGATTCTGCCGAAGAGTAAATAGGAAGGTGATTGCGTGCTAGAGATGGGCGCTTCGCATGGATGCACTAATCGGCGGCCTCATCATTCTCCTCGTGCTGATTCTGCCGTGCCACTTCATTTTTAAGCGCCCAAACAAGACACGTCGGATCCGGTCCAACGACACCCTACATCGCAATAGGCAGCCCCCAGCATCACCGCGAAACCATCTGTCCGCTCAGCCAGCCGGTGTATTCTCAAATGACGACGTACTCAAGGGCTTTCGCTTTCATGCGACACTATCAATTCGCACCCCAGCTGCTGTCTTGGAGCACCATGGTGAAGTGCTGTCCACATTGTCAGAGCAACTTCCTCAATATGGCTCAACGCGCGATGGTATCTGGTTGCCGGAGGTGAAATCATGGGGACAACTGATCGCAGAATCTGGGGGCAACGCCGAACTTGGAAATCGACTCGATGCAGTCGAAGATCTGTCAGCCTGTACGGTTGCCACTGATATAGGGCCGATGCCAAATAGCGGAAATGTGTACTACCGCTTCCTTCTCGGATTTCGTCACATCGTAGACTCGACATCCACAGATGAGGACAAGTCGGATCGCCTACGCCAATTCATGGCCAGCAATTCAGAATTCAAAGAGTACGCTCGGCGTCATGATGGAGATCTTGCAAAGAACTGGAAGCAGTTTGTGAGTCGAGCAAAGAGAAGAGCGCAATAGATTTTCCCTGGGCCGTTTGCATTGGGTTTGAAGAAGGGGTTCTGCCGAAGGTTACATGCATAGTGAAGGCCCCTCGGGGAATGAACCGTCGCCTCTAGAACCTGTTGTAAGCCCTCACGCCTCCCACCACTTCAGCGCCCGAATATGCTCGGCCACCGTCGCGCCCTCTGGTACCAGGCGATCGATCCGGCCCCGCTCAATTGAGAGGGGATGTGGGCAGGCAATGAGGCGGAGTTCGTTGGATTGATTTGCTGCGTCCATCACAATCCTTCCTGTAGGTTAAACTGTGCGGAGAACTGACGTGACAAGGCTTCAAACTGACATGTGTCCGCCGCTTGCACGAGAGCCTCGGCTTGCTTGGTCATCGTCTGTATACGCGCGTTCAACACGTTCAATCGCTGCACCAGCGCGGCCTGTGCGGCCGCCACGCTGGCAACTTCTTCGGGATCCGGAGACGCTCCACGCCGCACGGCCTCTCCTAACTCAGCCTCCCGTTGCTCCAGACGGCGGCCTTCCGCTTCAGCAGTCTCAATGGCTTTCGGGAGCAAGGCGAGCATCTCCCGTATGTCGTGCATCACGGCGCGTTGGCGCACAATCCACTCGGGGTCTGGTTTGTGGTCTATGTTAGCGTCGGTCATGGTGAGGGGCCTTTCTCCTGTGTGGTCAATCGGTTTGCTGAATCAGGGTCAGAAGACACGCTTCGGCATCAGTCAGGAACCTTGGTCAGGCTCTTCATTTTTAGTTCCACTTCGAGAACCGAGAGTGCCACCATCCCCGCCGGGGCTTGCTGGCTATGTCCGTTCTCCAGCTCCTTGATGTAGGGGAGATTATTGGTGATGAAGATCGCATCGTTCAGGAGTGCTTTTTCCGTCACTGTGGCTAGGGCGGCGTTCGCCTTCGCTTCGCCGTCCCAAGTGTTCATCTCCGGATACTGGCCTTCCGGTGCCACAGTCAGATCGATCGTCCCGATCGAGAGATTCCACGATGCGCGCGCGCGTCCAGTATCGACTGGCGTCTTCCGCACGATCCGGGTAAAGATGTCGAACGCCACACGCTTCACGACTTTGGCGTAGTCGAGCTTTACCTGCTTGGCGAAGGCGTCGAGATCTCCCTCGAAACTAATTATGCTCATTAGCGTTCTCCTGGGATCATGCCAAAGCGCGACCTCAGCACCTTGTCGAACTTGATCGAGCGGATCCTCGGACGGCGGCGGCCGAGCGGTTCGACGGTCGGAATAAACGTAAATACCGCCATTACGCCACCCCCCGGGCGAGCAACCCGCCGGGGCGCTGCTCTTCGACGAGCTTGGCTTCCACCAACTTGCTGAGATCACGGGCCAGCTGCGCGAAATTCGGTGCGGGACCAGCCGTCCCCGCTTGACTCGTGGTCGGCTGTGTCGAGTCGGCATGGACCGTGATGTTGATGGTATTGGACACGGCGCCGGATCCGGTCGCCTGCGCCATCGGCATGGCATTGGCCAACGTCAGCGTGACCGGGATCGAGCGGCCGTCCGGGAGCGGCACGAAGGCTTCCGCCTGCGGGCCTTCCCCGAACTCCGCGATCGTGCGGCCGAGGGCCATATGTTGCGGCCGATGGGTAATGCCGCCCACGCCTCCAGCGGCGAAGTGCTCGATCGGGACGACACCGCCGAACCGCAGGGTGGTGAGCGCGGAGCCGTTGATCGAGAGGGGACCAGGGGTGGTATTGCCGCCGAAGAGGCTCGCGAGCGCCGCCGCCACAGGCTTAATGATCCCCACCGTGGCCATCTGCGCGGCCATCTGGGAGATGATTTGTTTGGTAAAATCGAGCACGCCGGTCAGGACATCCTTAAAGCCCTTGAATTTCCCTTCCATGCCGTCGAAGAAGAACTTTTGGAAACCCTGTTCCATCCCTTGGGCCGCCCGGCGGGCCATGTCTGCCCCCATACCAAGTCCATCCTTGCTGTCCATGTATGTTTGCATGCCATTGGCCCAGCCTGAGAACACATCGTCACTCGATTGTTTGATGAGCTTCTTGGACTGGCCCAACGCCCGCAACTGAATCGTTTCAATCTCGGTGGAGGTTTTGGTACTCGTGGCGAGGAGGTGTTGCGCCAGGTCCTCATCATGGTTCTGCCACGCGATCAACAGCCGGCCGGCGGTCTCTTGATTGAGATCCAACTCCTTCCCGAGATTCAGGCGCACCAGCTCCAGCCGATGCTGCAGGAAGAACTCTTGCGAGCCACCCACCTGCTCCCCGTAGTGGACCCACGCTTGCTCGTTCTCGATGAGCTGCTCGCGCTCTTTCCTGGCATTCTCTTCCTGCGTGCTCTTGATGATGCGTCTCCCGGCAGCCTCTTGGCGTTCTCCGTGGGTGTCACCGGCGAAGTCTTTGGTGATCAGATCGATCGTGCGTTGATTGTCGTGCTTCAGATCCTCGATCAAGCGCTCGACGTCGGACTCCACTTCTTTCCGCATCGAATTCGCCCCGGTGAAGAGGAGCTGCAGCTGCTCCATGCTGTACTTCTGGTATTCCTTCACGTGGTCATCGAAGAACAGACGGTGCCCGTTGTGCTCTTTCCCAAGTCCACCAGCAAGACTTGGATCGAAGGCCGGATTCTTATCGACGACGGCAGTCTCAAGACCTGTTGGAGCAGGCAGCCGCAAGAGGTTTCGAGCTGAACCTTCCGCGCGTGTCACCCCGATCTGCGGGGCATCCCCTTTGCCGGCGTTCATGAATCCGGCGATCAACGCGGGGCCCGCTCGGAGATCTTCGATGAGCTTGTGCGTGATATCGGCCGTGGCCGTCATCGCCGGAAGGAGCGCGGTGCCAAGATCGGTCCCCAATCCCTTGATCGATGCTTGCAGCCGTGCGGTGCTTTTCTCCCAGGCCTCCGTCTTGGCAATGGCGCTATCATCGATCGTGCGTCCCAGCCGTTCCGCTTCTTGGATCTGAGACATGATGGCGTCCTTGCCAGCGCGGGCCATGTCCTGCATCCCGGCACCAAGGAGCTTGTTGATCACCGTGGTCTTGGCCCCATCCTCATTGAACGTTTGCAAGTGATCCACAACGTCCAGGAACACATCACTTGTCTGGCGCATGCGGCCGTTCGTATCGGTGACCGAGACGCCCAGAGCCTTGAACAGGCGGGCTCCGTCTCCTGTGCCGCTCGCCACCTCCGTCATGTTCTGGTTCAACCGAGACAGCCCCGCACTCAGGGCCTGCGTGTTGGTGCCGTTGAGACTGGCAGCATACGCCAGGGCAGAGGCTTCCTTCGTGGCGAGGCTGGTCTGCTGGGCCAGGTCCTTGATCTCGTTGTTGTACGCCACGGCGGCACGAGACGTCCCCATGAGAGCAACCCCTACGGTGGTGAGACCGGCCACGATGCCACCACCCAGAATCACCTTACTGCTAAAGGCGTCGAGAAACCCTTCTCGGAGGCCGCGCGCACTCAGTTTGAGGCGGTTGAGTTCCTTGTCGATCACCGCAGCCCCGCGTTCGGCGTCGCGCGGCTCGATCTTGACGCCTAAGGTAGTTTCCATGTGCCATACCCTCCTTCGTCTCGATCCTTAGTAACTATTCCAGCTCCCCATCGGCTCGCATCTGTCGACAGCTCCAATCGATGCGGTCCAAGATTCTTTGTTGGACAAAGGAATTTTCCTTCTTGTCGATATTGGCGAGTAGCAGCCGTCGCGTGATCTCTTCAACAAAAGCGAGGCGGATCTTCTCAGACGATAGGTTTGCATATGGCCGCCCAACATCCCCGGTTTGAATAGAGCTCTGTTTCGTCGCCAATCCTTCTTTCACGCGGATTGTGGTCACTAACGTTTCGAGCGCCTCGCTGATGACGTTCCTGAGCCGGCGTTGCTGCTCCACCAGGGCGTTGTAGCGATCCGCATAGCAAGCGGTTGTCGCTCCTCTGAGCTCCGCCCGGGCGAGCTCAAGCTCTCGATCAATCGTGGGAAGGATCCGGCCGACATCTTCACTGACCTGTTGCTGGTCTTGCCGCTCTTTTCGCAGGGAGGTGAGGGTCTTAACATCCCCAGCGCGCTCGGCCACGGCGATCTCTACATGCAACCGCTCGACCTCCGTGGATGCCGCGTGTTGCCGTGCTCGTAGGCGCTCGCTTTCCGCCGTCAATTTGTCCAGGTGCTCGGTCGCTGTCGACTTCCGTTTCTGTGCGGGTGTCTGTTCAATCGTTTCAGTGGTCACAAAATCCCCCTTTGGTTTGTCGTCGGTGAGCGTAGCCTCTAAGTCCTTGTCATTGCGGCCTGCGTGGCCTGGGTTTAAAGTGATCATTCAGCCCCCGCTGGTTCATACTTCAGGTAGATCCCGCACCGATGATCCAGGAGAGGAGGAAGGCCTTCCATGTAACGCGCGCTTTCTTGTAGCCATTCCTCGTCGTTCAGCTTGGGAAAACAAAACACCGCGGCGCCGTCCGGGACCTGCTGCCAAGCCTGTTCGAACGCCTGGTCATACGCGGCTTGCGTGGTGAAGCCGATGAGCTCAAAACTAAACCACCTGTTGCCCATGACCGGAACAAGCTCAGCCTCTACGGCCTTGAGCCGACGCCCTGCCGATCGTCCCTTTATGGCCATGACTTCCCCTCGGCAATCCGGCCGCGTGCGATCCAGCCGGCTACTTGGTCCGGTGCATATGTCTGCAACCACGCTCCCATCTTTTTGGCTCGACCAACGAGCAGAAAACCAGCACCTGTGGCACAGTTCGGCGGCACAAGTCCCGACAGGAGATCCTCGGCGTAGAGCACGCCCCCGCCTACGGCGGGTGGATCCAGTCGATCAAGCCGGGCTATGAGAGACCGTCTCCGTCTCACGCCTGGCCTCCCGAGTGGACGGTGATAGTGGTGGATTGCGACGATTGGCTAGCCCGCTTGCCTTCTAGCTGCTCAATGCGTTCTTCCAGCTCGTGATCGACGATCGCATTGATGAGCACGTTGCAGATTTGGGTTAAGCAATTGGCCTTCTTGACGGTGACACGACCACGCTCCACTCGCTGAAGAAGCCGGGCCAAGTATCGTTTCACATCCCCAATTGAGGACACCTCGGCCAATGAGCTGTCCCCCCCGGGGGTGCTGGTGTGCGGCTGCTTTTTCGCCATGTTACAAACCCCTCCTTCCATTCCTGCCAGCGGCTCTCGGGCGGGGAGCGCTCTCAGTAGGGCTCCCCGCTGCCAGTTGCAAGCCCATCACTCAGGCCATCTTCAAGTCCGAAGCAGAGCGTGTACCTGCCGCCACTTCTGCTAGCGGGTCTTCCAACGGCCGGCCAGCGAACCGCGCGACGATCTGTTGAGCCACGGTGAAGAAATTATTGTAGGCGTCGGCCAAGAGGGTGGCTTCGCGTAACTGTGCGAAGTCTTGAGGGAACAACGATTCACGGAGTAACCGATGCCCTTCCTCCTGCACCTCCGGTGAGACCAACGGATTGATGGGCTCCTCGTCCACGGCAAAGATGAACCGTCGATCACCTGCCATGGCTTTTTCTTTGTAGAGGAGCATCAGCTCCAGCGGGTCCATATCCAGCACGCGCCCGCGGATTTCCTGCAATTTCATTTCGTCCACCATGGCTTTTATTCCGAACGCATCGTCCACCGCTTGCTCGGCGGTTTTTCTGGCTGGATCCGTCTTCCGCATGAGACTTCCGACCCGCTCGTCAAGGTAGGGACTGCGTGCTTTATCGAGGTCTCCGATCGTTGCTTTGACGAGATTGAATAGGCGATCGGCTTTGCCCTCATTCGTCAAAAAGTGATCTCCGCGCAGCTTGAGAACGGCCTCCATGAACTTGTCGACGATGTTTTGGAGAATGTCATTTTTCGCAATGACGCCATTTACCGCTTCAGGCGCGGCCTCGCTTTGTCGCAAACGAGTCTCGATCAAATGCTTGTGAATGTTGAGCTCTGTGGTAGCACCGCTCAAGTTGACCTTATCGAAGGTGGTTACGGGAACGCTGTCACCCTCCTCGATCACGACGCCATTGACTTTCCTGCTCACGGTGAACCTCCTGGTTAAGTGTCCGTTTCTACTACTTCTGCGCTTCTTCAGCGCTCCCCGCATTTCGATCAACGAGCACAAGACTCATGCGGCCGATCTCGGTCTGTCCCAACCGCCTGCGTGCCTCCTCGGTGAGCCCCGGAGATTCCTGTCTTGGGGGTTGAGCCTGCGGCTGCGGCTTCAGCGGCTGTGGGAGTGGAATAAATTCACGCCAGAGTTCTCGGCCGTCTTTCTGTTTGAGAAAACGATCGGGGTCTTTCGGTTTCCTGTCGCCATTGGTACAACCCTTGGCGTAGACCTTTACGGCCGCAATGCACTCCACTTGCTCGTCAGGAGACAGGCCCAGAAACATCTCACGCGCATGATCGAGTCCGACCTTCATTCCTCCTCGGGCCGGGTACCGATTCCGAAATTCTTCAAAGCGCGCCAGCGCCTCACCCACCTCCTCCCCCGCTGGGGGGTTGGGGGGAAGGTTAGTCAAGTCAAGGTTAGGATCGGATAGGAGGGGGGCCAACGTGGCTCCCGTTGTGGAGCCAGGCTGGCTCCCTCTTGGTTCCCGTGACCTGTGATATTTCCAATAATTAGGTGCACTCAGAACGGCTGGCGAACCGTCGGGCAAGGTCTGCTCAACCGTCAGCCAACCCTTGGCCAGCATCCAGCCAAGCTGCCGCTGGATGCTGGCCGGGGTCTGGCGGAGCATCCGCGAGAGGCTGGCCAGCCAGTCGCCAGACAGTCTGAGACGGTTCCCCGCCTTGTCGAGTGCACTCAAAAACCACAGCCAAGTGATGAGGGCCCGATCCCCAAAGTGTCGCAGGAATTCCCAAACCTCCGGGTCGGTAAAAATATCGTGACTCGTTGGGAACCAGCGCTTCGGGACTGGCATTAGGCGCTCACCTGCACATCACGGGGGGCAAGCGCGACTTTCGGGATACGGATGCGACGACCGAAGCGACGGCTAGGTAGTTGCTGTGACCGGATCAACTCGTAGACGGTCGATCTTCCAAGGCCGAGAAATACTCGGACCTCTTCCGGGTTGAGCCAGTCAGGGAGTTGATCGAACGATGGTTTGGGCTTGGTGATGTGTGCCTGCATTGCGTTGTACCTCCATGAGTGATTGAACCCTCAGGAGTGACAATGAACGCAGTCTAGTGATTGTGGAAATGAAGATAATTCGGGCGAATATTTTTCCTAGAAACAGTAGAACCTATTTACGGTTGAACTCGCGGCAATATTTTTTGAGCGTCCGCTCGCCGACCATGACATCACGCATTTCCTTTACCAGATTACATGCGTGCTCTTCGGTCATGAGCTTTGGCTCTTTGAGCATCGGTTTTATTTTAATGAGCCACGACACACGCTTGGCAATCTCTGCTCGTTCATCAGCAGAATGAATTTTCCCCGTTTCTCTAGGGCGACCTCGTTTTCTTTTGATCGGAATCGAAGCCTGAGCGGCAAGCTGAAGAATTACTTGTTCAAGATCGGGTGAGTTCAGCTTGTAAATGTCACGCTGCAAAATTAAGAGCAGAGGCTTTCGATCGCCCTGCTCGAAGGCTTTCCATGCAGTTCGCACATCCGGATTCTTCCCTTCGACCCAAACAGCCTCTCTAGCAAGCGGACTCTGTTTCTTCCTTTTTGGCATCATCCCTCCTGTCGGGATCCTGTTATAGGGAGGGGGCACGGACGCCAGGAAACGTCCGCCGATCAAGGGATCAGCTCGATCGTTGCCACCCAGATTTCGCAAACCGGATACAAACGAACTCCCCAATACAGGGCAATTCTACCCCTTACTTGGAAAGTTTGAAACGCTGAAAATGCAGACTGGGAGCGGTTTGTGGATACGTGCTGGATGGTTGGTGCCGAAGGCGGGAGTTGAACCCGCATGACCTTGCGGTCGCTGGTACCTGAAACCAGTGTGTCTGCCATTCCACCACTTCGGCAAGAAGGGTTGAGAGGGGGATTATCCTGAATTCAGGCTGCCGGCGTCAAGCAACTATATCTGGCGCCTCAAGACACTTCTTGGGACTCCGTCATCGGCATAGCCCAGCAGCCCCCTGCGGCAAGATGGCGCGGGTCTCCGCTGAGCACAATCCGTTCACGGACTAATCCCGCCGCCGCCAGCAACATCGTGGAATCGATTTGCGGAGCGTCCTCGACAATGAGGACATCGAACCGCACGCGCGCAAATAGCGGATCGCTCGCAATCCGGGCCGGCGTCGAGATTACCAGGCGACGATTTTGGATAAATGCCTGGCGATTGGTATTTTCTTCTGCCGCCAACAGCTCACGAATCTTCTTCGTGCCGCCCAACTTGATGATGCCTTCTTTGAGGTCATCGAACTCCGGCCGCAGATCTTTCGGGACGGCCGCTTCAGGAACCAATTCGTCGATACGCACCTTGGCGATCTCCAACTCCTTGGTCAGCTCGCCGATCTGCTGCTCGTAGAGCACCCGATATTGCTGGAGCGATTCGACATTCTTCCCTACGGTCTGCATGCCGAGTCGGCGCCAGAGCGGAAGGTTTTCATACTCCGTCAGAATTGCGCTCACATCCTTGATCTTCGCTTGCAACTCACTCAGCTGCGTGAGCAATCGCCACTCAAGCAAACGAACTTCGTCCAAATCTTTCTGCTTCTGCCCTTTATAGGCCAGCAGGGGAGTCAGCTCACGAAACCGGTCATACTTTCGCCGCAGCGAGGCCTTATCGGCTCTAGACTTGGCGTAAAACTGATGCATCTGCGCCTCAAACCCGAGCTCATGGATGGGGATTCCGCTGGCGTGAGCCACGATGCTCATCTCATAGCGACTGATCCAGGTCTTGTAGGTCAATCCGCTGGCTTTCATGGCCTTCGCAATTGTCCCGACCATTTCATCGGACGACCGATGGTCCGGACCGATGAGTAAGATCCGCTTGTTCGCACGAATCAGTTCAAGTACGAGACTCGCGATCTTCTGACGGCGTAGGATCTGATCTTCAAGCCACACTGTGGTCAAGATCGCCGATGAACCGAGGGCGGCTTGGCTTGGATCACCTGACGAAACCAACAGCGGGACTAGCCGTTCAGACGGGCCGAGATTGTAGGCATCAGCCTGGCTGGTCATGTCGCGCAGCCGATTTGCAATGGTGCTCAAGTGGCCGGCACGATCGGGAATGAGCGTCGCAGAAGGAACAGAGGCTCCAATGGCATCCACCGTTTGCACCAATGCCACATTATCGTGGCAACTCAGCACGACTCCCTCGGTGGCCTCTTGTTCATCTCCAGGGACAAGA
>JBEBHO010000110.1:0-3401 GCA_040081095.1 Nitrospira sp.
AATCGTATACGTCCGGAAATGGAAAATCGAGGCCGCGAGCACGGCGTCGGCCTTCCCCTTCGTGAATCCGTCATAGAGATGTTCGAGCGTGCCCACTCCACCTGAAGCAATGACCGGGATTGAAACCGTTTCAGAGACGGCCGCCGTCAGGCCTAGATCATAGCCGCTTTGCTGGCCGTCTTGATCCATGCTCGTCAGCAAGATTTCGCCGGCGCCATAGATTTCCATTCGCTTCGTCCACTCCACGGCATCCAGCCCGGTGGTCTTGCGTCCGCCATGCGTAAAGACCTCCCAACGGCCGGGTGTGGCGCTTCGCTTCGCATCAATTGCGACAACGATGCACTGCGTCCCGAATTTCTGTGCCGCTTCCCGCACGAATTCCGGCCGTTGGACCGCCGCCGTGTTGATGCTCACCTTATCGGCGCCGGCATTGAGCAACGCTCGAATGTCATCGAGGGTCCGAACACCGCCGCCGACGGTCACGGGCATGAATACGCGCGCCGCCGTTTGTTCGACCACATCGATAATCGTCTTTCGGTTTTCATGGGACGCCGTAATATCGAGGAAGCAGAGCTCATCCGCGCCCTCACGATCATAGACAGCCGCCACTTCCACCGGATCGCCCGCATCACGAAGATTGACGAAGCTGACGCCCTTCACCACCCGGCCGTCTTTCACATCGAGACAGGGGATGATGCGCTTCGTCAGCATCGTGCGCCCAACGCCGCGACCGCAGCGGCATAATCCAGTTTCCCGTCATACAGCGCCTTGCCGACAATCGCGCCTTCGATGCGAGCGCCAAGCGCATGAACAGCTTGCAGGTCCTCCACCCGCGTGATGCCACCCGAAGCAATGACAGGGAACGCGGAATTCTCGACCACCTCGCGCAACGCGGGAATATTGGGTCCGCTCAACATGCCGTCGCGCGCAATGTCAGTGTAAATCACCGCGCTGATCGCAAGTTCGGCAAGCTCCTTCAGAAGGTCGATGGCCTTGGTCTCCGACACGGCGGTCCAGCCCTTCACCGCCACCTTGCCGTCACGCGCATCGAGCCCGAGCAAAATACGCCGGGGAAACTCCTTGCAGGCCTGCTCCAGAAATGCCCGATCCGTGAGCGCTGCCGTCCCGAGTACCACACGCGACACACCAGCATTGAGGTAGCGCCGCACCGTGTCGATCGTGCGAATGCCTCCGCCGACCTGCACCTTCACACTCACGGTCTTCATGACCGCTTCGATCTGCGGCAGATTCCGAGGCTCCCCATCGACCGCGCCATTCAAATCGACGACATGAATGAGGCCGGCTCCGCCTTGCTGCCACTTGCGGGCGACCGCCGGCACGTCCTCCGAATACACCGTCTCCGCGGCCATATCGCCCTGGCGCAACCGCACACAACGCCCGTCCTTCAAATCGATGGCTGGAATCACAAGCACGTTACTTCTCGCCCCCTGTTCCAAATGGAAATTCTTTCAAGACTTCAACCACTCCGTACTGCGCCAGCTCATCCGCTGTCACGAAGGCCCAGCGATGAATAAAGCCCATAAAGTCTTCGGTCATCGGCCGTTGCCGTTCATAGTAGTTGCCGACCCACAGCACCTGTCCATCCGCTGCCACAACTTTCACCTCAAATCCGACGGAGGCCGGAGGGTTCGCCCCGAGCCGGCTGCCTACCCGCTCCTGATAAACCAATACCTGCCCGATAAGCGCGGCATCCTGTTTCAGCTTCTTGGCTACCGCCGCCGCCGTCATTTCGGGTGTGGCCTTCAAGGGATCCCCGCCAAGCGAAGCAGCGGTCTTCCCGGCATCACCCGGTGACGACACCACCACACCGGCCCGATTTCGCAGCCGGGTCCAGAACAGTTGCGTGACCTTCTCTGCCGCGGCACCCGGCACGATCACCGTCTGCCGAAGCGGTGGCTCTACATTCGACGGCACCCCGACCGAAATATCCGACCGGCGAACGCTTTGCGGCGTCGACAGGAAGGGATCCCCTTGATCACGTAGCTGCGGCGTCGCAATCGTGGTGAACGGGACCAAGGCAATGGTCTTGATCTGATAACGCGGCAGCTCATTCGACGCTTTCGTCGTAATCTTCGCCCCGCTGCACCCAACCCCGGCCAGCAGAATCCCCGCCAAGCATACCAGCCCCGCCGTTCGCATCTGAGCCTTCTTCGGCATCACGTCCAGGCTCCAAAATTCTTAATCAGTTGCAGACCCACAGCCTGGCTCTTCTCAGGGTGAAATTGGCAGGCCACCACATTGTCTTTCCAAATGCTCGAGACAAAGGGAATCCCATACGTCGTTGTCGTCGCTGCAATCTGCGTCTCGACCGGATCGACAAAATAGGAATGGACAAAATACCAATTGGCGCCGTTTGGGATGCCTGCAAACACCGGACAAGCCCGCTGCACAGTCACTTGATTCCACCCCATGTGCGGAACTTTCAACGTGGGGTCGGCGGCAAACCTCCGAACCCTGCCTGGAATAATGTCCAGCCCTTTGTGCGTGCCAAACTCTTCACTCTCCGTAAACAGCAATTGCAGCCCCAGACAAATTCCCAGAAACGGTTTACCCGATTGAATCGCCATGCGAACAGAATCAACCAGCCCATACTGTTCGAGGTTTGCCATGCAATCGCCGAAGGCCCCGACGCCGGGCAACACGACATGGCTGGCGCTCTTGATTACCCCCGCATCGCGTGTTACCACGGCCTGATGGCCAACGGCCTCAAAGGCCTTGTGGACACTGCGTAAATTGCCCATACCGTAGTCGATGATCGCGATCATGAAATCAGTCCAGTCCTAGAAAGCCGTAACAATACCGCAACCAGCGCCGTCCTGCCACTATCAAACGATGTCGCCGTTATTCCAAACTACCGGGCGCAGCCTGTGAGTCATGTCAGCCTGAAGATTGACAGGATGGGGGTGAACCAGTAGCCTGAGCGAGGGGTAACGCCGGTGTTCAAGATGAATGACCACGAACTGATCCAACACATCAACAAGTCAGTACCCGGACTCATCGCCCTCTACCGCTTTGGCTCGCAGGCAAAGGGAACGGCGCGTCCTGAGAGTGACATCGATCTTGCCGTACTTGCGCACAACCCAATTCCTAGCGTGCGCCTATTTGAACTGGCTCAGGAACTGGCCGTGCAACTGCATCGGGACGTCGATCTCGTCGATCTTCGCGCAGTCTCGACGGTTATGCGGATGCAAGTACTCTCGACCGGAACCTGTCTGGATGCTCCGGATGAGTCCGCTCGCCGATCTTTTGAAATGTATGCCTATGCCGACTATGCCAGGCTGAATGAGGAACGGCACGAGATTGTGAAGGGAATTACCACACGCGGGCTGGTATATGGCTGACGACGTCGTCCTCAACAAAGCCGCCAGCATTGAGCGCTG
>JBEBHO010000030.1:0-12641 GCA_040081095.1 Nitrospira sp.
CAAACAAGCATACCATTCCGCTGACTATTTTCTAGAATCAATGCGTTATGTGCGGATTGGATGAAGCGAGTCGATGACCGGTCAGATGGACTGGAGGTAAGAGCGCACATCCTGAACATAGGTCTTGAACGGATCCGGCATAGGGAACGGCGTCCGTCCCTGAACCTGAAAGATCGACCAATTGATGACGTAGTCAGGAAAGAATCCCTCAGCCGAGGCCGAATGACGAGCCTCCGAGCTCGGACTAGCTGCCAATAAATGGCGAATCAGTTCTCCCCGACCGAATGCGCGAGTGTTGCGTGGAGGATGTTCCATTGCGAGCGCAATCGCCTTGTCCGTGGTCATGCGAGGCACCCGCCCTTCTTCGAGCAGCCCGAAGTAGAGTCCCCGATCGGCACGCAAATTATGATATTCGAGGTCGAGGCTCTTCAGCGCAGGATCCTGCCAGTCCAATTGTTCAGCTTCGCGAAAGGATTCGAGCAGCCACAGCTTGGACGCCCAGTCGACACGACCGACCAGTTTGGCATAATCGCCGCGCAAATCCGTGAGGACCGATTCCCACTGGCCGAGCACCCAGTCCGTTTCCTCATCCTGGCCGGCGTAGGCCTCCCGTGCCGCCGCGAGAAATTGCTCTTGGATATCGATCGCCGACATCGTCTTGCCCGATTGCAACCGCACGATCCATTGCCGCTCTTGGTCCTGCGAGATCTCTTGCAGTGTTTCGACCGGCTCATCGAGCTCGACACCGGCCGGCGCCTTCCCCTCTTCGATCAACTGCAGGACTAATCCTGTCGTACCCATCTTGAGCGCCGTCGCGATCTCAGCCATGTTCGAGTCGCCGAGGAGCAGATGAATGCGCCGGTATTGATTGGGATCCGCCAGTGGCTCATCGCGCGTATTGACGATAGCCCGGTTCTGCTGCACCCACTCGAAAAAATCGTTCACGATATGATCGGCCCGCTGCGAAATTTGGAATGGCATCAGCGTCTGAGATGAACGTTGACGAAGGGCCCCGGGCGGAACCATCAGGCGATTCACTTGAACCCAGGCGTCCTGCGGATTGGCGGCGCCAATGCGCCCGGATCCAGTAAAGATCTGGCGAGTGACCAGGAAGGTGACGAGCGGGTTCAACCCTCGCCGGCTAAAGGGAAACTTCCTGGTGACGAGATAGTTTTCATGCGATCCGAACGTGGCATCCGTTTCATGATCGATGTTGTTCTTGATCAGTGAAATGGTATCGCCGAACCCCAAGGCCTCGATCGCCTCCTGCAGAAGCTGATCGCCGGCCCGGTCGACCGCGACCAGATCGACGAGCGAGTGGCATTCAGGCGAGGCATACTCCAGATGGCCCATGTCGAGATACATCCGCCCGGCATTGGTCAGAAATCCCCCGTTCCCCGGCGGCTCGTCATGCCCGCGATGATGGAGGTCGAGCACGCCCCGATGCTGGGCGTGAAAGAGATGGTCGCGAATCTGGTGGGCAAACCATGTCGGCGAGTGATCGGGCCGATCCTGATTGACCAGGAGTCCATACTCCGTTTCTATCCCAAAAATACGGTTTAGCATCTTAGCTGGTCACAAGGACCTGAAAGTCGCCGGGAAGCAACCGCGCAAGCTCGGCGGGCTTCAGCGCGCGATACTTGGACGAACCGACCTGCTGTCGCTCCAAGACCGCGCATTCCAGCGTCTTATCCGCTAGCACCTCACGAAGATGCGTGAGCAGTGTGGCCTGATCGGGAATCGCAGCAATCGTCTCACGACTGCTCTCCTGCCCGCCGTCGTCCTGGGCCTCTGCCGAATCTTGTTGATGCGCGAGCGACCCGATCGCCCAGGTACGCAACGCCAACAGCAAGCCCTGCTCAAGCGTGCAGGGAGACGGTTTCTGCGCCCTCAGATACTCCTGCATCCGCGCTTGCGCCTGTTTCGTCGCGGCCAGCGCGGCATACTCCTTGAGCTCTTCGAACGTTCCGTCATAGTTGATCGTGAGCAGCGTATCTTTCTCCGGTTTCTGGCCCAACTCGGCCAGGACAATTCTGACGATGAACGGCGCCTTATAGACCTCTTCAAAGGCCTGCTTAATCACGGGCGCGATTCCGTATTTCACCAGCCGCGAACCTGTGACATCCGACGGGGACCGGTTGAACCCCTCCGTATGCGCCATTTCCAACAGACTGAATCGGAGTTTTTCCAGATCCGCCGGATGTCCCATGCCTCCCAGGGCGATGCGATCATAAATCTCGTAGAGCTTCGAGGTCCCTTTGCTGACGGTCGTCAGGAGAAGGCCTCCGTCGTAGCCCAGAGCCACCACTGGACTCCCTTGCCGGAACTGTTCATCGAGATACGTCCGGCGATTACCGACAGCTTCTACCCACCGATAAGGCTCTTCATACATAACGCACCACCTTTGACTCGAAGAGCGATTTCAACCGGTCGTCAGGAACGACACGGACGCCCTCCTGCGTAATCAACTTAATCACCGGATACAGATTCGATTCACGATTGACCCCGCCGGTCGCCGAATCAAACTCCGCGGCGCTGGTCAACAGCCGCAGCGCTTGAACCGTCGCCTCTTCTTCCGACAACGCCACCAGCGGACGCTCTCCCCACGTGTTCACATAGTGCAAGATTCCGCGGATGGTCGGCGACCCGGATCCGGACACCGCGTATTCAACTCCCTCGAACTCAGCCCCCAGAATGTCGTAGAAGAAAATCTTGGCTGAGCCCTGCTCAAAGTCATAGCCGGCAAATACCGGCACGACGGCGCCGGTTCCCGCCAAGGCGGCGGCGACATTTTCCTTCAACAGTTTCGATACCGCCCGCAGCTTCCCCTCGAAGCTCAACTCCTGAAGCTGGGTCCGCCGGTAATATTTGAACGAGTGCTCCAGAATCCGCACCATCTCATAGGCCGTCGCCGGCACACCCGCAATGGCCATCACGCTATGGCGATCGATTTCGAGCACCTTATCCGTCCGGTCATACATCACCATATTACCGGCCGTCGCCCGGCGATCGCCGGCGACGAGGACGCCGTCGCGATACTTGAACGCCAGAATCGTCGTCGCGCTCGGAAGGTCCACTCCCGCTCCGGCAGCCGCAGGCTGGCCGAATTGATAGCCCTGCTCCTTCAGCAGCTGAAAAAAATCTCCCTGCATTCCCATTGCTTACCTCTTCGCTCTCAACTTTATTGTCCGGTCCGCTGCCGATACCGCTCGGCCTGCTTGGGATCGACCTTCTTCATCCGCTTCATCAAACTATCTTTATCCGGCGATCCGGTCTCAGGACGCCGAGGCCCCCCGCCCTCATCCGACGGACTTGGCGCCTTTGGCATCGGATCGACCGGCCCTTCACGTCGTTCAGGCATCATCTGGTAGATCATGACCGTGATTCCTTTCGTATATTCCAAGCGGCCAGCGCATCGGCCGGAGAAGCCGCCCGTTCAAAAATCTCTGCACAGGCCTTGACCTCGGCCGGATCGAACAAATCGCCCATCTCCAACGTCTTTCCCTTCAACAACCCGCCCGAGAACTGAATCCGCTCCCACTGCATGGACTTGATCTGATCGGGAAACCGCCGCACGCACAGGCCGCGCAGCCCGCCACGGGTATCGTGAGGGCCGACCGACAAGGCCTGCTCGATGTCGGCTTCGGTCGTCATACGCCAGGCCTTGCCTTCCGCTTCCAGCCCCAGATACAGCCCGCGATCCGCATTCACATTGTGATATTCAAGATCCAGGCTCGCCAGCCAGGGATCATCCCAGCCGATCCGCTCCTCCCTGACAAAGGTCTCCAGCAGCCACAGTTTCGTCACCCAATCGAGCTTGCCGACCAATTGACTGCGATCCTGCGTGAGCAGGCGCAGCGTCTCACCCCATTCGCCCAGCACCCAGTCCGTTTCGGCATCGGTCCCGGCTAACATGCGCCGGGCCGCCACATAATACTGTTCCTGGATCTCCAACCCGGAGAGCGCCGGCCCCTGCTTCTGACGGACCGCTGCCTTGAGATCGGGATCGCGCGAAATCTGCTTCACCGCCGCAACCGGATCGGCCAGCTCAAGCATCGGAACACCCCCCCGGTCGATCAAATCGAGCACGACCCGCGTCGTTCCCACCTTCAACGCCGTCGCGTACTCGCACATATTCGCGTCGCCGATAATCAAATGCAGCCGCCGATACTTTTCACGATCGGCATGCGGCTCATCCCTGGTGTTCAGAATGGGCCGGTTATGCATCGTGTCGACGCTCAGGTCCGTTTCCATAAAGTCGGCGCGTTGGGAGAGCTGATACTGCCCCGGGACAAATCCGCTTTCCTGCGCCTCGATGCCGACCTTTCCCGCACCGGCAATAACTTGGCGGCTGACGAGGAACGGCACCAGCCCTGCCACCAGTTGCGGGAAGGGAATCGAACGCGACACGAGATAGTTGTCGTGGCAGCCATAACTATGACCGTGCAGGTCCGTATTGTTCTTATAGAGCTGCACATGCGGCCCGCCGAGCGTGCGGTTCCGCCGTTCCGCCGCGCGCTGTACGACTCGCTCACCGGCCCGATCGTGCGCGAGCAGATCGCGCAAGGTCCGGCATTCGGGCGTCGAGTATTCCGGATGTGTATGGTCGTTGTAGAAACGGGCGCCGTTCGGCAGCACCAAGTCGCTTTTCATCTCATGAAATGAAAAGGGCCGATGCGCATCCACCTTGGCAAAATCGTCTTCTTCCTTATCCTGCTGCAGACCGGAGACCCGAAACCCACGGGCATCGTCATGCGGATCCTCTCCGCCATAGTCCCATCGCCGCTCGAATGACGCCGTCAGGTGCGCCCGCACCAGCTCCATCGACTCGACAACCGGATCCACCGCATCGAGATCTTCGCGCGTAATGCCGTACTCGGTTTCTATGCCGAAGAGACGCATCATTAGATAATCTGGCTGATCAATCGCTCTTCGCTCTGCCGGCCGCGCCGGAACGACGACACCCCGACGACCTGCTCCGGATGATGGTCGAGCAACTTCAACCATTCTTCCGCCGCATCGTCAGGCGGCAGCATCTCCCCCTCACGGAACTCTTCCAGCACCCCGTCCAAGAGATCCTTCGCGACGAGCCCTGCCGACTGGCCGCCAGGCTGGCCCGATTGGATCATGCGATCGATGGCCTTTTCTTTTGCTCGTTGCACGATGGAGGAAAGAATCGCCCCGCTGACGAGGTCGCCCCGATAGAGCACTTTGGTTTGCCCGCTACGGAGCCGGATCGAGAGCATTCGGTTGTCATCAGTCCGTTTGAAAATCTGCTCAATGACCTCATCCACCAGCGACGCAAACGCCTTCGGCTTGTCCCCGCCTCGTTCGGCCACGACGGCCTGATCCAGCGGCAGTTCGCTCGTGAGGTAAACCTTCAGAATTTCGGCTGCCGACTCGCGGTTCGGCCGGCTGACTTTAATCTTGCGATCGATCCGTCCCGGACGCAACACGGCTGGGTCTATCAGGTCCGGACGATTCGACGCGAGGATGATCACGACATCGCGGAGCGATTCAATCCCGTCCATCTCGGAGCAGAACATCGGCACCAGCGTGCTTGAAATATTGAACGAGCGCGAAGCCCGTCTGGTGCCAAGGATCGATTCGGCTTCATCGATGAAAATAAACGGCAGCGCCCCTTCACGCCGGCGGGCTCTCGCCTTGGCGAAGAGATCGCGCACCATCCGCTCGGATTCCCCGAGCCACATGTTCAGAATCTCCGGCCCCTTGATATGGAGAAACGCCCCGCCCGTGATGGGAGGCAACGTCTCCGTTTTGCCGGCAGCGGCCATCGACTCGCTCACGAGCTTCGAAAGACTGGCAGCGGCGGCCTGGCCGATCAATGTCTTTCCGCAGCCCGGCGGGCCATACAGCAGGAATCCCTTGGGCTGGGTAAACTTGAATTGCTGAAACGTCTCCGCATGCAGCAGCGGATACTCGATCGCCTTGCGGATCGCGCTGATCGCCTCATGCTGACCGCCGATCTGTTCCCAGGTCACGGTCGGCACCTCGTCGAGCACATGGGTCTTGGCCTTCCGGTCTTCGAGCTTCTCAATCGCGATCCGGTGACCCGGATCGATCCGCAATTCATCGCCGGCCTTCAGCTCCACGCCCACGAGATCACTCGACCGTTGGAGAATCATGGACTGCCGGCCCATCTCCTGCTCAAAACGGAGCCGCCCGTCCGGCAACGCTTCTGTCAGCTTGAGCACCGGCCCGTTCAGATCGTACCCCAGCGTCTTAATGACCGCATAGGCTTCGTTCACCAGAATTTGCGCGCCGATCTTCAGATCGCCCGCAGGCACGCGAGGATCGACGTTCGCATAATACTCAGCCCCGCCGACGACGATCCTGGCCAGGCCCTCACCCGGGAGGTCAAGCAACGTGCCGATCCGGTTGGCCGGCGCCGTCAGCTTCGCCACCACCTCGCTGATTTTTTTAAATTCTACGTCGCGCTGCTGCTGACTGGCCGCCGTCAGCATGACGGAGTGCCGGAGTTTGTAGAGAATCTGCTGGCGGGGGTCGTTCTCAGGAAAGGATGCGAGGCATTGCTCGATCAATTCAAGCGGGTCGGCGGTCGCCGAAGTCGGCTGCCTCCCTGCCCCCGCGCCGGATGCGCCGGTCTGCCCTCTATCGTCTGGTCGATGGTCGCTCATGGTCGTCTCCAGTTTGGTCAGGCGTCATCATAACAACATGTCGAAGCCGGACGCTACCAGTGCTAATTGACCGCCTGGAGAATCACCGTCACTTGTTGGCGCTTATTGGCGCGCAGGATGTCGAGAATCACCGGGTCACCGACTTTGTGGGCTTCCATGACATCCATCAAATCATCGATCGTCGCGACCGGTTTCCCGGCAACGGCCACGATGATGTCGCCAAGTTCGATGCGCCCGCTTGAAGTTTGCTGCGCGCCTTTTAACCCCGCCGCATCGGCCGGTCCACCGCGAGACACTTTCCCGATAATCAAACCCTTGATGCCCCAACGATTCGCCATGGCATCGGGCACCAGCGACACACCCAATCCCGGCCTGATCAGTTTGCCGTGCTTGATCAACTCCGGCACGATGCGATTGACCGTATCCACCGGCACCGCAAACCCAATCCCCGCGTAAGCACCGCTGGGGCTGACAATTTGTGTATTCACGCCGATCAACCGCCCGCTGCTGTCGAGCAGCGGCCCGCCGGAATTGCCGGGATTGATCGCGGCATCAGTTTGCACCACTCCCTCAATCGTCCGGTTCGTCATCGACTTGATCGTGCGCCCCAGCGCGCTCACGACCCCGGTGGTCAAGGTATGGTCCAGGCCGAACGGATTGCCGATCGCCAGCACTTTCTGCCCGACCCGCAAATCATGCGACGCCCCGACCGCCAGCGGCTCCAAGAGCGTCTCAGACACCTTGATCTGCAACACCGCCAGATCATGATCCGGATCGGCTCCGACGATCTTGGCTTGGTGCTCACTCCGGTCAGCCAACGTGACCTTGATGGCATCGGCCCCGTAGATGACATGGAAATTCGTGACGATATACCCCTGCTTGCTCCAGACAAATCCCGAGCCGGAACCGCGCGGGACCTCCATCGTATCGAAGGACCAGATATCGCGTTGGATGGCGGTGTTGGCGATGAAGACCACCGACTTGGTCGCCCGCTCGAACACGGCCATGTTCGCCCGTTCGTCCGGACTTAATTCAGCCGGTGCGGGGGTCACCGGCCTGGGCTTGCCGTCCGCGCCATCGTAGGTCCCGCCGAGCGGCTTACCCCAGTCAGCTGCCGTGGCAACCAGGCTGAAGGCGAACGTGCACGTTCCCAGCGTGGCGCACACAAGCCTCCGCATGACAGGCCGTACCCTCACCATCACTCACCTATGATTTGGAAGATCAGCTCACGCGTGCGGGATCTGGTATCGAAATCAACCACGACGATTTGCTGCCACGTGCCCAGCAGCAGCGCTCCGTCGGAAAACGGAATCGTGACGGACGGACCTTGCAGCTGCCCGCGGAGGTGACTGTGCCCGTTGTCTTCACCCGCATTCCTCGTATTGTGCTGCCACGCCGGATCGGCCGGCACCGCCCGATCCCAAAACACTTTGGTATCGGCGCGAATGCCCGGCTCGTCTTCGATGATCATGATCGACGCCGTGGTGTGCTTCACAAACACCGTCACGATGCCGGCATTCAACCCGCAATCGGCGACGGACGTCTGGACCGATTTCGTCAGGTTCTCGATATGCGTATCGCCACGCATGTCCACGCGAAACGTCACGGTCTTCACAGCCATATCAGCACTCCATCTGTCGCAGGAATTTTCGTTCGGACGGCGAGAGCCGACAGCCGCGCGCTGCTTCCAACACCCGGTCGAATTCGCCGCCGGCGGCCAACCCCCGAAGCGCGGCCATCACCGTCTGGCTCAAAATGCCTTCTTGCTGCAACTTTTCCAGATAGGCAAAGGCATCGGCGAGCGTTTCCTTTTTCCGCACATAGTAGTCGCGGCCACGACGTTGATTGCTGTAGGCTTCAAACTGTTCGCAGGCCACCAGAATTTCCGCCAATTGCTTCACCCAGGCCGGGGCATCAACCAGCTTCTCCGGATAGTAGTAATAGAGCATCACCCGCTGCATCCAGGGTTCCCAACGCACGCCCATCTGCGTGATCTCGCCGCGCACCGCCCGCAGCCGCCGGGAAAGCCGCCGGGAATACCCGAGTCGCATCTCAACCTGTTCTTTCGCCCAGGGCGTCATCGCGATGCCGTCGGCCTCAAGGCCCTTGCGATAACGAGCGAGAAACGCCTCCGTCTCACGTCCGTACGCAGTCTCCGGATGTATGGCGCGCCATTCACGCGGCCTGGTGGGAATTCCGCGCTCTTTCGCCCACGACCAGATTTTTCCAAAGAGCACCCGGTCCAACCCGGCCCGGCCCAAGTCATGCAGGACACAAGCAATCTGATACTGCCGCACCCGCGCAGCGTCATGCCCCAAGGCAGTAGCCACCGCCGCGCACATGCGCGCCGTGCGAACGGCATGCGGCCGGTCATAGCCGCGGATGATGCGCTGAGGAATCGTTGGATGCGGATAGTCGTAGAGACGCAGCAACGAAGCCACGAGGGCTTGGGGGATCAACAATGGCGCGCGAGAAGTCGTGGATGTCATGCCATGTGCAATCGGAAGGAGACTGACGGCGACTGTGCGAGAATAGCGTTCACCCAAAGAGCGTGTCAAGGCGCGCCGGTGAACAAAGGCTCGCCCAATGCCGCGATCTTTGCTATGCTCCGGACGGAAATTAGATGAAAGTGATCGACCGATGATTCAACTGCACGACATCTGCATGCGCTCAACCGTCACTACGCTGTTCGCATTCGCGCTGACCGTGAGTGCGGTCGTACTGCCGGCGCAGAGCCAGGCCGCCTCGGCGCTCGATCATCTGACTGAGTTCACCGGTAAAGCAACCGTGATTGTGACCCTGAAGGGCCGGGACAATTTTACGAGCGAATATCGCTATGACGTCAGTGTCCGCAATATGACCGCTGATCCACTGATCGCCGACTCCTTGATCATCATCCTCGATAAGATTACGAATCTGGCCGGAGAGGATCGGGAAGCCTTGAAGAGCGAAACCCTCCTGAGCCGGTTCGACGTGCTGGGACAGGATGGGGAGACAGAAGACGGCAAGCCGCTTTTCCGCATTCCGCCCGGTCCCGCGCCGGACTTGCCTCCGCAAACCGACAGTCTGCCGGCATCGGTCCGCATCCGGAACCGGGATTATTTAGCGGTCTTCACTCCATCCTTTCGAGTGTTCGGACAGAAACGCCCGCCGGCCGAACCGAAACGGGTGGAAGCTCCGGCAGCCGTGGCGCCGGCCCCGCCAGCTCAGCCCCATCCCCCGGCCAACCGCGCATCCGTCGATAAGCTGCTCCAATTGCTGCTCAAGAAAGGCGTCATTACCGAAGAGGAATGGCGCAAAGCCAATCAACCATGACCGATCCGACGTGCAAAGCCTGCCAGGGCACCTGGCCGCGCGCCGACCATTTCATCACCGATCTGGGTCTCTCCCAGGCTTATCTGCACGAGGACCAATTCTTTCCAGGCTGGACCGTCGTCGTCTTCCGGCGCCATGCCACCGAACTCTTCCACCTGGCTCCCACGGAGCGGATGCAGTTGATGGAAGAAGTCACGCTGGTTGCGAAGGCCCTCTCGCAGGTTTTCAACGCCCTGAAAATCAACTACGAATTGCTGGGGAACCAGCTCCCTCATATCCACTGGCACCTCATTCCACGCCTGGCGACCGACCCGGCCCCTCTGGAACCGGTCTGGCGAGTGCACCATGAGCCGGTCCGCCCAGCCATCGAAGACCTCCGGGCAGGCACGGAACGCATCAAGACGGAACTGGCCAAACTGCGCTAGCCCAGGCCGCAGGGCAATTGTGCCGTTCCACACCAGCCTGCCGCGTGTGGCCGGATGCTATACTGTCTCTGACATCTACCCGTTCAGGAGGCCGCAGGTTTCGATGCCACGTAGAGTCGTGCTGGTAATCAGCCTGGGAACACTCCTGCTTGGCGATCACGTCGGATCGTCATTCGCCCAAACGCCTGACGAACAGACGGCCGCGCCGCCGGTCCTTGAATCTCCCGATCCCAATCTCAATGCGGATCTCAGCCCAGTCTCCCAGCCTCCGCAACCGGACGAGCAGCATCGCTCCGAATTGACTGAACAGGAACGTAACGACGCGGTGTTTATGCTGAGCGAGTTGCGCGGTCACGTTAGGACGTTTCCCGCCGGCGCGGAGGAGCGCCTGAAGCTGGCGCAAGGGCTCTATCGCGTCGGCGACCTGGACGCTGCGCTCGACGAATGTCGCATCGCACTCAAGTTGCAACCGAGCAATGCCCACGCACTGGTACAGCTCGGCATCATCCTCATGGCGAAACAAGACGGGCGCGGCGCCGCCACGGCCTTCATGGAAGCCATTCTCATCAACCCTGCGCTCACCCATGCGCATTACAGCCTGGGCAGCGTCCAATACTCGCTCAGCAACCTCAAGGCTGCGATCCAGTCCTATCGACGGGCGATCGAACTGCAACCGCACTTCCCCGACGCCCGCTATCGGCTCGCATTGTTATTGAAGTTGACCAATCGCCATCAGGAAGCGGCCCAATTCATGGAGGACGCGGCCATCGGCGGAGTGCCGCAGGCGCAGTTCTTTTCTGGCAATGCCTACAAGAGCGGCCAGGGCGTGGAGAAATCTCTCGCACGGGCGATCTTCTGGTGGACCAAGGCCGCGGAATCAGGCCATCAACCGGCGGCAGACGCCCTCTCCAAACTCAGGAGACAGGCCCTTTCAACTGAACCCACAGATCGGCGCCGCACCGACACACTCGAAGGCTTCCACGCCTACCGCATCATGCTCTGGGAGGAGTTTCCGGATTACCGCCGGTCCGACGACGGTGAAACACTCGGGACGACATTGCTCAAAGACCATCGCGCAGACGATGCAGTCGCCACGCTGCTTCAAGAAGCCTACGCGCTGAGCGACGTGGCGCTGGCCGAACTCGTCCGGCTCTATGAAACAGGCTGGGACGAGCACCTCGCGCCTTTCGACAAAAAGATTCTCGGATGCATTGAGACCACCGCGGCCGAGGGTTTCGTGCCGGCCAAGAAAACGCTGGCGCGCCTGTACGCCCACGGTGTCGGCGTTGGCCAGGATCGAGGCAAAGCGAAAACCTCGCTCAGGGGCCTGTCGAAACAGGACGCAAAACTCCTGCTCGATGAACTGGGGCTCCAATAATCCCCATGCTCGACCGGCACACACTCTGGCGATGCTTCATCTCCTCGCTGCCCCTCCAGGCACTCACCATCGGTCTGCTCGCGTCCGTGTCGGCCACAGTCCTGTGGCTTACCGCCCCGGCCACATTCACGGCACTCGATTGGACCGCCTATGACACCTGGCTTCGCCATCGCGCGCCGATCGCCGTCAGTGCCTCATTAACAATCGTCGCGCGCGATCCCGCAAGTGACGCGCGATTCGGAACCGGGCCATGGGACCGGGCAATCCTGGCGCAGCTCATCACCGCCGCGCATGAGTCCGGCGCCGCCGCCATCGGCATCGATCATCGCCTCAACCATGCCAGCCCAGCGCAACTGGGCGGAGCCGCCAGCGACGCGCTCTTCCTGGAAGCGGCAAAAACAGCCGGGCACCTCGTCACCGTCTTCGACGATGACGCTCCGTTGGCCTCGGATTCAATCATTCAAGGGCACGTGACCCTGTCCACCCAGAATGATCACGTCGCCCGCACCGTGCCTCTCTTCATCGAACACAGCTCTCAGACCGCGCCATCATTCGGACTGGCGCTGTCTGCGCTCGCGAAGCATCAGGCCCTTCCCGGCACGACAAGCGAGACGACCCTCATCAACACGGTTGGAAATGGCTCACTGGCCGCATTGCCGGCAATGTCCCTCTCGTCCGTGTGGGAGGCCATCCGACAGCAGGACAATGCCGCACTCGACGGATGGTTCAAAGACAAAGTGGTGGTGATCCTGCCCAATGCCGCCACGCAGACACCTTGGCTGCTGCCGACCGGAGAATCCGTGAGCGGGATGGTGGCACAGATACACCTCCTTAATAGCCTGCTCACAGACAACCGCCTCTGCC
>JBEBHO010000213.1:0-3365 GCA_040081095.1 Nitrospira sp.
TTGTAACTGTGCTGCCATCGTGAGTTCGCGTCTTGTCACTCGATCGAGCACCTCTGCTCCCGCTCTTAGGCTTTCCGAGTGATGATGCGCATAGCGCATGACCATGGAAAGCGTCTTCCATCGGCCGAGCTTCTGCACGGTGTACAGATCCACCCCGGCTTGGACTAAGCGAGTCGCAAAGGTGTGTCGAGGGTCATGAAAGCGCAGGTGCCCAATGTTCGCCTTCTCGATTGCCGAGTGCAACCCTCGCAGCACGTTATTGATGAGGATTGCATTCCCTGTGGCGGTGAAGAAGACATACTTGGACGTGAGATGCCGAACCTTTGCCCTCTCCTTCAACACGTCAAGAGCTCGAACATTTAACGGCAGCGTATCGATGCTCTTATTTTTCTGCTCTAGGATCGTGATGGTCCTTCGTGAAAAATCGACCTCAGGCCACTGGAGATGCAGCACTTCCCGATGACGGAGACCGGTGCTGACAGCAAAAACAATCAGCTGCTGCAACCACGGAGGAGAAGCGACGAGTAACCCTTCTTCTTCCTCCAATGTCAGCCACCGTGCCATGTGATTCCGCACCTTTTCTCTGGAGACTCGCTTCACGGGATTGTCCCTGACCAGCTCCCATTCTTTTACACAGAGGGTAAAAGCATGGCTCATCAGAGTCAGCTCGTTATTGATGGTTTTCGGTGAGACTCCGTCTAGACGCCGCTTAGACTTGTAGTCCGCTATCAGTCTTGGTCTGATTGCTGACAACATCATGTCTCCAAAAAACTCTGACAGACGGTCCCTCATCCCACGGTCGCGACGCTGAGAACTCAGCGCCTTATTTCTATCCGTGTGTTCTGTCAAATACCGCTCCATCATGTCACGAAACGTCGTGTCCTCACCCGGTAAGCGATCAAACCATTTGCCTTCAGCGATCTTCCCTAAGACACTATGGTAAATCCGTTCCGCTAACTTCCGGTCCACAGTTTCCGTTGATTTCCGTGTCAACGTCCCGTTGTAGGTGAATCTCATCCACCAGACCGGGCCTCGTTTATACAGACCCATTGGGGGTTGCTCCTTTCTTTTCCCTGGGTCTGGTCTCCCGAGGCGGAGTATAAACATCTCGTTTCGCAGCCGCAATGAGACGCTCCACCTCGCTTTGGGGTTGAGGCGGTGAGGAAGGAGAGCCAGCTGTACCATGAGCAGGAGTAAAGGAAGCTAGCCAATGATGAATCTCTTCCTGGTCAAACCGAATTAATCCGTGAATCTTGCGACAGGGGATTTTGCCTTGCGCTGCCCAGAGATAGAGCGTGGATGGCTTGATATTCAGCTGAGCCGAGAGGTCCTTGATCGTTAGCAGCATGGCATCACAGCAGGGGGAGTCTTACGACACCCCCTTCCCCCCCTGAAACGGTGCGCCCGCGTCACCGCCGGCGTCCTGATTAGAACTCGATGGTATCTCTTTCTTCAGCAGCCCCCGATGCTTATTGTTCCATCGGCGCTTCCCCGCAAGGATTTGCCGCTCCAACCAGGCGTGCCCCCCGGGATCTGCCGCATAGATAACGGCCAACATGGGAGCCACGGACTGACTGACCCAGCGCTTCACCTTGGGGAGGGTCTGGGCCTCCTTCTCCACGACGAGACGGCCTTTCTTGAAGCCGTCGGTAAGCAGCAGCCACCAGTCGAGAAGCGAGGCTCGATACCGAAATTCGTCTTCCTCGTCTCGGGTGGTGTCTCGGAAATCGACATAGCCCCGCAGCACCCCGACGATGAATTCGAGCCAGTCGGTGTCCTCCAGGTAGGACAGGACCTGTCCACAGACCTGGGCTCGATCTTTTTTCAACTCCAACTCCCACCGGATGCCGTAGTCCTGCCAATCCTCTCGCTGTTTGGCCTGACTCTCCAGACGCTTGTCATAGATGCGCAGCATCGTTTGACTCTGAGGACTCCCGAGATAGAGGGTCTCTCCGCTGGGCGTGTCTTTATGGATGGACCTGGATGAAATGCGCTGCATCCGGTCAGCTCGGGTGACACACTGACCGGCTTCAATGGCCTGTCTGATCGTCGAGAGTGGGACATAGCTGTTCCGATCGTCTAACGCACAATCGAGGCGTGTCAGGTGACCGTCTTGCTTCAGAATCCATTGGAGGACTGTCCGGACCTTCTCCGTGGGCCATGGCGCGACAATCCCGGCAGAGAGATCCACATGGACTTCTTTGGCATTGCGTGGGGCTCCCGTCCCAAGTTTGCCCACCCCCCGACTAGCACTCGTGGTGATCCAGGACGCGGGATAGCCGCGAAAGCCGGTAGTGCCCTTGGTCCAGTCCCCTCCGAGCATCTGCATCGTGTCCTGGAGGGAGCCCGCGGGTAGGGTGAAGGCGAGCCAATCAATGGTGAGCGTGAAGGGGGAACTCATCGAATCCGTAGACCTCCTGTAACGATCCCTGTGGGTAGTGCCCCCGTGTTACCGAACGGGGGCGTTTTGTCCTGCGCGCGGCCGGCTCGCGCCGCCCGGCGCGCTGGCCGAGCGTGGCCCAAACTTGGCCTCCGCGTTCCGCTGCATACACGTGATTACTTTGTGGAGATCAAACCGTAACGCGGTCCTGACCCGTGTCGCCGGAATCTCACCTTTGCGAACTGCCCGCCGGATGGTATCCGTGCTCACGCCCATGAAGGCCGCGAGTTCCTTGATCGAAAAATTCGTTGTTTTCATGCGCGCTCCTTGGTTGTTGAACGTGATCCCAGGATAACGCCAGAGACTCCGTCTGGGAATTAGGCATATATAGGCAGTTGTAGGCAGTTGTGTGCTCTCGGCGCATTTCATCGCGCTCAGATGATCAAGGCTGCATCCGCTCAGCGTGATAAGGAGCGTAGACCAAAGAGGGGGAGAATGGAATTAGGCAGCTGAGGACTGGTTAGGCCAGGAGGGGACAGTGAGGGACAGAATTCAACGGTCACCATCGGGAACACAGATTGACGTTTTTATTGGAAAGAGCACGAGATCGCTCGTGTAGGGATATGTAGCCGCCCATAGTCCTGAATCAGGTTGCTACTACACCACACCCAACTCGATGCGAATGGCCGGACACGGCCATGAGCGGAAGTTCGGCATCGAGGTCGCACCGCTGTAAAACGGTCCTCAGCCCTGTCGCCTTAACGTAAAGTTGAGGGACGCGCCGCTTTTGGGGCGTCCCTCTCGAACGCAGTACTATAAACCGGCACTCTTACGGCCTACATTTTGTGCCGTGGATCACTCTTGTCCAAAATAACTTTTCCGAGAGTTAGATCTTGGACAGCATCTGACCCGAACGCCTGGTTCCGATGGGGATGAGTGAAGGCCCGAACGGCTCTGGAGGCTTGGATTCACGCCTTTCACACCC
>JBEBHO010000038.1:0-3361 GCA_040081095.1 Nitrospira sp.
TGTATCGGGGTGGTGCGGGCGATCAAGGCACGGAAAACAGCGGACGCAGTCTTATAAATCACGTCGGATAGCACGACACAATCGTACGCCATATGCGTACGGCACATGGGGGGGAGATGACGTTATGGCAGGGTTGATGTCAGCAGATGAAGTGTTCAAGAAGGCGGAAGATGCAGCGGCTGCGGCGACGAGCCCGGATGAAAAGGCGCTCCAGATCGATTATCAAGCGCTGAAGGAAAAATTCCGTGCCGCCTTGGGCGATCGCAAAGTGGCCCTGTGCCATATCAATAAGTTCCTGCCGGAAGGCTATGAGGATCAGGGCCGGTTCAATCTCGTGCTGCTCACCGCCGGCAATGTCGTGTTCGACATGGTCATCGGCGATTCCTACTTCCGGTACGACGTGGTGTCGGTCGGACAGTTGGATAAAGTGCAGGTGATCGATGCGATGTGGGACAACAAGGAAAAGCGCAAGGAAGAGCCGTTCCTAAGCCTGCGTTTGATGCACGGCGAAGAAGCGCATCTTTTGCTGGCATTGGAAGAGGAAGAGCGAGCGAGCTTACTGAAGTTCGCCGGCGCCGTCTCGGCTGCGAGAAATCCAGAAAAGTAGTAACTCTGCTAGGCGCGGCGGTAGAAGGGGAGATCCGCTACCGTCGCGCCGTATTTTCCCCCTTCAGTGCCTAATAATCAGAGAAGCATCAGTCGTTGGGAAATTTCTTGGATTGTTGCTCCCAAGCAGCGATAACATATCCTTCTCATAGGTTTTGTAGTCCCGCCAGCCGATTAGACTCGTAATATTGCTCGGATAGTTCCAGGTAAAGCCGGTTTTGAGGTCAAAGGCTGGGTCTCGAATGCTCTCTCCGTATTCGTGCCTAGTAGCAAGCCATTCGAACACGCTCCGGTTTGGCTCGTGCAGCTGATCTTCATCAATGTGGTTATATTGATTGCGCCCAGCGTATATGACGAGCCCAAGGGGAACTTTTCGGACGAGGCGGCCGATACAGTAGGCTGAAAGCTTGGCGTTCACAGACCCTGACCACTCAGCGGGTATATGCTTGTTCTTTGAGTACAAGCGAATCGCCATTGATGCGATTTGGAGCAGTGACCCGCATAATACTGCAAGTGCATACTTCTCTGCTAAGAAGGTACGCTCCGCTTCCAGTGCCTTCTGAATTTCCTGGTTCTTCTCCTTCTTCCACCGTTTCAGGGCTGCGTCACGCTCGGCCTCACTAGAGTAGCTGCCATCCAGTATTGGAGGGCAACCGCTCCGGAGAATCTGTAAATATGCGTCGACGCCGCCAAAGAGGTGCTGCACAGCACTCTTTGTGTGAGCAATATATTCTTCTAACGTTTCCATGAGCATTATTAATGCGTCAGCTTGAAACACGCGATAGAGTTTACCAACAAATGCCTGAGTAGACGCCTGGGTAGTAGAGCGTGGTCATGCCAACGAATGGCTTCTCCGTACCTGACAGGAATTCCTGAATTTCAATGTGTGTCGTATGTGTCTTCTGCGTCGACCGCGAGAGAGCTTGAAAGGACATTTCGCGTGTGCCACGGTCAATCACTTCAATCTGCAAATTCGCATTGTCGAGCGGGCCACCGATGATGCGACCGGTGATGCGGTCGACGGTGAATTTGTTGCCCACCATTGACTTATTAGTCCAATGTGGCTCTAAACCGCCGTATTGTGTGAGTGTCCATGTGGAAAGGACAGTGCATTCGTAATGCGAGTCACCGGCGTGGGTCAAGCCTGAAAGGGTGATAAGGCATGCGGCGATTGCTGTGGCTTGAAATGTGTTCATGTGAGTATCAACGATTAGATGAGTTGCCAATATTTGACAGGCTATCTCATGAAATTCTCTTCCGGAAATGCACAAAACCTGGCGGATTGTCCGTCAAAGGCAAGGGGGAGTCAACTTGGACTGTGCCGGGCAATTAAAGAGGACAGGGCGGATGGCGCTCAGAAAGTCTTTGAGGTAGATCTTATAGTCCCGAGTTATAGACGGTTTTGCGTTGGATGATGGGGCAAAGCCGCGGTTTGATCGTATCGGCGAGCACGAGATCCACCTGGCATCCGAACAGGTCTTTGAGGAAGATCTTCAGGTCCATGTAGGCGACGAATGACTTCTCCGTGAATCCGACGACAAAATCAAGATCGCTGTTGGCGGTTGCTTCGCCACGCGTACAGGACCCAAACAGCTGAGCCCTTCCTGGTTCTGCTCGATGAGGCGGCGGAGGTCTTCTCGACTTCGTGCCATAAGATTAGGACCTGTTCTCTGATCGTCTTGGCGCGAACGATGCCAACGCCGGCCAGCTCGACACTCGCCACACTAATGTTTTTCCTTCTGCCCTGTAAGCGGAAGCTTCGGCTTGGCCGGCTTGGGTGCTCATCTCGTGTGTTCGCTTGGGACAGTATCGATGTGATGGGGTAGGGGAGGAAGTCTACAGCGGGTGGTGGCCCGTGCCCCGTGGTGACGATGGTGATTATGGTCGTCTAAGGAGGGCCGGTTAGGATCGGACGTAGAGGGGCAGGGCATTCACCCGCGCGTCGTGCTTTTTGCCATCGATTTCCACGGTCAGTGCCGTGTTAGGTGCGGAGAAGTCTCGCAGAGGAAACCCGAATGCCACTACAGCGTTCTGGTGCGGTGAGAAGGTCGCGCTGCTCACCCAGCCTACTTCACGATCTCCACTGAAGAGCTTGGCGCCTTTCGGTGGGATGATCGCATCGTTCAGCACCAGCCCGACTAAGTGTCGTCGGACATTGCCGTAGGTATCCATCCTGGCGACGACTTCCTGCCCCGGATAGCAGCCCTTGTTCAGGCTGAAGGCTTTGCCTTCCAGGTTGGCTTCAGGTGGGACAATTTCCTCGTTCAGTTCAGAACCGGCTTTCGGGATACCGGCTTCCATGCGAAGGGCTTCACGGGCCTGGCTGCCGACTACCTTGATACCGACGGCCGCACCGGTTTCCATGAGGCTGGTCCAGGCCGTGGCGATCGCTTCGGCGGGAAGCAGAATTTCCAGGTCGATTTCGCCGGTCTCTTCCGCTCGGATGACGAGGGCCTGCTGTCCGCCGATCTGGGCCGTGACGAAGTTCACCGGCTGCACGTCGCTACAGTCGACGCCGAAGGCGGATTTCACGGTCTGCGCCGCCTTGGGTCCGCTGACCAGAAGCAATCCCCAGCTCTCTGCACAGTTCTCCATCTTGGCTTTCGTGCCGTAGAGCAGAAACTTTCTGAGCGCGGCATGGGTGGCATCGCCGATCTCGCCGACGTCTTCGAGCATGACGGCGTCGGTCTGCACGTAGCAGCGGAAGTAGGTCAGCATCTTCCCCTTGTGGGTCAAGAAGCTGGAGTAACGGCCC
>JBEBHO010000135.1:0-3357 GCA_040081095.1 Nitrospira sp.
ACGCTCCTGACCGGTAGAAATTTGCGACTTCAATCCCAATTCTCGCAGCCGATCGATAATATGATCGACTTCGCGTTCAGACGCCTCAGGTTTCAAGACAATGATCATGGTAGCCTCTTTATTCCTTCACTCTCACTGCAAGACTTTCTTCAACGCATCGAGAAACGCCTGGTTTTCATCCGGCTGGCCGACGGTCACGCGCAGCATCGTGCCTTCAATATGCCGCACAATAACGCCCTCGCGCAGCAAGGCATCGAACAGGGCCCGACCATCGCGCTTGACGTCGAAATACACAAAATTCGCCTGGCTGGGAATCGCGGCAAATCCAAGCGCTCGTAAACCACTTTCGAGTTGCTGCATCCCCGCCGCGTTCACGGCTCGACTCTTCGCCACATGTTCGTCGTCACCCAGCGCGGCCAGAGCCGCACGCTGCGCCAGCGTGTTGGCATTGAACGGTGGCCGCACACGGTTCAGACAGTTCGTGATCTCCGGGGTCGCAATCCCATAGCCGATCCGCAACCCGGCCAGACCGTAAATTTTCGAGAACGTTCTCAGCACAACCGCGTTCCGCCCCTGCATCACATACTGCAGACTGTCCGGGAAATGTGGATCGCGCACATATTCAAGATAGGCCTCATCAAAGACCACGATCACATGTTCAGGAATCTGCGCCATGAACCGGGCGACGGCATCGGCTGCAACCATAGTCCCGGTGGGATTGTTAGGGTTGCAGAGAAAGACGAGCCTGGTCTTGGACGTAATGGCTTTGGCCATGCCGTCGAGATCATGCGTCCAATTGACCAACGGAACGATCACCGCTTTCCCGTGAGCCGCCGTGACTTCCATCTTGTAGATCACGAAGGTCTGATCGGCCATCACCGCTTCATCGCCCGGCGCCAGGAACGTCCGGGCCAGCAGGCCCAGGACTTCGTCTGATCCATTGCCGAGAATAATGTGATCGAGACTGACCTTCCATCGATCGGCCAACGCCTGACGCAATCGATAGGCGCCGCCATCCGGATACCGATGCAGACTGTCATGCCCCCCGACGAGCGCGGCTAGCGCTTTCGGCGATGGTCCAAGCGGATTCTCATTCGAGGCTAACTTGATCACGCGAGCCAGGCCCAGCTCACGCTGCAATTCCTCAATCGGCTTGCCCGGAACATACGGGCTGAGCGAGGCAATGTCTGGATGAATACGCAGTGCCATAGGTCTAATTGTGTGCCGGATACGAACCCAGGATCTTCATAAAGAGACAGCGGCCCTTAATCTCTTCGATGGCCCGATTCACGCGTTCTTCTTCCATGTGGCCTTCCACATCGACAAAGAAAATATACTCCCACGCCTTCCGCCGGGATGGACGTGACTCGATCTTCGTCATGCTGATGCCATTTGACGCAAAGGGCCGGAGCAGATCATAGAGCGCGCCGACCTTGTCTTTAATCGACAGCATCAACGAGGTCTTGTCTTTCCCGGTGCGCTGCGGCGGTTTCTGCGACAGGACAAGGAAACGGGTGAAATTGTTCAGATTATCTTCGATCCGCGCCTTAATCACTTTGAGTCCGTAGAGCTGAGCCGCCAGTTCTGATGCGATAGCAGCGATGGTGGTATCTTCCTGACACATTTCCGCGGCGCGGGCCGTGCTGGCGACTTCAGACACCAGCACATGCGGCATATGGGTTTCGATCCAGTTGCGGCATTGTGCAATGGCCTGCGGATGCGAACAGATCTTCTTGACCTCTTCCACCACTCCGGACTTCGACATCAGATGATGCGAGACCTCTTGGAGCACTTCTCCATATATCAGGAGGTTCGAATCGATGAACATGTCGAGCGTATGGTTCACGACGCCTTCAGTCGTGTTTTCGATCGGCACGACACCGAAATTTGCGCGCCCTCGCTCCACTTCGTTGAACACTTCCTTAATACTGTGGACCGGAATGTATTGGGCCGACGATCCGAATTTCTGCATGCAGGCCATATGTGTGAACGTCGCGCGGGGCCCCAGATAGGCCACTTTTTGCGGACCTTCAAGAGAAAGCGAGGCGGACATGATTTCCCGGTACACGGGACGGATGGCTTCCGATGGAAACGGGCCGGTATTTTGACCGACTAATCGCTCAATAATGGCGGCTTCACGAGCCGGGGTATGCAGATTGGCGGCCGCATCCTGCGCTTTCTTGATATGACCGATCTCGATGACGCTCTTCGACCGCTCATTGAGCAGACGAAGAATCTCATCGTCAATACGATCAATCTCCTTCCGATAATCGGACAGGTCACCAGGCATGCAGAAACCCCCTCCACCCGTGCCTCATGAGTTGGACGACTGTCCAGAGGCAGATCGAGTGCGAGTAAGCAAAGAATAATACAGGATTCGAATCGCCTATTGCAAGGAGACTCCCTGGTCTTTCAAGAGCTTGTGTCCGCCAGGGGAAGATCAATGATTGACAGATGATCGGGGTGAATCAGTTGGGAGAGGAGAATCAAGGTCGCAAGAATGAACCGAGATCGTGAGTGTCCGAAATCCAAGACTCAGCCTTAGCGGACCCCTCGTCCCCTCAGTCGCTAGAACAGCTGATCGGTCGGCTTGCTGAAGTGATCGAAGGCGAGCTTTGTCGCTTGGCGGCCGCGGCCGGTGCGGTCGAGGTAGCCGGCTTGAATGAGGTAGGGCTCGTACACATCTTCCAGCGTCCCTTTCTCTTCTTGCACCGCTGCGGCCAAAGACTCCACGCCGACAGGTCCCCCGTTGAATTTTTCGATGATGGTCATTAGGATTTTCCGATCCATATCATCAAACCCGGCGCTATCGACTCCCAACCAGGCCAGGGCCTCCTGAGCGACCTGCTTGGTGATATGCCCTTCGGCCTTAATCTGCGCATAGTCCCGAACACGCCGGATCAAGCGATTCACGATGCGGGGAGTGCCTCGAGCTCTCCGCGCGATCTCCGCAGCGCCGGCATGATCTATTGAGGTCCCTAACACACCGGCTGATCTGGTGACGATGCGCTCCAGATCGGTCGGTGAGTAGAAGTCGAGTCGATAGACGAGTCCGAACCGGTCACGGAGCGGGGAGGTCAGTGCGCCGGCTTTCGTCGTGGCTCCAACCAACGTAAATTGCGGAAGATCCAGCTTGACCGTTCTGGCTGCAGGCCCCTGACCAACCACCAGATCGAGTTGATAGTCCTCCATCGCGGGATAGAGCGCCTCTTCGACGGAGGCCGGCAAGCGATGAATTTCATCGATGAACAGAACATCGTGCTCTTGGAGATTCGTGAGGATCGCCGCCAGATCGCCGGCATGCGTCAGCACAAGCCCGGAGGTTGAACGGAGCGACGCTCCCATTTCCTTGGCGAT
>JBEBHO010000006.1:0-3317 GCA_040081095.1 Nitrospira sp.
ACCAATTTGAGCCAACCAACCGCGCCGACCCCGCAAACACCAGTGATAGAAACACCGACACCGCTTCAACCCCCAACACCGGAGATTCCACTGAGCCATTTTGAATCGGCTCGATTTCGCACCATGCCTCCAGATCTACAACCGGCAGTACCAGCCCCGGCGTCAATACCTGCGGCCGCGGCCCCAGCCTCCAGACAGGAGCCTATCGCGCCCCTCGCACCAGCAACGACTGCACCGCTCCAGGTCACTGCTCCTCCTCAACCACAGGTCGGAGCCTTCACCTCTTCATTAGCATCGCTGACACCAGAGCCCCCGCTCCTCGCAAGCGAGAGCTTGCAGAAGCCGCCCGATCAACCCAACGCACCGGCCGCATCCGTCATAGCGCCGCCGCCATCTCCGGCTCCATCGCCACATCCGACTCCGACGCCGGCCGCGCCCGCCGTCGTAACACGCAGAGAACAGCCCACGTCGGATCCAGTCGAGGCGCTCCGGAAAGTCTGCCTGCGCTTTCACGCCGTAGCCCGACAACTCCGCTTGCGGAAGGACTATCGCACGACGCTGGAAGTGGAAGACGACTACGATCTACAAGATTTACTGTGCGCGCTGCTGAAATTGGAATTCGATGAAGTGGGCGCCGATGAATGGACGCCGCCCTACGCCGGCGGCTCGACGCGCACGACTCTGCTCTTGAACCGGGACCGTCTTGCCGTGGTCGCCAAGAAAACCCGCTCAGGCCTCACCACCAAAGAACTGGCCGACCAGGTTGCCGCCGACGCCGCCCACTACGCCTCGCGTACACCTTGTGTCCACTTGTTCTGCTTTATTTACGATCCGGAAGGGCGCATCGGCAGTCCGACGCGGCTCGAAACGGACCTAACCAGCGTGAGCGACTCCTTCACTGTGGATGTGCTCGTCGCGCCAAAGTGAGACCCCCGCAACTATGCCAAGAAAACCCAAATCCGTCACGACTTCATCCGCCCGCGCCACGTCCGTATTGACACCGCCGCAGGGAGTTCGCTACGGTGAGCCGCAGCAAGGTCCACCGGCTATTCCCTTTACGATTCACGCGCCCAGCGCGGGAGCGTCTTTGATGTCCGACCGGGCCTATATCATGATCAATGTGAGTCCCGGCTTGACCTCCAGCGTCGTGAAAGCGCTCGGGCAGATCAGCGCGATCAAGACCATCGATCCCTGCTGGGGGAAACCGGACATCATCGTTGTGGCCGACGTGGCCGATCAGGATGCCCTGACGCAACTGGTCCTGAGCAAGATTCATGGCATTGAAGGCGTGACACAAACCGACACGCATCTCGTCTACCGTACCCCGGAAAGCAAAGCGAAATGACTGTACGGCCAGGCCTCCTCCTCGCAACCATGGCGCTGATGATCGGTTGCAGCGGAGCGCCCCACCCCCTTCCGACCGATCTCGTCGAAACTCGCTTGGCCGCCCCGTTCGACAAGGTCAAAACCGCGCTCACACAGGTCCTCACCGACGGCGGCTACGATGTGGACTGGACGAATGACTCCACGTTGGAAACCAGCTATCGGGAAGTAATGCATGGCCCCTGGAATTGGCTCTATCGCTGGCGCTTCGGCACGATCAAGAGCCGGGTGAATGCGACAGTGACAGCCGCCGATGAGCAGAACACTGCACTCAAGTTGGAAGTGAGGTCAGAGGGAAAAGACGGGATCTTTACCAGCTGGGATCAGGTTCCTAGCGCATTGCCCCAAGGCGCCGACAATCAATTGCGGCTCATCAAGAACGCCCTGCAACTTCTATAACTTCTCCACCGACTCTTTGTCACCAGCCTCGGGATCGTCCCCCAAATCGAGTCCGAACCGTTCGGCCATCCGGTAGAGTGTCCGGCGGTCGATGCCCAGGATCTTCGCCGCCTTCACCTTGTTCCCCTTCATCTCTTTTAAGACGCGGATCAGATGCCGCTTTTCCACTTCTTCGAGCGTCAGACAGACCTCGTCCCCTTCCGATACCGATGTGGCTTTCGCCTCCAACGGTGCAGCAGTCCGGATACTTTCCGGCAGATCGTCCGGCGTGACTAACGGACCATGGCTCAACGACACCGCGCGCTCCACCGCGTTCTCCAGCTCCCGCACATTCCCCGGCCACCGATACTCCTTGAGCAACGCCATCGTTTCCGGAAGAAATCCTCGCACCCCTGACGGCGTCCCGCCGACATACTTCTGGAGAAAATGGTGGGCCAGCATCGGAATATCTTCTTTGCGGTCCACCAGCGAAGGCAGGGTGATCCGCACCACATTCAAGCGATAAAACAGATCGTCTCGAAACTTGTCTTCTCTGACGAGCTGTTCGAGATCACGATTCGTCGCGGCAATGATGCGGACATCGACTTTGACGGACGCGGTCCCTCCCACGCGCCGGACTTCCTGATCCTGCATGACTCGCAGCAGCTTCACTTGCAGCGCCGGCCCGAGCTCGCCGATCTCATCGAGAAACAGCGTCCCACCCGTCGCCGCTTCAAACAGGCCGGCCTTCAGTCCCACCGCGCCGGTGAAGGCCCCCTTCTCATGGCCGAACATCTCGGACTCCAGCAGCGTATCGGGCAAGGCACCGCAATTCACCGGAATGAAGGGCTTGTCCCGCCGTGGGCTATTGGCATGAATGGCCCGGGCAATCAGTTCTTTCCCGGTCCCGCTTTCTCCCTGGAGCAACACGGTGCTGCGGCTCTCCGACACACGAGCCACCAACTTATAGACATCCAGCATGGCCGGACTGCTTCCAACCAATGGAGACCACTCTTCCTTTTCTTTCAATTCCACCCTGAAACGCTTGTTTTCTCTCACTAATTTACAATGGTCAAGCGCACGCTGAACAACGAGCTTCACCTCTTCCTTTCGAAAGGGCTTGGCCAAGTAATCGAAGGCCCCTTGCTTGATTCCCTCGATCGCTCCTTCCAAGGATCCGAATGCCGTGAGCAGAACGATGGAGGTATCCGGACTGAATCGTTTGAACTCCCGCAACACAGTCAGTCCATCCACGGTCCCCATGCGAATATCCGTGAGCACGAGATCGAACACGGTCTGTTGCCCGCGAGCCAGCGCGTCCGTCCCGTTGGAAAAGGACTCCACCTCATGCCCGTCCTTTTTCAAGGCATCGGCCAGGAGTTCGCGGGCCACGGCGTCGTCGTCGATCACGAGAATCTTTGCTGCCGACATTCCGCCCCCTAGATTAGTGCTGTAGCTGTTGAACGTTGTCCGGGCAACGATATCACAACCGTCGTCCCCTTCCCTACTTCGCTTTCCAGTGTGAGCGTCCCGCCATGCGCCTGGACAGTTTCCCG
>JBEBHO010000246.1:0-3315 GCA_040081095.1 Nitrospira sp.
GCGCTATCTGTTCGTCCAGAATAGCCTGCTCAATCTGGACGGCCTGAGCGATGGCTCCGTGACGGTGATCGACTTGTCGAAAGGCGGAAAGGTGCTGGGCAGCATCGACACTCTGAAAGCGCAGGGGTTGAATCCCAACTGCATCATGCTCCTGCCGAATCATTTTATTCCAGGCAGCATGCGGGCGAGCCGGTGAGGAGAAGGGAGAGCGCTGGGCGCTGGGTCCTGAGTCTGGCCGGGATAGTGACGCGTGAGGAAGTTGGGAGGGAAGGGCTGACGAAGGGACTTTACCCCGGGATGGGAAGGGCGGCAGACTCGATGGCGGCGACGATTTTGGCCCGGGTTTCATGATCGAACTCATGTCCGTAAAAACGCAGGAACAGCCCTTTCCGAACGGCCTCGACCGTAGCCTGCGGGTCGTGATCCCGGATAGATGCCTCAACAAAGGCGCGGGCGGTGTCCCGCATGGCACAGCCCATGATGAGTCGCTCTTCACCCGTCCGCTGCATAAGCATGGCGCGGTAGCGTTGATCCATGTCCGTCGATGTATCGTTCACGCTGACACCTCGCGGTAGAGTGATGACAGGCCCAATCGCTCTGCCCATCGAGACAGATACGCCGCATCGAGGCCTTGGACCGAACTGAGCAAGTTCCGGACATCCGTCAATTGCATCTCCGATCGGCTCTCCTTGGCCCAATCGAGCTTGGACAGAATGAGATCTTCAGGCGACACGATGAAGACCTGCTGGCCTGCGATGGAGACGGTACGGCGCCGAGCAAACTCTTCTCGACGGTATTCTGTCTCCTTCCGCACGACGCAGTCTACCTTGACCACCAACGCGCTATGAATCATGTTGAACATCGTATGCTCGCGTACGGCTCGCTGAACCATGTCCCGGTCGATATAGTAGTCCTGCTGGAACAAGCGCGTGATACGGTCCACATCCCGCTCGAACAATTCAATGACCAGATCGATATCGCGCGTCATCCGGGGAACGGTATAAAAGTTCGCCGCCATTGAGCCGGTTACCATATACGGGATGCCGCCCCCTTCTAAGTCGGCGGTCACTGCCTTGAGTACATCTAACTCGTCGCTCACGGCCTCATGTCACTCCTATGTGAACGGTCATTACCGCCGGAGCTTACCCCTTTCCAAACGGAAATTCACCAGCCTCGTAGGGGCCATGACAGAGGCGTAGCTACAGTTTGGGAATGCGGATGGTGCTGATCATCAGGCTTCCAGAGAGGACGAACAGGAGGGATAAGGGGTGGAAATCGCAGGGCCCGACGGTCCAGACACCCCCGTAGAGGTGCTCGCCCAGCCGGTCTTGCCAGGCTGCCAGGGCCAGGACAGCCGTCAACACCACGGTGGTGGGAATGGGCGTGCCTTCGAAGTAGGCCACTGTGTCTTTTCCCGCGGAGAGGCTCTCGGCGGTGACGTTGTACCGTGCCAGCCGGCTGACTCCGCAACAGACGAAATACATCAGCACGATCCAGTCCCACCCCCCGCGCAGGCCTGCGGCGAATCCGAGCGCCGCGGGTGCGACTCCAAACGAGATGACGTCGGCCAGCGAATCCAGCTCGCGCCCGAGCGGCGATTGCATGTGCCGCCAGCGGGCGACCCGGCCGTCGAGCCAGTCGAAGAGCAGGGCCGCCGGCGCCAAAGCCGTGGCGGCAAGGAAATGGGACGCCGACTGATTGCCCATGTAGCGCATGCTCAACAACACAGCGGCAAGTCCGCAGGCGCCGTTGGCCAGCGTGAGAAAGTCCGCCAGGTGAAACTGGCGGATCATCAAGAAGTATTTGGGAGGAGTCCTTGCCACGGCGGGCCAATCTACGACGGAGCCGGATAAATGTCCAGGAGGCCTCCCTGAGGCCTCGCGCGAACCGCTCCATCGAGCCGGAGACGCGGCCTGTGTCTTAGGAGGTCTGTGAGTTCGTGGGCGCAGCCGTTCCGGATTCCTGCGGCACGACGACCGGCACGGTGGCTGGCGTCGCCTGCCCGGCATCGAGGAGGATGGCGACGAGCATGTCGCTCATGACGTTCACGCCGGAGCGGGCGCGGGCGATGATCCAATCCACGGTCATGATGAGCGGAATGGCCGCGACGATGACGTGATCGGGCAAGCCGGCGGCCGCCAGCACGAGCGGCAACACAATCAATCCCGCTTCCGGAATGCCGGCGACGCCGGCGCCGGCGATGATGGACGCGAGCACGATCAAGATCTGTTTGGCTATCGGCAGATCATAGCCCAGGGCCTGAGCGAGAAAGAGTGCGGCCATGGCTTCATAGAGGGTGATACCGTCGTTGTTGAGATTCGTGCCGACGCAGGCTGCGAGGCGTGAGGATTGCGGCGAGACGTTCATGCGTTCGAGACACTGGAGCGTGACCGGCACAGTCGCGAGGCTGCTGTTACAAGAAATGGCCGTCATGATGGCGTCGGACCCCTGCCCCAGATAGATCTTCGGCGACTTCTTCCCCACCAGCCAGGCCACCAGCGGATAGTAGATGAAGGCATGGATGGTGAGACCTGCGAGCATGGCCACCAGAAAGATCCAGAGAACGGAAAAGACACCGACCCCCGATTTACCGACGACGGCCGCCACGACGCCGAAGACGGCGAGCGGCACGACCAGAATGATCCACTCGAGAATCTGCACGAGCCATTGGTAGATGCGCTCGATGAGCTGGACGACGGCCGACACGACTCCGCCCGCCTGGCCTGACTGGTTGTGGAGCCGCCGCATGATCGCACCGATAATCAGCGCGAGGAGGACGACGCCGATGATGTTGTTCGTGGAAAACGGCGCCAGGATGGTGCGGGGGATGTAGGCCGCGAGGTCTTCGATGGGCGTCTGCGAGGCCGCCAACTTTCCAGGAGGCTTGGAACCCGGCACCAGATGGAGTAATTCGTCGACGTGCCCCAGCCAGTTCAGGCCAGGCTGCCAGGTATTCATGATGATGAGGCCGATAGCCATGGCGACGGTGACGTTGACGAGACAGATGATGAGCAACTTCGTCCCCTGACGCATGGGGATGCTGGTACGGATGAGGGCATCGAGAATGGCAAAGAAGATGAGCGGAATGGCGAGGGTTTTCAGGAGTGTGACGACAAACAGGCCAAGCTTGCCCAACTGTTCGTTCCGCAGCCCGCCGAGATAGGACTCCTGCCCGAAGAGCACTCCGAGCGTCGCGCCGCAGGCGACTGCGATCAGTACTTGCGTATAAAGCGGCAGCGGAATCCAGTGTGGTGCGGTCTTCATAGTGATCATTCGCAGGCCGCGGCAGAATACGCGTTTTGTGACGGGAATGCA
>JBEBHO010000171.1:0-12394 GCA_040081095.1 Nitrospira sp.
TGTACAGACCTCACGCGTTGTGAGAAATGCCCTCTTTCTTGACGGACTTTCAGGCTTCTGCCATTGTGGATTCAGATGAATTTGGAGGACGTATGGGTAAAGAGAGCGCTAGGTCTATTGCAGTAGTGGGGTTGGGGTACGTGGGGCTTCCTATTGCTGTGGCATTCGGCAAGCAAGGCCCGGTGGTTGGCTTCGATATTAATAAGGCCAAGATTGATGAGCTTCGTCGTGGGATTGATCGAACGGGCGAAGTTGCCACTGCGGATCTCAAAATGTCGCAGGTGCAGTATACGTGGGAGCCGGCTGAGCTCAAGGCTGCAGATTTTATCATCGTCGCAGTGCCGACTCCGATCAATGAGGCCCTTCAGCCTGATTTCACGGCGTTGCAGAAGTCGTCGGAGCTCATTGGCTCCAACATGTCTCCAGGCACTATCGTTGTGTATGAATCGACGGTCTATCCCGGTGCTACGGAAGAGGTGTGTCTCCCGATCCTCGAAAAGATGTCAGGGATGAAGGCTGGGGTTGACTTCAAGATTGGGTATTCCCCTGAACGCATCAACCCCGGTGACAAAGAGCATACGCTTGAAAAAATCATCAAGGTTGTCTCGGCGCAGGATGCGGAATCTCTTGAGGTTGTCGCGAAGACTTACTCAACTGTTGTGAAAGCCGGAATCCATCGTGCCTCGAGCATCAAGGTGGCTGAGGCTGCGAAGGTCATCGAGAATACACAGCGTGATCTCAACATTGCACTGATGAATGAATTGGCTCTCATCTTTCATAGGCTGGGAATCGACACGAAGTCGGTGCTCGAAGCCGCGGGCACAAAGTGGAATTTTTTGAGGTTCTCACCAGGTTTGGTCGGCGGGCATTGCATTGGTGTGGATCCCTATTACCTGACAGCTAAGGCGGAGTCGGTCGGTTACCACCCTCAGGTGATTCTTTCTGGACGGCGGATCAATAACGGAATGGGGAAGTTTGTGGCTGAGCAGACCATGAAGCTTCTGAGCCAGCTCCCGCGTCCCGTTAATGAGCTCAAGGTTGCTGTGCTTGGATTAACCTTCAAAGAGAATGTCCCTGACCTCCGTAATAGTAAGGTGCCGGATATCATCAACGAGCTTCGCGAGTATGGAGTGCAAGTCGTGGTGCATGATCCGATCGCTGAGTCGGATGAAGCGGTACATGAATACGGGATCAAGCTGGTTGATTTGAAGCAGATCAAGGATGTTGATGGTGTGATCGTGGCGGTGGCTCACAAGAGCTTCCTCGAATTAGGGATGACTGAACTATTGAGGCCTTTGCGCGACCCCAAGAGTGGTGTCTTGGTGGACGTGAAGAGTATTCTGGATCCTGTGAAAGTTCCTGGTTCTATCAAGTATTGGAGACTCTAACTTCTGATGTGGGGTGGTGCAGATTCTGGCTAGCCCTGTCTGATCTGTGGCCGTGTTCGGGGTTCTGTCGAAAATAGATTCGTAGGTTTTCCCCTTCATGATGGCAACTAACCTACTCTATGTTGGGAGTCGCTTTCCGAAGTTTTCAATATATAGTATAAGTAGTTCAACGGGGCTGGTATCAATCTTCCATAAGTGCTCGTTGTATCTTCCTGGGTAGAGAAGGGGTGTTGTTGTTGCGATGTGGAGCGTAGCCATCCGAGGGATTCCAGTGTTATCCAAGTCGTGGCATGTTGCCTTTCTACTCTTTCCCATTGTCCTGCTGTCGGGCTGCCTCGCCTCGCAGGAGGCGAAGCGTGGGGATCAGCATTTAGCAGCCGGGAATTGGGAAGAGGCGAGTCTGGCCTATAAAGAGGCCTTGAAAAGTGACCCGTTCGACCCCGGTCTTGCCGGTAAGTATGCACTGGCGAGAGAGCGGGCCGCAGGTTCATACCATGAGCGCGGACAGGCATTCCTCAAAGAGCGGCAGCTGGAGTTAGCGATTGAACAATTTAAGCGGGCGCTGACCATTGAGCCCGCGAACTCTGCGCACCAGGCCAGTTTGGCAGAAGCGATTCGATTGAAAGAGGCCCGTTCCCAGTTCCGTGAAGCCGAGCGGTTGGCTCAGCTTGGCCGAGCGGACGAGGCGATGGGAGGGTATACCCGAGCCGCCGAACTCGACCCCACATTCAAGGATCCTCTTGAGAGCATCAGTCGATTGACTGATGAACAGCAAGCCGCGATGCGCGGGGATCGCCTCAAGCAGCCGGTCACGATGAAATTCAAGAATGCGGGGATCAAAGAGGTGCTGGAGGGAGTGGCGAAGGTTGGTGGGTTCACGTTAATTTTCGATAAAGATGTTCGGAATGACCCGGTCTCCATTGGAGTGCAGGATACTCCGTTCGAAGATGCATTGAGTTTGGTGTTGAATAGCAACAGTCTCTTCTCCAGGCAAGTGACTCCTGGCGTGCTCATCATCAGCCCGAATACCAAGCAGAAGCAGGAGCAGTATCAGGATCTGATGATTCGTACGTTTTATCTCTCGACGGCCAAGGCCAAGGACATGCTGGTGTTGCTGAAAAGCATGCTGGACTCCAAACGGATGCATGCCAACGAGCAGCTCAACGCGATCGTCATTCGCGATCAACCGGAGAAGCTGGATTTGGCGGAACGCATTATCCTTGCCAATGATCGACAAGAACCGGAGGTTCTCTTCGATCTTGAAGTATTGGAAGTCAACCGCACTAAGAACCAGACGTACGGATTGAATTACCCTAAGCAGGCTGGCGCTGGGCTGATTCCTCCAGGATTTACCGGGACGCTTGCCGCGGATGCCGTGCAGATGACGTATCGGCAGCTGACGAGTCTTGGGCCGGACAGTTACCTATTTCGACTTCCAACCAGTGTATTGCTCGACTTCTTCAAGCAGGAGTCTGACGCAAAGACGCTGGCTGCTCCCAAAGTGCGGGTGGTGAACAATAAAAAGGCTGAGATCAATATCGGAGATAAACAGCCGATTCTCTTATCCACGACCAATGTCTTGCCCGGGCAGGCTGCGACGGGCGCCGTGCCAACCACGTCAACAGTGACCTCAATCGAGTTCCGCGACACCGGAGTCAAGCTTACAGTTGAGCCATCCATTCGATTAGGCAACGAACTTTCCTTGAAGATGAAAGTCGAAGTGATTCGCATCGGCGACCAGGTCACGTTGCAAGCCTCTCCGCCGATCCAACAGTTCCGCTTCGGCAATCGCTCGGCAGAAACGACATTGAACATGCGTGATGGCGAAACGATTGTGCTGGGTGGATTGATCCAGGAGGAAGATCGCCGCACCCGCGTGACCATGCCGTGGATCGGGGATCTACCGGTTATCGGGAACTGGCTCAGCTCATTCAAGACAGAACGCATCACGACCGAAGTCATCTTGACGATTACTCCTCGAATTATGCAGTCTCCGCTGGCACCTGGAACAACCAATCAGGCCTTTTGGTCAGGCACGGAAACGAATTATGCCACAACGCCGCTTTTTTCAACCGCTCCGAAGCGGACGCTCGCCCATCTCTCCGGCAGCCAGACGGGTCTGAGCTCATTGCCGTCAGGTGGGAGACGGACCAAGGGCGATATGGCGTCAGTATCCTCGCTGATGAAGGCCGCGGTCGTTGGCCCGGTGCTTTCGATTCAACCTGGTGATGGGGCCGTTCAAATCGGAAAAGACGTGAAGCTCACCATCGTGGACGAGCGTCTTCGGGCTTCAGCTGATGGGGTGTTCCATCTTGAGTACGATCCGTTGGTGTTGCATTTCAAGCGGATTGGCGATGCGGATCTGATTGAGGCGCCTGTTCTCGGCGGCGAGGTCGGGGGTGATGAGGCGGGGAGATTGACCTTCCGTTTATCGAAGCCGGACAGCCGTGCCCCCCGATCAGTGACCGTGACCTTTGCGGCTGCCGCAGTGGGGGTCTCTCCCGTACGAGTTGAGCTCGCTGGGGTCGAGCGGGATGGTGTGTCGCAAGCGACTGAAGTCGGGACAGGGGTCGTGAGGGTTCGGTGAAAGAGTCAGGGGTCACGCTTCTCGAGCTGCTTGTCACCATGACGATTGTTGTGATCCTCGCTTCAGTCGCCATGCCGTTGAGCAAGGTGACAACTCAACGACGTCAGGAGATTGAGTTGCGCCAGCAACTGCGGGCTGTTCGCGCGGCCATCGATGCATTTAAGTTGGAGTGGAATCGAGACGGAGATACGCTGCTTGGGCCGGTCTGCCAGAAAAATAAATTAACCTGTAAAGATGTGACGAGCATCTATGGGTACCCCAAGACATTGGATGTCCTGCTCGGGGTCAAGTTGACCGGGGAAGAAGCGACCGTTCGTGGCACGACGATGCGGCGGTATCTTCGTGGGATGCCCTCCGACCCTCTCACAGGGAAGGCCGACTGGATTCTCCGATGCTATAAGGACAGTCCGAAACCGTCCAGCTGGTGCGGGGAGGATGTCTATGATGTCGTGACGCAAAGTGAGGCACTGGCACTGGATGGCACGAAGTATCGCGATTGGTAAGTGTGGCGCACTCAACGCAAGGGGGTTCACTCTCATTGAGTTGATGATCGTGGTTTCGATTATTGGAATCTTAGCCACGCTCGCGGTGCCGTCTTATCGGTCTTCTTTAGTCAAGGCTCGAGAAACTGTATTGAGACAGGATCTCTTCACCATGCGGGAACTTCTGGACCACCATCGGGCTGACCATGGGAAATACCCGCCCAGCTTGGAAGGGCTTGTCGTGGCCGGATATTTGCGCTCAATCCCGAAGGATCCATTTACGAATGCGTCAACCACGTGGCAGGAGATCGCTGAGCCGACTGAAGGCGGGATCTTCGATGTGTATTCAGGCTCAGATCTTGTCGGAACAACCGGGACCGCCTACAATCGATGGTAATGGGGACCATGGAGAACAGTTCAATTCGCAGAACGGTCAAGAGTGCCTGCCGCTTCGTGAACTGGGGGGCGCTCAGTTGGCATGCCGCGGCATTTGTGGTGGGATCTGCTGGACTCATGGGGTGCGGAGCGCTCGAACCGATTGCTGAGCAAGAAGTCTCGGATCTCCAACTAACGGTGGACACCCTCAAGACCTCACTCCGTGATTCACAGCGCACGATTGCGGAGCTTCGCTCCGAGCTTGAGTCCAGACGGCAAGAGTTGGCTGATTCTCAAATTTCCCGTGCGCAGCTGGATGGACGGATTCGTGAGGCGGAGCGGAGGCTGTCAGAGGCGCGTCATGTCATCGATCTGCAGCGCGAGGAACTCTCGTCGTCTCGGACGGAGCGCCAGCGGGTTGCCCAAACCGGCGCGGCGCTGCAGAATCAGCTCAAGCAACTCCAGAAACAGTTGTCTAAGATGGGAAAGCAATTTGAGCGTGGCGGTGAATCCGGTGCGGCGCCGGCCACTCTGTCGTCAGTGAGTCCTCGCCCGTCCGCGGTGCGCCCTGTTAATATGGGCTCGACCGATCGTGGGGCTGAGAGGTCTCATATGGCGGTCGCGCCGGCCGTGACGGTGCCGTCCGAAGAGGCTATCGATGGCGGAGACCATTCTGTCGCTGACGGCGGCTCTCCTTCCAGCCTCTCGGTCAAGCCTGGGGATACACTCTGGAGCATTGCCCAGCGATTCCGTATCACGGTCCAGGATCTGATGATCGCGAATGACTTAAGTGATAATAGAATTCTCGTTGGGCAAGCCATCCGGCTCCCAGGCCGTGTCGCATCCGGGGCGTCTCCGCTCGATAAATCTGAGTAACCGCATGCCCCGGCTCTCGGGGACGCAGGCACCTAATCATGGCGATCTTCACCTACAGAGTGGCTCGGTCTGACGGCTCGACTGTTGACGGGCAGGTCGAAGGGGCTGATGAGGCCGCGATTCGTGGAAAGTTAGAGTCTCAAGGCCTGCTGGTTTTTACGGTGCATCAGCGGGGCCGAGTGGCTTCTGGCGGCTCTCCCTCAGTCCGGTCCTGGGGAAAGCTTCCTCTGGGAGAGTTTCTGATCTTCAATCAGGAATTTCTGGCGCTGGTGAAGTCGGGGTTGCCGGTATTGAGGGTCTGGGAGTTGCTCATCGAGCGCGCTCAGCACTCGGGATTCCAGCAAGCGTTGAGAGATGTCCGGCAGGATATTCGGGGAGGCTCCGCATCGTCTGACGCTCTAGCCAAACATCCGGCCTATTTCTCTGAGCTGTATATTGCGACGGTGAAGGCTGGAGAACAATCGGGCAATCTTCCGGAGGTCCTGCAGCGGTACATCGGGTACCTCAAGCTGATGATGGCGCTGCGCCAAAAAGTGACGAAGGCCCTTTCCTATCCTCTGTTTCTTGTCCTGATCGGAGTGGGCGTCATTGCCTTTTTGCTCACCTATGTCATGCCGACTTTCGTGTCTGTGTACGGAGAGAATGCGAAGGCCCTTCCTTGGGCGACGCAATTGCTCATGGACGTGGTGCAACATGGCGAGGCCCAATTGATCCCGGCGCTCCTCGTACTGGGTGTGGGTGGGGTGGCGGCGCGGGCGTACTATGCAACTCCGACCGGGCGACTCAGGATCGATCGCTTCCTGCTCGCGCTTCCATTAATTGGACCCATCATGGTCAAGCATCATACGGTGCAGCTGACCAGAACTCTCGGGACTATTCTGGGAGGGGGCACTCCGCTAGTGGAGGCGTTGCACATTGCCCGAGGGGCAGTCTCCAATCGCTGGGTGATGTCGGGATTAAGCCAGGCGGAGGACGAAATTCGCGAAGGGGCCACGCTGGCGGCTGCGCTCGAGCGGCCGCACATCTTGCCGAAGCTGGCCATTGAGATGGTGTCGGTCGGAGAGGAAACCGGTTCGTTGGAAAGCATGTTGCGAGATGTCGGAGACTTTTATGAAGCGGATCTCGATACGCGGTTGTCGCAACTGACCACCTGGATTGAGCCGGCGTTGCTGCTGGTGATGGGGGTCTTGGTCGGGGCGATTGTGATCATCATGTATCTGCCGGTGTTTCAGATGGCCGGAACGGTAGGATAGGACGGTATGAACGTGTATGTAGACAATGTGCATGGTGGCATCAGGCCGGAGGTGCGCAGTGGCTCGTAGCGCGGTCCGTCCCACATTGGCGGAGGTCTTAGTTCGCCACGGCCTTGCGCGGGAGCCGATCGACCAGGCGCTCCGTCGTTTGGGCGGCGCATCCATGGCACTTGGGCAAACGCTGGTGAGCGAAGGGGTGCTCTCGGAAGAGCAACTGGCAAAGGCTCTTGCCGAACAGTATGGACTGTCCTACGAACCGCTCACCGATTTTCGCGTAGATCAGCAGTTCTATGAATCGATTTCCGTGAAACTCATGCAGCGGCATCCCTTTGTTCCGATAGGGGAGCGGGCCGGCGTGCTCACCATTGCTATTGCTGATCCTCAGAATGTGCTGGGCCTCGATGAGCTCGAATTGCTGATCGGCAAGCCGTTGGAACGCGTCGTCAGTTCAAGAAGTGCGATTCTGTCGGCACTTGAGCGGAGCGAAGGCTCGAGTCAAGCGTTGCGTGAACTGGAGGCGGAATACCGGTCGGTTCTCGTGAAAGAAGACGATCGAGGCGAGGAAGTTCTGACCGTCGATCATGCGGCGGAGGATCAAAGCCCCGCGGTGAAGCTGTTGGATTCGATCTTGCTCAGCGCGATGCAGCGCCGGGCGAGCGATATTCACATCGAAGCGTCCGATCGTGCCACCAAGGTGAAGTTGCGGGTGGACGGTATTCTGGTGCCGGCCATGGAGCCGTTGGATATTCGGTTGCATGCGCCATTGGTGTCCCGGCTGAAGGTCATGTCTGAACTGGATATCGCGGAGCGGCGCGTGCCGCAGGACGGCAGTTTTCGAATGCGGCTGGATCGGAAGACCGTCGATTTCCGCGTATCGATCCTCCCTAGCGTATTCGGTGAGTCTGTCGTGATCCGTATTCTGGACCGGGAGGCGATTACGACCGGTGTGTCGGCCCTCCGTCTGGAGCGGTTGGGCTTTAATCCTGAAGACTTGAAGCGGTTTCGCCGGGCGATTGTCAGGCCCTATGGCATGGTGCTAGTCACCGGACCGACCGGGAGTGGAAAAACAACGACATTGTATGCCGCAATTTCGGAAATGAATACCGCGGAAGACAAGCTGATCACGATCGAAGATCCCGTTGAGTATCAATTGGCCGGAGTGGTGCAGATACCGGTGAATGAAAAGAAGGGGCTGACCTTTGCGCGGGGGCTCCGGTCGATCCTCCGTCACGACCCCGATAAGATCATGGTTGGAGAAATTCGTGATGCCGAGACGGCGCAAATCGCGATTCAGTCGGCGCTGACCGGACATCTGGTGTTGACGACGGTCCATGCGAACAACGTCTTCGATGTCATCGGCCGATTTTCCTCGATGGGGATCGACGCCTACAACTTTCTCGCGGCATTGAATTGCGTATTGGCTCAGCGATTGGTTCGAATCCTCTGCCCGCTGTGCCGCGTGCAGGTTGCGGCTGAGCAGGCGCTCTTGGAGGAGTCGGGACTCGACTATGAGGAATATAAAGAAACGCCTTTCTACCAGGGCAAGGGCTGCTCGAACTGCATGGGGACCGGGTATCGCGGGCGGAAATGTATTACGGAATTTCTGGATCTGACGGACGAGATCAAAGAGATGATTTTAGCGGAACGGCCGTTGTCGGAAATCAGATATCGAGCCGTCACCGACGGCATGATTACGTTGCGCCAATCTGCCATCAAAAAAGTGCTGCAGGGCGAGACCTCATTGCGCGAGATCAATCGTGTGACATTCAGTGAGGAGGGGTAGGTCATGTGGGGATGGATGAGCGGACGGCCACAACAGTGTCTGAAGGTCGGGGTGGAGTCCGTGGCGTGGGCAGAGACGCAGGGGGGCTGGCGTGGCCGACGCAGGCATCGGTGTGTGACATCGCCGCTTCCTGAGGGGGTGGTCAAGCCGTCACCCGCCGAGCCCAATTTGTCCGATCTCACTTCGCTGGAAGCCAAGATTCAAGCGTTAGCCGGGCCTGCACATGACGTGCGGGTCCTTGGACAGAGCGTGATGGCAAATCGCCCGCGGCCGGTGACGCTGCTGCTGCCGGACGCGGCGGTTCGCGCCGTGGTATTGCATCTGGACCAGCTCCCGGACCGCGCCGATGAACGCGAGGCGCTGATCCGTTGGCGATTTGGGCAGGAACAGCTGTTTCCGCTCACCGGCACGACGATTATTTCGCAGGTATTTCCCGGGGCGCCGGGCTCAGCGCAGTCGGTTCTGGCCGTCGCCATTCATCAATCCGTCTTGAGCCAGTATGAAGCGGTGTGTGAACACGCGGGTCTGGTTCCCCGTGATGTGGGGCTGACGAGTCTTCGCCTTTTTGGTTTATGGGACAAAGTCGCCGGGCGAAGTGGATGGGAGGATGAGGATCTTCTGTGGGTGAGCTTAGTGGATCGAGCGCTGACGACCATGCTCTTTCAGCGAGGACGATTGCTGTTCTACCGTTGTAAATTATTGACAGCCGACGCGTTGAGCGGGACTGACAGCGGCTTGCAAAAGATTGCGGACGAATGTGCCGCGTCATTGGAAATGTGCCAGCAGCGCCATCCAGGGGTCTCAGTGACGCGGGGGGTGCTGTGTGCCGATGACTTGGTTCCGTTGCATGACATATTGGAAGAACAGCTCGCACTGTCCGTTGAAACCCTTGGCTGGGACGACATTGAATCGCGCGGGTGGGGGAGTGGGGATGGCCGCCAAGGGGTGGCTGCCCTCGCCGCGTTGGCAGGGGTGGTGTCATGCTGACCGCTCTTCGTGCCGGCATCAACCGTCTTGCTGGCCGCTTGGGTCAGACGGTCGGACAGCAGGGGTATTTCCAGATTCCTTTGGCCACCCGATTCCGATGGTATCTCCATCCGCTTCGTGCCGTATTGGTGGCCTGTTGTGTGGGGCTTTGTGTGGCGATCGCATGGAGTATTGCGCAGACCGTTTTCGGGTATCAGGAGGTCTGGCGAATGAGCGCAGAGCTTGAGCACGTACGACAGCAGGATCAACAATTGCTGGCCGAGGCAACCCAGGAAGGGGTTGATCTGTCCGATCTTGCTATGCAGCAGTTGCCCGCAGAAGTGGCGCTGGCCAATCAGCTCTTGGAAAAGCGGACATTTTCCTGGACGGCATTTTTGGCCGGGTTGGAGCAGGCGCTTCCGCCGCGTCTCGCGCTCAGCAGTGTCCGGCTGGAATCGGGGGGCTCCCTTGTTCATCTGACCGGATCGGCAATGACATTGGAAGACCTCACGGCGTTTACGGTTGGGCTGCAGGATCATCCCAAGTTCAAAGATCCGGTCCTGGCCCAGCATCGGGTCGGGCCTAGCGGTCTTGTGGAATTCGATGTGACGGTGCGTTACCGACGGGAGGGCGCCTAGGTGTCAGAGCGTCTTCGGCAGATGCTGTCCGCACCCTATGCGCCGTTGTTGCCGTGGGTTGGGCTGGCGGGGCTGTTGCTGGTAGGGTTCCTCGCAGTCAATAAGATCGGTGTGCAAGGGGTCGAAGACCGCCGGGCTCTATTGGAAAGCGAGTGGGGACGAGCACGCCAGGTGTTGGTGCAACATCGGGAAGCGAGGAAAGCGCGAAAGGATGTGAGTCAGGTGTGGGCTGTCCTGCCGGTTGAGCGAGATTTTGCCCCTCTGGCCTTGGGGATATCCGAAGAGGCCAAACATGATCATGTGACTCTTCCGGCGCTGTCTTATAAAACCGAGACAACGACGGTGGCCAATACAAGCAAGGGGGTGCTTCAGGGCTCAATGACGGGGAAGTATGAAGACCTCCGGCGGTTTATCTACGATCTCGAAACGGCAGAGGAGTTGTTGTTCATTGAGGATCTGGAGCTGGCCGGAGCCTCAAGCCCTCGCGACCAGCAATTAACCTTTAATATCAAGATTGCGACCTATCTTCGTGGGGAATCAGTGAAGCCTGTATCGGGCGGAATGAAATAGATGGATGCAACACGCAAAGCGCTCATCGCGACCGGACTCGTGATGCTGTGGGGCGGACTTGCCTACTGGCAATGGGTGGCGTTGCCTGATCCGGCGCATCTGCCATTGGCCAATGTTTCAGGTAAGACCGCGGGATCAGCGCGAACAAGCACGCCATCGGGTGGATTGCGAGTCCACTTAGAGCAGCTTGCGACGGCACGTACTCAGCGCGAAGCCACATTTACGACTCCACGGAATATTTTTGCGGTACCTGGCTCAGATGGCACGTTGTCCGTCGTGGGCGATGTAGCGGGAGGCCAGGCTCCTGAACCAGTGACCGCGCAGATGTTACAGCAGCAAGTGGCATCGCTTGAACTGGCGCAATACCGGTATTTGGGATTCGTACGTATGGGTGAGTCCGCTAACAGCAAGCTCAATATGGCGGTGCTCAGCAAGAATGACGAGGTGGTGGTCGGACGGGCCGGTCAGTATCTGGAACAGCATCTGGTCGTGAAATCCGTGACTCCGGAGAGTGTGACGCTTCGTGACCTTCAGGCGCGCATCGATCACACGGTTCCCTTGACGGAGGATGCGGCGGTGCCTCAGCCGCAGCCTTAACCATGAGAGCGTCTGTGCGCGATGCCTGGGTGAATGAACGCGGATTTTCCTATGTGGTCTTGATGTTTGCCATTGTGCTCATCGGCATCGGGATGACGGTGGCGGCGCGCCAGTGGAAGGTCATGGTGCAGCGCGAATTGGAGGCGGATTTATTATCCAAAGGCATCGAGATTCAGAACGCATTGGCGTTCTATTCGGCCACGATGAAGGCGGGACGGGTGGTTCCCGGTGAGGTCTATCCACAATCGCTTGTTGAACTGACGAGATTGCCGAAACCGTTCTTACGGAAGGTCTACGTTGAGCCGGTAGGGCATGGCGAGTGGGAGCTGGTGCGCGCGCCGACCGGTGGAATCATGGGGGTAAGGAGCAAGAGCAAGAGCAAACCCATTCGTCAGCACGATTTTCCTCTCGCCGTGAGGCATTTTGACGGGCGCGCATCCTACTATGACTGGGTGTTTCAGTTTCCGAATCCGTCATCTGGCGGACTGGTTCAGCCGATCAATACTCCCAATGCCGCTCAGCAGCCGATGGTTCCATCGACAGCGGGGGCTGGCTCAACGGGGCCAAGCAGTCCTCCGGTCAAGAACTGACTCCGCGTACAGGGAGTTCCCGCGGTGGCGCTGAAAGCGGGCGCCTCGGGAAGCCCCGATCTCATAGAACCTATCGGCTGAAGCCTGCCCCATCGCCAGATTCGGTGTCTTGACCCCTTCCAAACCCGCGCGGTATTCTGTCGCCCGTTCACTTTTTCACAGATAAGGCGATACGAATGATCTCCGACGAGGAACAGCAGGAATTAGCCCCCGTTGAGTCTCCTGAGGCGAAGGACGTTCAGGAAGTTCCGCCGCTCTCTATCCCCGACTATGTGCATGAACTGGTGAC
>JBEBHO010000248.1:0-3301 GCA_040081095.1 Nitrospira sp.
GTTGTCCGTCTTCGATATGAATGTGACCAGCACCCACATTCCCTGGCTGAATGTGCAGGTCGGTCAATATAAGGTGTACTTCAACCGGTCGCAGATCAATTCCACCGCCTCCATGCAGTTTGCCAATCGCGCGCTGGCGATGGATGCGTTCACGGCGAACGGCCTCAACCGGCGTGATGTGGGCATCACGATCATGAACGATGAAGAAGTGTATCCGGTGACCTACTATCTGGGCCTGTTCAACGGCGCGGGCCCGCTCGTGAACCGCTTTGCGCAATTCTCGAGCGAAGAGCCGACGGTTGGCTGTCCTGGCGGTCAGACCGGCGGCAATCCATTTCCTTCTCCGGCCGGCTGTCCGGTCAATCAGCGAAGCCTCAATGCCAATCTCCGCAGCAACATCAGTCAGCTCATGTATGTCGCCCGGCTGCAGGCCAATCTCATGGGGCGGGCAGGGTATGGAGAAGGAGACATGGCCTACTCCGAAACGCCGCAGATGGTGGTGGGCGGCGCCTATGCGTATAATCCGTCCATCGATACCAGCACGAACAATGGATTTGTCGGCATCGATCTGGCCAATCTCAGCGTCCGGCGTCAACTCGCCGCGTTGGGTAACGGACGCATGCTGGGGCAGGGGGTGGTCGACTTTTCCACATGGACGCTGGACTACGCGTTCAAGTATCGCGGGTTTTCGCTGCAGGCCGAGTATTGGTTCCGGAACGTGATCCGGCATAACAAGGAGCTGCCCTGTATGCAAACGGCCGTGGTGGGAGGGCCCTGTACGGTTTTTGCGCCTGGACAGTTTGGCAATGCGACAGGCTGGTATGTCCAATCGGGCTACTACCTGATTCCACGAAAAGTCGAAGTGGCCGCGCGTTATGCCTGGTGGGATCCGGATACGCGGTCGGGCGGAGATCTCATCAAGCAAGTCGATCTGTCATTGAACTGGTTCCTCAACGGGACCTACGATCACCAGATTATGCTGACCTACAGCAACATTGCGATGGGGCAGGGCGGATTTGCGATCGGGCGGAGCGCACCGTTGCCGGCTGTCGGCGCCACGTTCCCGTCAGGGACGGTGCCGCTCGATGCCCGCGCTGGGACGTTGATCGAAAACGCGATTCGAGTTCAATATCAAATATTTTTCTAGGGAGTGCTGTCATGATTCATTTTCTTCTGACTTTCATCTTGTGTGTCGGCGTCGGCGTCAACGGCGTGCATGCGGAAGAGCTCACGATCGCGGCGGCATCGGATCTGAATTTTGCGATGAAAGATCTGGTGGTCGAATATGAAAAGACGTCCGGCCATCATGTGAAACTGTCCTTAGGTTCATCCGGGAACTTCTATTCACAGATTCAAAACGGCGCGCCATTCGATTTGTACTTTTCCGCCGACATCGCGTATCCACGGAAGCTGGAAGAGGCTGGACTGGCCGTGCCTGGATCGCTCTACCCCTACGCGGTGGGCCGGATCGTGTTGTGGACCGGCCAGGCGTCGCGTCTGGATGTGTCCAAGGGACTCGAAGTCCTGCGTGACCCCGGCATCAAAAAAATCGCTATTGCCAATCCCAAGCATGCTCCGTATGGTCGTGCGGCGGTCGCCGCAATGGAGTCGTCCCACGTGTATGACGCGGTGAAAGATAAATTGATCTTGGGAGAGAATATTTCGCAGGCGGCACAGTTCATTGAGTCTGGTGCCTGTGACATCGGAATCATTGCGCTGTCGCTGGCATTGTCTCCCGCGATGACCGGCAAAGGCGCATACTGGGAGATTCCAGCTGAGGCCTATCCCCCGTTGGAGCAAGGGGCGGTGATTCTCAAACAATCCAAGAATCAGGAGGCGGCCCGGCGTTTCCTGGAATTCTTGAAGGGCTCGCAGGGGCAGGAAATTATGAGGCGGTATGGATTTATGTTGCCGAAGTAAGGTGGCCAGGGCGGTGCTAGCGGTCATGCTGTTGGGTGTGAGTGCAGGATGTTCCGACGCGGTCACCATGGTGCGGGAGACCGAGACCAGCGGGGTCGTCAGCTATCTGTTTAAGGAAGAGCGCGGCGGGCCGATGGGATCGCCTCATCGGAAGGGCGCGTTGAAGGTGATGGAGAAGAAGTGTCCGTCCGGCTATGTCGTCCTGAAGGAAGGTGAAGTGCAAGGGTACGGCAGCATGTCCAGCGTGGAAGGGCAGGAAGGGGAGGCGACCGGCCGGCGATGGGGGATGCAGTTCATATGCAAGTAGGACGCGCGTTCAGATGAACTGGATCGCCATCTGGGTCACCTTCAAGCTGGCGAGTCTCACGGCGGGAGCCTTGCTCGTGATCGGATTGCCGATTGCCTATTGGCTGGCCTATTCCACTTGGCGCTGGAAGTTTGTCGTCGAATCGATTGTCGCGCTGCCGTTAGTGCTGCCCCCGACCGTCCTTGGCTTTTACATTCTCGTGGCCATCGGGCCGCGCAGTCCGATCGGCCAATTCTACACGGATCTGATCGGCCATCCTCTGCCGTTCACCTTTGAAGGGCTCCTCCTCGCGTCGATCTTGTACAGCCTCCCATTTGCCGTTCAGCCATTTTCCACGGCCTTTGAGCAGGTCGATCGGAAATTGATCGAAGCCTCGTGGACGCTAGGACTCTCCAAGGTGAAGACATTCTTCAAGCTCATTCTGCCGTTGTCGACGGCGGGGCTCATTACCGGCGCGGTTTTAAGTTTCGCCCATACGTTGGGAGAGTTCGGGGTGGTCTTGATGGTCGGCGGTAACATCGAAGGGGTCACGCGCACGGTGTCGATCGATATCTATGACGAAGTGCAGGCGCTCAATTATGCCGGCGCGGCGAAGACGGCGGCATTCCTGCTCGCGATCTCCTATGTCGTCCTGCTGCTGGTCTATGCGATGAACCGAAAGGTCTGGGCGGTATGGCCGCAGAAATAGTCGTCGATGTGACCAAGACCTTTTTCGGCCGGGCGCCCATTCGCGCCAACTTTCGCTATCCGGTTGAGGCCTCGACGGTGTTGATCTTGTTTGGCCCTTCCGGGTCCGGCAAGACGACGATCCTGCGTTCGATCGCAGGCTTGGAATGGCCGGAGGAAGGGACGATCCAATTTGTGTCGAGAACGTGGCTGGATGTTACCTCAGCGATACGAGTGCCGCCGCAGGACCGGCATATCGGATACATGGCGCAGGACTATGCCCTGTTTCCTAATTATTCTGTGGCCGGCAACATTGCCTATGGGTTGGGAGAGCTCGCGCCTGCCGACCGAAAGAAGCGTGTGCAGGAAATGGTGGAGCTGTTTCATCTGACCGGACTTGAGGATGCC
>JBEBHO010000068.1:0-12116 GCA_040081095.1 Nitrospira sp.
GGAGTGACGATCGGGGAAGGGGCGGTCGTCGGCGCGCGCGCCAGCGTGTTTCGATCGGTCGATGCCTGGACGGTAGTCGGCGGAACGCCGGCGCGCATTCTCAAGAAATATTCCCTGGGTCAGGGAAACCCATGATCGCCGTTGCGAAGAAGAGGCCCGCATGAATGTATCGATTCTCATTCTGACGTTGAATGAAGAAGCCAATCTGCAGGACTGTTTGCGGTCGGTGCGCTGGTCCGACGATATCGTGGTGTTCGACTCGTTCAGCAGCGACCGGACGGTGGCCATCGCCGAAGAGTCGGGCGCGCGCGTGGTGCAGCGCCGGTTCGATAACTGGGCGGCGCATCAGAATTGGGCATTGGAGCAGATCCCGTTCAAGCATCTCTGGGTGTTCTATCTCGACGCCGACGAACGGATGACCGATGAGCTGAGGGATGAGTTGATCGCTATCGCCAATGAGGCGACCCGCCCGGAAGCGGCATTTTACTGCGGACGCCGTAACATGTTTATGGACCGCTGGATCAAGCGCGCGATGCCGCCGGGGATGATCATGCGATTCTTCCGGCCTCCGCATGTGCGGTTCGAGCGGCTGGTGAATCCGGTTCCGGTCATCGACGGGTCGCATGGATATCTGAAGGGCATGCTGATCCACTACAATTTCAGCAAAGGGATCACCGAGTGGATCGAGAAGCACAACCGCTATTCGGCGTTCGAAGCAATGGAGGGGATGAAGCTGCTGCGCCACGCGGCAGGCCCGCAACCGACCGTATTCAGCTCCGATCCCGCGTTGCGCCGCCGGGCGCTGAAGAATCTGTCGTTCCGATTGCCCTGTCGGCCCTTTCTGAAGTTTCTCTACATGTATGGCTGGAAAGGAGGCTGGCTCGACGGGCGAGCCGGGTTTGCCTACTGCGTGCTGCAAGCGTTCTATGAGTACATGATCGTGCTGAAGATGCGGGAGATCCAACAGCGGGAAGCGAACGCCGCAACTGGTGAGCCGGGATCAAGCGCCGGAGTTCGTCCGTCCGCACCGGCAGCCAAGACCATCTTCATCAATCGCTATTTTTATCCGGACCACTCGGCGACCAGCCAGCTCTTGAGCGATCTTGCATTCGATCTGGCTCATCGGGGGCAGGATATCCACGTGATCACCGGGGGGCAGCTGTACAACGATGCGCAGGCGTTACTGCCGGATGAAGAACTCATCCGCGGCGTGCGGGTGCATCGCGTACGCACCTCGCGGTTCGGCCGAACACGACTGGTAGGGCGCCTGTTCGACTATCTGACTTTCTATGTGGGAGCGACTTGGAAGCTGTGGCGGCTGATGCAATCAGGGGATGTGGCGGTCGCCAAGACCGATCCGCCGATGATGTCGGTCTGTGCGGCCTGGGTGGTGAAGTTCAAGCGCGGGGTGCTGGTGAATTGGGTGCAGGATCTTTTTCCCGAAGTGGCGACATCGATGGATGTGTACGGGGCGCGATTCGCGGCGCCGATGCTCCGGCGTATCCGGAACGGATCCCTCCGGCAGGGACGGCATAATGTGGTGCTCGGTGAAATCATGGCGCAACGTCTGCGTGACGAAGGCGTTGCCTCCGACCAGATCACCATCATTGAAAACTGGGCCGATGGCGAGGCCATTCAGCCCGTTGCCAAAGCGGAAAATCCCCTGGTCCGGGAATGGGCGCTCGAGGGGAAATTCGTGGTGGGGTACTCCGGCAACATGGGCCGGGTGCATGAATTCAAGACGATGATCGATGCGGCGGAGCAGCTCAAAGACTATGTGCAGATTGCGTGGGTGTTCATCGGTGACGGGGTCGCGCGTCAATGGCTTGAGTCCGAAGTAGCGAAGAGGGGGCTGACGAATGTGCAATTCCGACCCTACCAGCCGGCGAGTCATTTGCGATGGAGTCTGAGCCTCCCGGATGTACATGTGATTTCCCTGCGTCCGAATCTTGAAGGATTGATAGTCCCCAGCAAGTTTTATGGCGTGGCCGCCGCCGGGCGGCCGATGATTCACCTGGGGGATCCTGACGGAGAAATTGCGCGCATTCTTCATCGGGAGCAGTGCGGATGGGCGTTTTGCATCGGTGAAGTCGGGTCGCTGGTTCAATGTATTCTCAGGCTCTCGCAAGAGCCTGAGGAAGTAGCGGCAGCGGGAGGACAGGCGCGGGAGGCATTCGACCGGCGCTATGCGCGATCGCACGCGCTCCGTACCTGGCGTGCGCTGTTGAAATCGGTTTCAGCCGATGTGCTCCCGGGGGACGAACTGGTTGAACCGGCCCTTCCGGTCGGTGTCGGACAGAAATGATGTCGATCTCCCCTCATATTGGCACATTGATTGTGCTGGGTGCGATCGGCGCGGTTGTGGCCGGTGTCGGTCTGGCGGAATCACCCCGTCCGGTGACGCCGCAGGTTTCCGCTCCATCGCAGAAACCGTTCATGGTCTTCGATGCCACACTGTACAAGAACAAGCCCTACCTGGGGATCTATAACATTCATCCGCTGGCTATAGTTTATGAGTGGCGATTCTGGTCCGGCGCTCCGTCTTCTCAACCCCTGCCTGCTGAGCACGTGGTCAGGATGCTTGCGGCCGAGCATCGGGGGGTGAACGAACCGTTGGTGATCGATATCGAGCGGTGGCCGCTCAAGGGGAATGCGGCCGATGTACAGTCCGCTGTGAGGCGCTTCTCCGCAATACTGGCGTGGGTCAAACACGAAATTCCATCAGTCCGGATCGGTCTCTACGGCACAGTCCCTCTGCCGGACTACTGGCGCGCCATCCGTGATCCCCGCAGTCTCGACTATCGATCCTGGCAGCAGGACAATGACCGGCTTGAGGCGATCGTCACACAGGTGGATGCCCTGTTTCCGTCGCTGTATACCTTCTATCCAGACCGGCAAGGATGGGTGATCTATGCGACCGCACAGATCCGCGAAGCCAGACGAAAAGCGAACGGCAAACCGGTCTATGCGTTTCTCTGGCCTCAGTATCATGAATCCAATCTCTTGTTGAGCCATCGTCCCCTCGATCCGGAGTATTGGGAATTGCAATTGAAGACGGTCTCTGACCAGGCTGACGGCGTGGTGATTTGGGGAGGGTGGGGCGACAAAGGGCCGGAATCTTGGGATGAGGAGGCGCCTTGGTGGCAGGCGACCAAGCACTTTCTCGCGTCCCATCCGGCGATAGGCACGGCACGACCTACGGATAGCATCGCGCCTTAATAAGGCGATAAACCAATAGTTTAGGCAACCGTTTCGAGTTGAGTCCTGCTTTCATTTCCCGCTGTTCCGGCAGCACATCCACACCGTTCCCCACCTCCATTTTAACAATCAGTTAACACAAACTTGAGATTCGCGTGGCCACTGGTTTGCCCCCCGGCGATAGACTGAACCACCTGACATGTGTCGCGGCCTGTCCGGTCTGCCCTGTATTCAACGGCTGATGCGACAAGAGGACTGTAATGGATGTTCATCCCACAACGCTGGATCCTCTGTCTCCGTCCACTATGACGTCGCCGTTCAGGATGGCGCTCGGTCGTCGGAGATGGCTGATGTGGATGATTCTGGCCGCTGCGGCTGGGGTGACCGGCTATCTCTATACCGACAGTCTTCGTGTTTTGTTCCACGCGTGGTTTGAAGATGATAACTACAGCCACGGCCCGTTCATTCCGCTGATCGCCGCGTATTTGGTCTGGCTGCGGTGGAAGCCCTTGCAGGCGATCGAACGACGAGGACCCTGGTGGGGAGTGCTCGTAATCGCCGCGGGACTTTTCGTCTATGTCCTCGGGCAGTTCGCCGCGATGCATGCTGTCGTGCAGGTATCGCTGTGGATGGTTCTGGTCGGATTTGTGACCTGTCTCGTCGGCCTGTCGGGTGTCGCATTGCTGGCCTTTCCGCTCCTCTATCTCCTGGCGGCCATCCCGGTTCCAGAATTCCTGCACTACGAATTGTCCAACCGTCTCCAGCTGTTGTCCTCCGCTCTCGGTGTCGGATGCCTGCAACTCATCGGTGTGATGGCTTATCGGGAAGGGAACGTGATCGATCTGGGGCCGATCCAACTACAAGTAGTCGAGGCCTGCAGCGGACTGCGCTATCTCTTTCCCCTGACGGCGCTGACCTTGCTCTGTGCCTATCTCTATCGCGAGAGTCTCTGGAAACGTGTGGTCCTGGTGCTCTCAAGTATTCCGATCTCGATTCTCTTGAACGGGTTCCGGATCGGAGCCATCGGCGTTCTTGTCGAATCGTACGGGCAGAGTGCCGCCCAAGGGTTCAGCCATTTCTTTGAAGGGTGGGTCTTCTTTGTGGCAAGTCTCGGGCTGCTGTGCGTGGAGATGTGGGTGCTCGCCCGTGTGGGATCGAGCCCGTCCCGACGCCCGTTCGCGGAGTTGATTGGAGTCCCTTTCGTTGAATCCGGCCTCTCGAACACGACCCCTGCCGGGCGTTTCACGAGTGCCGTTGTCTCCTACGGGCCGCTCGTCACCGGCTGTGTCTTGCTGGCCGGGGCGGCCCTGGCGGCTCCGACAATTGCACCGCGCGAGTTTCCGTCGCCTGCGCGGCAGTCGCTGCTTGAATTCCCCCTGGAACTCGGTGCGTGGCGGGGCGCCTCAGCGGCCATGGAACGCCAGTATCTTGACGCGCTGCAGCTGGACGACTATGTGCTGGCCGATTACATCGGCGTCGAACAGCGACCCGTCAATGTGTATGTCGCGTATTATCTGTCTCCCAAGAAAGGCCGGTCGTCTCATTCACCGAAGCAATGTATTCCCGGCGGGGGATGGGAGATCACGTCTTTCGCGCCGGTGCGGCTGGAGCGTATGTCGGGACAGAGCGCGGCGCAAGAAATCAATCGGGTGGTGATCCAGAAGGGCGGCCAGAAGCAGATCGTGTACTACTGGTTCAAGCAACGCGACCGCTGGATCACCAGCGAATACGCCGTAAAGTTTTTTCTGTTCTGGGATTCTCTGACCCGGCAGCGGGCCGACGGTGCATTGATCCGGCTGGTGTCGTCGATGCACGCCGGTGAGACCGAGGCGGCGGTCGATCAGCGGCTGCAGACGATGGCGGGTCTCGTGACTCCGATGTTGAGCCGATACGTTCCTGATTGAGGTGTGAGGGCAATGGGTACGGCGATGTTTTTCAGTTTCATGGGCTCGTTGATCATTTGCATGGCGCTCATCCCGGCGTTGTCGGCGTCGGCCTGGCGGCTGCAGTTTATCGATCTGCCGCGTGAACGGCATGCGCACCGCGAGCCGATTGCGAAGGTAGGCGGGATTGCCTTCGCCCTCGCGACCTTCATCGCGGTGCTGGTGTGGGCGCCGAAAGACCCGCTGATTCTGACGAGCCTGCTCGGCGGGGCGGTCATCGTCGCGTTTGGCGTATGGGACGACCGGACCGGGCTCAATCACCGGATGAAGTTCATCGGCCAGGTGCTGGCGGCAGCTATTGTGATCGGGCTGGCCGGGGTTCGCCTGTCTTCGCTCCCGTTTGTCGACGATGTGTTCCTCCCTGCGTGGCTGGCCGTTCCACTCACCTTGGTCGTGATTGTCGGCGTCACCAACGCTGTCAATCTCTCGGATGGACTCGACGGGCTGGCCGGAGGATTGTCCCTCATCAGCTTCGCCGGCGTGGCCTATCTGGCCTATCAGGCGAATGAGCCGCTCTTGGTCTTGTTAATGATGTCTGTCCTGGGAGGGTTGCTGGGGTTCTTGAGGTTCAACACCTATCCCGCGCGAATTTTCATGGGCGATGCGGGCAGTCAATTTCTCGGCCATTATCTGGCCGTCGCGGCCATATTGCTGACCGATGCCACGAGGACGGCCTATAGCCCGCTGCTGACTCTGTTCATCTGGGGGATTCCCCTGCTGGATACCGTCGGGGTGATGGGGCAGCGCCTGTGGGAACGGCGTTCTCCTTTCGTCGGAGATCGGAATCATATTCACCACAAGTTACTGGGCATCGGTCTGACGCATGGTCGGGCCGTGACGCTCATCTATGTCGTGCATGGGCTCATGGTGAGTTGCGCTTACCTCCTGCGCTGGCAGTCGGATGTCGTGCTGATCGGGGTGTATCTTCTGTTCGCCGTGGGCGTGTTCGGTTTGTTTGTCCGGTTGCCGCAGACCGCCGGCCTGGTCCATGCTGATCCGGCCCCTGCGCCTCCGCATAAGCGATCTCTCCCCTCCGCCCAAGGCGCCGTCAGTGAGTGGCCGCTCAATCTCTTGTATTTGGCGATCCCTGCGTATCTTGTCGGGTCCATCGCCATTCCCCGGGAGATTCCTGCCGACGCGGGGCTGATAGCGGGGGGATTATTGATGGCCGTTCTCGGATCGCTGTTGCTTCAGCGTGCGACGCCCTGGGTCGTTCGCGCCGCCTTGTATGTCGGCAGCACGTGCCTCATGTACTACGGCGAAGTCTTTCCACGGACAGTGGAGACCGATGTCGTGACTCCCGTGAATGCCGGCATGGCGTTGATGGCGGTTTTGGTTCTGCTGACCATCCGGTTTGCGGGCGAGGATCGGTTTCAAACCACGCCGCTTGATTACCTGATCGTTCTCCTGGCCGGGACCATGCCGTTTCTGCCGGAGATGACGGTCGGCGATGTGCCGGTAGGCCTTCTTGCCGCCAAGTTGATTGTGTTGTTTTTTGCGTTTGAGTTGCTGCTGCACATGCGGTCGTCCGCGGTCACTCGTCTCGGCATGGTGTCGCTGGCGATGCTAGGTGGGATCCTGCTGCGTGCCTGGTGGCTGTAACCGGATGATGAAGAGGAGACGGGACGTGATGAAACGGCAGATCGCCATGGGACTCGTGATTGTATTGGCCGCGGGGCTGGCCGCTTGCGGAGGACCTGAAGAGCGCAAGGCCAAGTATCGGCTGCGGGCGCAGGAATATTTTCAGCAGGGCAATTTCCCCAAGGCGCGGGTCGCGATCCGCAACGTCCTACAGATCGATCCTAAGGACGTGGAAGCGTATTTTCTGTACGCGCAGGTCGAAGAAAAAGAGCGGAACTGGCGGAATGCCTTTGCGGGATACCAGCAGGTCGTCGAGTTAAGTCCCGATCACGATCGGGCGCTGATCAAGCTGGCCAAATACTACCTTGAGGCGCGGGCGCTGGAGCAGGCCACGCAGATTACGGACCGGTTGTTGGCCAATCAGCCCGGGCATGTGCCGGCCCAGGCGCTCAGGATCGCCATCACGGCCCTGTCCGGCCGGCTGAACGAAGCCGTCGAGCAAGCGGAACAACTAGTCGCCGCCGCCCCGTCGGAAACCGACACCGTGTTGCTCATTGCCTCGCTGTACACGTCGACCCAGCGCGCTGGGGAGGCGGTCCCTTTCCTGCGTCGGGCTCTGGAGACGCATCCGGCCAATCTCGAATTGTTGGATGCGCTGGCTACGACCTTGATCAGACAAGGGCAGACGGCGGAGGCCGAGACGACGTTGGCGCGGATTGTCACGTTGGAGCCGACGGTCTTGAGCCACCGGTTGCGGCAAGTGGCGTTTTACGATCAGCAACAACAATATGAGAAGGCGGAGGCGACCCTGCAGGGGGCAGTTCAGTCTGAGCCGGAGAACGACCAGCGCCGGCTGGCGCTCGTGGAGTACGTGGCGAAACGGCGCGGACTGGAGCCGGCAGAGGCCGCGCTCCTGCAGGCGCGCAAAGAGCTGCCGCACGCCGGAAAGGTGTGGTTCGCCCTCGGCTCCCTCTACGAATCGACTCAGCGAGCCGAGCTGGCACGTGTGCTGTATCGAGATATGCAGACGGAGTTTGCCGGAAAACCGGAGGCGTCGGAGGCCCAGATTAGGCTTGCGGGACTCGATTGGGCCGCCGGAAAGACGGAGGAGGCGGAGCGACAGATCCAGGCGGTCTTGAAAGACAATGCACGATCCGGCGAGGCGTTGCTGCTTCGCGGAAAGATTGCGCTCCAGCGGGGAAACGGGAAAGACGCGATTCTGGATTTCCGGTCCGTGCTCAAAGATCAACCGGAGTTTGCCGAGGGGCACGTCCTTCTCGCGCGGGCGCATTTGCTGGCCGGTGAACCGTCGTTGGCCCGGGAGAGTTTGGACAAGGCGGTCGCCTTCAAACCGGCGCTGGTCGAAGCGCATACTCTCTTGGCGGGACTGGATGCGGCAGCAGGGCAGCTCAAGGAAGCACGGCAGCGGTTGGATCCGCTCATTGCCCGGGATCCCGGCAATGTGGTGCTGCTGGGCATGCTCTTTCAGATGCAATTACAAGAGAAAGAGTGGAACAAAAGCGAAGAGACATTGAAGCAACTTCGCCGGGCTGGAGCCGACGCCGTGGCTGCGGATCTGGCCGAGGGGCAGGTGGCTCTGGCGCAACAACAATGGGATCAGGCGGAAGCGGTGTATAGCCGGGCTGCTGCGCAACGGCCCTTGGCGCCGGAGCCGCTGCTCGCCTTAGTGCAGCTGGATATGCGGCGGGGTCAGCTGGCCCAGGCACAAAGCCGTCTGGAGTCGGTGTTGGCTAAGTTTCCGGAGCATCCCTACGCGGCCGGGTTTCTTGGCGAACTGTTGTTGACGAAGGGAGAGCCGGCCGCTGCCGTCACGCACTTTGAGACGGCCACGCGCGTCAATCCGAAATGGACGACCCCATGGGTGCATCTGGCACGCTCCCGTTATACGCAGAAGCAGACGGCCGAAGGCGATGCCGCGTTGCTCAAGGGGCTTCAAGCCAGTCCGGAGAATGAGCAGTTGCGGCTGTTGCTGGCGCTGAGTCTGACCGCGCAGCGCCGGTACGACGAGGCTATCGGTCACTACGAGACGGTGCTCAAGTCTGCGCCCATGTCGGTCCTGGCGGCGAACAACCTGGCATCGGCGCTGGTGGATCACAAAGGCGATCCACAGAGCCTGGAACGGGCGCTCGCGTTGAGTCGCGGATTCGAATCGCAGCAGCCGAATCCCTATCTCCTCGATACCTTAGGCTGGGCGCATCACAAGCTGGGGCATGGAGCCGATGCCGTGCGTGTCTTGAAACAGGCAACCGCTCTGGCGCCCGACCATCCCATTTTGAATTACCACCTCGGGGCCGCCTACGCGAAGGCGGGTCAGCGTCCCGATGCGATCACACATCTCAAGAAAGCCGTTGCATCCGGAACGCCGTTCGATGACTTGGAACAGGCCAAGACGCTCTTAGGGGAGGTCGCGGGATGAGGGTATTGTTGCGAGTTGATGGCCCGTTCTGGTTGGGGCGCCTGGTGCTCCTCGCCGGCTGTCTGGCGTTGTTCGGTCAGAGCCCCGGCATCGCGGCAGACACCGTGAGCATCGAACCGACCTATCTTTTGGGACCTGAAGATGTGCTCAAGGTCGCCGTGTGGAAAGATGAGCATTTGACGCAGGAAACGGTGGTCAGGCCGGACGGCATGATTACGTTTCCTCTCATCGGGGATGTGGTGGCATCGGGAAGAACGGTCGAGGATGTCCGGAACGAGATCGCCAAGCGGCTGGTTAAGTTTATCCCGAATCCCAATGTCACGGTCACGGTGTTGAAAGTCCTCAGCTACCGCATCTATGTGCTTGGCCGGGTGAACAAGCCGGGCGAGTACCAAGTGGGCCATCACACCGATGTGCTGCAGGCGTTGAGCATGGCCGGAGGGTTGACGCCCTATGCGGCGGAGAACGATATCAAGGTGATCCGCCGCAACGGCGTGGATGAGCAGGTGTTCCCGTTCCGCTACGGCGATGCCCAAAAGGGAAAAGATCTGAGACAGAACATCCTGCTCCAGCGTGGCGATCTGGTGATGGTGCCGTGATCGAATGGAACGGCCTGGGTTGAATGGTGAGCGCGGGAGTGGGCAAGTTCGGATGCGGTTGCGTGTCGGGTGGGTGGTGCTTGTCATGATGCTGACGTGCCTAAACTGGTTGCCGCACAGCCGCGCCGCGGAATGGTCTGCGGAGCCGTCCTTGAGCCTGAAGGGCGAGTACAACAGCAACCTGCTTCTTTTCAACGGAAACAATCAGGTCTGGGGCCAATGGACTACTCCGGGGGTCAAGTTCAAGGGAGCGACCGAATCGCTGGAGCTCGAGGGTGGGGCCCGTGCGGATTTCGTCCGCTACTATGGCGAACGCGATCGTGAACTCACGAATCTCTATTTCCCATTAAAGGCTTCCTATCGCAGCGATCGCCTGACATTCGGATTTGACGGAGGCTTCACGCGCGACAATACCTTGCTGGCCGAACTTCGGCAGACGGGGCTGGTGCTGGGATTTACCCAGCGCAACCTGTGGACGGCGGCACCTAGTCTGACGGTCGGCCTCACCGAACGGCTGTCCTGGCAAACAGCGTATCAATTCATGGATGCACAGTATCAGGATGGCATACGATTCGGCCTGGTGAATTATCAGGTGCACGGGGGCACGACGGGGATGACCTACAACAGCGGAGAACGGGATCAGGTCCAAGTGACGGGCGAATATGCCTATGTGACCATGCCGGCGATTTTGCAGCACTCGACCTACTACGGCGCGCAAACCGGATGGACACACGATTTTGGCCATGATGTGACCGGCTCGCTTTCGGGCGGCGCGCGGTTTATCAGTTCGACGCAAAACTTTTCCGGCGGGTCCGTGACGGATTATCAGATGGTGGGTCTCTACCATGCGACGGTGCGGAAGAAGTGGGAAAGAACGATGGTCCAGCTCGATGCTAGCCGGGAGGTGAATCCGAGCGGGTTCGGTCTGCTCCTGCAAACGGATCGCTACGGAGCAACGGTCAGCCACGGCTTTACCGAAACTCTTACGGTGGCACTGAACGGCGGGCTCTATTCCGTATCCGGAGTGGCCACGGTCGGATTGAGCCAGACCATTCCGCGTACCCGGTTTACCTCGGTCAGTCCAAGCCTGTCCTGGAAATTCGCGCAATGGTGGGTGCTCGATGTGGCGTACACCTATTCGGAGCGTGGAGTAGGGAGTCTGGAGCAATGGAATTTTTCTAATGCCACGTTTGTCATGTTGACCTATGGAGGGGCCAAGTGGTCGGTGTCCCGATGAACAATGAACGCAGACCGCTGGGCCGAACGGCTATGGAGGCGCCCGCGAGATCATTTCCCGACTATCTTGCGCTCTTGCGCCGTCGTCGGACTCTGATTCTGGCGGTGGGTGTATTTCTCCTGGCTGCGAGTGCCGCGCTGGCATTCTTGCTGCCGGCGGTCTATCGCTCGACCGCGACGATCCTGATCGAAGAGCAGGAGATTCCCCCCGATCTGGTCCGGTCGGCCATCGCGACCTATGCCGATCAACGGATCGAGACCATCAAACAACAGGTGCTCAGTCGATCCACGTTGTGGCGTATCGTCGAGCAGTACGATCTCTATAAGAGCCTTCGCAAGCGCAGTCCGACAGAGGAAGTACTGAACCGGTTCACCAAGGATATTCAGATTGAAGTGATGAATGTAAAGGTCATCGATCGCCGGACCCAGAATCCCACACAGGCCACCATCGCGTTCACGCTCGCCTATGATGGCGAAAGTCCGGAGTTAGCGCAGAAAGTTGCAAATGAACTGACGAGCTTGTTCCTGGGGGAAAATCTCAAAACCCGCGAACGTCATGCGCAGGAAACAACCGCGTTTCTGAAACGCGAGTCGGAAAACCTGTCCAAGCATATTCAGGAGCTGGAAGAGAAGATTGTGAGTGTGAAGCAGCGGGCGGGCGGGGCCTTGCCGGAGCTGGTCCAGCTGAATATGCAAATGATGAATCAGGCTCAGCGGGAGCTCATCGATGCAGACCGCGATATCAGGAGTTTCCGTGAGCGGAAAACCTATCTGGAAGGCGAGTTGGCCTCATTGAAGCCGCATACGCCGATCATCAGTGCTAGCGGCGAGCGGCTGCTGGATTCGGGTGAACGTCTGAAGGCCCTGCGCGCCAAGTACGCCAGCGAGTCCGCCTATCTTGCTCCGGACCATCCGGACATCATCAAGATGAAGCAGGAACTCTCGTCTCTTGAAAAAGAGCCGGGTGCGACAGATGGACAGGATGAATTGTCGAAGCGGCTTATGGCGGAGCGGGCGGCGCTGGCGGATCTCCGGGAACGTGCCAGTGATTCCCATCCCGACGTGGTTCGTGCGCTGGAAGTGGTGGCATCGCTTGAACGGGAGTTGCAGGCGGCGACGCTT
>JBEBHO010000219.1:0-11992 GCA_040081095.1 Nitrospira sp.
GTGCGCGGAGTGGAGACCGGGATAGGGAAAGAACCAGCAGGGGCACAGCGATACATTACTCACAAGGGAGCGGTAGGAGGATCTATGAACCAGTTGATGAAGAACATGAACATCGGCCCGAAATTCGTGATGACGATCGTGGGGGTGGCAACAGTCATCACTGTCGTCGGCTATGTCGTCCTCAGCAAGCAGGAAGACAGCAAACTTGAAACGATGATGACGGTCAGGACCAAGACCATTGAGCAGTTTGCGCAGATTACTCGCTCCTATATCACGACAAACTATGTAGCAAAGGTCAAGAAGTCGAAGGCCGGTGGGGACATCATCACGGCCAGGGAGCATGGCAACAATCCTGACGCGATTCCCTTTCCGGCGACCGCCATGCGCGAAATCGGGGAAGAAGCCATCAAGGGCGGGCTTTTTAGCTTGAGACTAGTAGGGCAGACGCCACTCAATTCCGGGAATCTCCCGAAAGATGCCTTTGAGCAAGACGCGATGAAGGCCATCATGGGAGGGGCGGAAAGCTATGTCAAGGAAGAGGATATGAACGGCACCCTCTTCTTTCGCCGAGCCACTCCGGATAAGGCGGTATCCGCTGCCTGCATCAGCTGCCATACGGACAAGCAGGTCGGCGACACCCTCGGCCTGATGATCGTCAACTCGCGCATGTCGGTGGCAAGAGAAGCAGCCGATAGGTCCTTATACAACACGGCCGCGCTGATGGTCGGAATGGTCTTGGCCATTCTTCTGACCACCTATCTCCTGCTGCGCTCAATCATCCTGAAGCCGATCAGTGAAATGATGCGGATCTCCAAGGACATCGCCCAGGGTGAAGGAGACCTGACGAAACGGGTGCCGGTGCATGGTACCGACGAGATCGCCACGCTCGGCGGCTACTTCAATCAGTTTATTGAAAAGCTGCAGACCATGATCGGGAAGGTGGCGCATGTGACCGACAAGGTGGCGTCGGCCTCGGTCGAGCTCTCCGCGACTGCCGAAGAAATCTCCAAGGGCACGGATAGTTTGACCTCGCGAGCCTCACAGACCGCCGCGGCGGTTGAAGAGATGAACGCCACCGTCAGCCAGGTGGCGCAGAACTCCGGCAAGGCGGCGACGCTGGCCCAGGAGACGGTGAAGACCGCCAAAGACGGCGGGTCGGTGGTATCCGACACCATCTCCGGCATGCAGCAACTCTCCGATGCCGTGTCCAGTTCGGCCACGATCATCTCGGAACTCGGCAAGTCGTCCGATCAGATCGGCGAGATCGTCCGGGTCATCGAAGACATCGCGGACCAGACCAACCTGTTGGCTCTGAACGCCGCCATCGAAGCGGCCCGGGCCGGCGAACAGGGACGGGGCTTCGCAGTCGTCGCCGACGAAGTCAGAAAGCTGGCCGAACGGACGACCAAAGCCACGAAGGAAATCGGCGACATGATCCGGCAGATCCAGCAGGACACCCGCGGCGCCGTCGAATCGATGCAGCAGGGAACCGTGAAGGTGACCAGCGGCGTGGACCTGGTCAACCGGACCGGCGAAGCGCTTGCCCGCATCGTCGAAATGGTCTCGGAAAGCGCCGACATGATCCGGCAGATCGCGGTCGCCTCCGAAGAACAATCGGTCGCGACCCAGCAGATCGCGAACGATATCGAAAACGTCGCGAAGGTCACCAAGGAATCGGCGTCCGGCGCCAACGAGTCGGCGAAGGCCAGTCACGACCTGAGCCAGTTGGCCACCGAACTCCAAGGCATTGTCGGTTCGTTCAAGCTTTAAGAACTCCGGCGCACGCCGACGACGGTGTGCGCCGGACCGAGCGACCCGCAACACAAGGAGACTCTGATGATTGTCGAAGAGAAATCACCGGGCCAGGTTCAGCAGGGAGCCGGGCCCAGCGGCACCGGCAAGGGCGGGGACGACCTGGTGCAATTTGTCACCTGCCGGATCGCCCACGAAGAATTCGCGCTCGACGTGTTGAGCGTGCAGGAAATCAACCGGATGGTCGAAGTCACCCGCGTTCCCAAAGCGCCCTACTTCGTCGAAGGGGTCATCAACTTACGCGGCCGGATCATTCCCGTGCTGGATCTCCGGCGGCGCTTCGGTCTCTCGACCATCGACCGGACGGACGACTCCCGCATCATGGTGGTCTTGGTCCGACAACGGATGGTGGGTTTGATTGTAGACGAGGTGGTGGAAGTGTTGCGGCTGCCAAAAGTGATGATCGAGCCGCCGCCGTCGGTCGGGAATACGGCTGGAGCGGAATTTACCCAGGGAGTCGGACGGATCGACGATCGACTCTTGATCGTGCTGGACTTGAACCGGCTCTTGCTCCCGAACGAGCAAGCGGCCATGGAGGCGGCCACTCGCTAAGAAAGCGAGTTATTCGGAGGATTCTCCGGAGGGGACTGGCGATGCGTCTCAAGGACACGCTCCAGCAAGGTGAGCGAATCGCTCAGCAGATCGGATGCGCAATGCATGGTGGTCTGGAACTGTTGCATCGCTTCGGCCCACTTACCTTCTTTCTGGAGCGCCTGAAACCGGCGGTGCTGTTCCTCGAGAATGGCCTGTTTGGCATCGAGCATCAAACTGTCCGACGAATCCATGCGCAGACTCCTTCCGTTGGGTAGCGCACCCTAACAGAGGCGGAATTCGAGGCGCAATAGTTCAAAAGTAGGCATCAGACATCACATGAAGGCTCTCGCACAAGCCTTCGCATTGTAAGGAATATGTCCTCGTGGATATCGCGACAATACTGGGAATCGTACTCTCGATCGGATCGATTATCGGCGGGCAGGCGCTGGAAGGCGGCCACCTCAGCTCCATTATGCAGCTCACGGCCTTCATCATCGTGGCCGGAGGCACGATCGGCGCCTGTTGCGTGCAAAATCCATTGTCGGTCGTGATCAAGTCCATCGGATCGTTGGGCATGGTGTTCGGCAATACTCCCATCGATACGAAGGCGACGATCAAGTTGATTCTCGATCTGGCCACGGTGTCGCGCAAACAAGGATTATTGGCGCTGGAAGGCAAACTCAAGGACATTAAAGATCCCTTCTTCAAGAAGGGCGTCCAGCTCATTGTGGACGGGACCGATCCGAAAGCCGTGCACGAAATTCTGGAAATCGAAGTTGAGCATCACGAGGAAGCCGGCGTGAAGGCGGCCAAAGTGTGGGAGGCCGCCGGCGGCTACGCCCCGACCGTCGGCATCTTGGGCGCGGTCTTGGGTCTGATCCATGTAATGGAAAACCTGGCCGATCCGTCCAAGTTGGGCGGCGGTATCGCGGTGGCCTTCGTGGCCACGGTGTACGGCGTCGGCCTCGCCAACCTCTTTTTCTTGCCCTTCGCGAACAAGATCAAGATGAAGCTGAAGGAAGAGTCCGGGGCGCGCAACATCATTATCATGGGACTCGTCGGCCTGGCCCAAGGCGAGAATCCCCGGCTGCTTCAGGAAAAATTGGAAAGCTTCCTGCCCCACAGCGAGCGCTCGAAGGAGGCGAAGAAGTGATCGTCGTGCGCGAACCGACAGGGCTTGAGACCGTCGCTTCACGTTTCACGTTGCACATTTCACGGTCTTAAATGGCAAAGCACAAACACGAAGAACACGAGAACCACGAGCGTTGGCTGGTGTCGTACGCCGACTTCATTACGTTGCTGTTCGCGTTTTTTGTCGTGATGTATTCCGTCTCTTCCGTCAATGAAGGGAAATATCGCACGGTCAGCGATTCGATCAAGGCCGCCCTCCACCCCATCTCGACACCGCCGGCGTCCTCCATGGCCTTTACCCTCGGACAGCAGCGGCCCACATTGATGACGCAGAATCTTCCCGGCAACAAAGAAGTTGCGATTAGAAAGATGCGCGAGCTGGTCAAAAACATGAAGGCGAACTCCCAGTTCGACTTCATGCAACTCCAGGAAAAGCTGAACGGGGACATCGTTATCACCATTCCGGATCAAGTCCTCTTTAATAGCGGAGAAGCTGCCGTGCGCCCCGAAGCCCTCCCGTTTCTCCAGGGACTCTCCCAAGCCATGATCGAGCTGAACCGGCACGTGCGCGTCGAAGGCCATACGGATAATGTCCCGATTCGCACCACGCTGTTTCCATCGAACTGGGAATTGTCCGCCACCCGCGCTGTGATCGTGGTCCGGGTCTTATCGGAACTCTATTCGGTGCCGGCCGAGCACCTGGCGGCGCTCGGGTATGCCGACTCCCGTCCGCTCGTCGAGAACCTTACGCCTGACCAGCGGGCGAAGAACCGTCGCGTGGAAGTGGTGATTCTCGAACATGCGCCGATCCGTCCGGAGCAGCAGGACAATGCGCTACATGCTCAGACGGACGAAACGATCGGGCAGTCGGAAACCCCGCCGGTTTCTGTGACCTCGACACCAGATTCAACACGATAGGAGTCTCAGTCCTAGAAAGTCCTAAGGAAATTCCTGAGGGGGCTACAGTTCGGAGCAACGACACCGATAGAGAAGGCACGATCGTCCTAATTGAAAGTGTTCCCGCTAACACACTCGTGAATGGAGACAACGTGACAGACCCAACGCCCTACGTCCCAACCGGGGATATCACCATATTTGAGATCGCCGAGTTCAAGAGCCAGCTCCAAGCGGCCATCGATCTCGGACAAGGGGTCACGATCGACCTCGGACAAGCCGGCACGCTGGATATCTCGGCCCTTCAGACCCTGATTGCGGCCTGTGAAGCCGGCCCGGTGGACATTACCAATGCTCCCAAACGCATCGCCGACCAATTGGCCTGTTTAGGTTGGGTACCGCCGAAAGGATGCAAGGTCGCCTATGTGGGTTGAAGGGGCGATCTTTTTCACCGGGACTGCCTGTGGCGTCGCGGGGGCTTGGTGGGCCTGCCGCGTTACGCGGGCCGCCGATGACGCCGCGCGACAGGAGACGGCGCGCCTGGCTGCGGAGGCGCCGCCAGAATCGGCCATCTGCGCGACACTGTCGCCCCTGGTGCCGATCCTCACCGGTCAACTCCGGAGCGTGATTGCACAAACGGAGCAGGCCATCATGCAGCTGGGCCAGCGGTTTCAGGACATCGCCGCGAGGGCCAAACAACAGGCCGCGGAATCGGCCGGACTCTTTAGCAACGACGATTTGAACGAAGGGGATCTGGTGACTCAGATGTCGGAGATGTTCAACTTGTTCGTCAACGACGTGATGCAGTCCGCCACCATCGCCATGAGCGTCTCCACAACGATGGACAAGATGGATAACAGCACGCAGTCGATCAGCGGCATGTTAGGGGAAATCACCTTCATTGCCGATCAAACCCGCTTGCTGGCGCTGAATGCGGCCATTGAAGCCGCCCGAGCCGGGGAACACGGCCGGGGATTCGCCGTCGTCGCCGATGAGGTCACGAAGCTCGCCAACCGCTCAAGCCAGGCCGCCATCGGAATCAGGAAAATGGTCGCCGATGTCCAGATGCAAAGCCAACAAGCCATGATTGAGATCCAGGCGCTGGCCTCTGTCGATCTCACCAAAACGTTGGGCTCCAAAGAGAAGCTCGACGGCATGACCAAAACGCTCACCGACAAAAATGAAGCCTTGCGGTCGAATGTTGTGGAAACACAGGCCAATGCCGAACGTATTGGACAGGACATCGCGTCCATCATCATGTCTCTTCAATTTCAGGACAGCGTCCGCCAACAGATCGAGCATGTCATCGAACCATTGGAGGTCCTGCAGCAAGATCTTACTGCTGCCCAATCCGGGAATACGCCGGTGTCATTCGACGGAACCGATCGGTTTATCCAGGACCTACAGAGCCGCTACACCATGAAGGATGAGCGGCTGATCCATTCGAGCGCCGGCAAAGGGAGCCACACGGCGGCAGCGCCGGTGGACGACATCGTGCTGTTTTAGCGCAGGGCATTCCGGCAAGGAACAGACAGATTGTGAACCACGAGAATCGGAGGATGTGATGGGAAAGACAGTATTGGTGGTCGATGATTCCTCAACAATGCGCCAGATGGTCGCCTACACCTTGACCAGCGCCGGCTACGAGGTCGTGGAAGCGGGGAACGGCAAAGAGGCTGTCAGTAAGCTGAACGGCGGAGCCAAACCGGCATTGGTGGTGACGGACCTCAATATGCCGGAGATGGACGGCATTACCCTGATCACGGAAATCCGGAAAATGGCCGCCTTCAAGTTCACACCGATCTTGATGCTCACGACCGAATCGGCGGACGACAAGAAGAAAGCCGGACAAGCGGCCGGTGCCACCGGATGGATCGTGAAGCCGTTCAATCCGGAACAGATGCTGAAAGTGATTCAGAAAGTATTACCCGCATAGAAGCCATCAGCGGTCGGCACCGGATGATCCGCTCCTGCTGAAGACTGAAGGCTGAAAGTTATTTATGAGTACAGATCTCTCGCAGTTTCAAGAATCGTTTTTCGAAGAATCGGCCGAGCATCTCTCGACCATTGAAGACGGGCTGCTCCAACTGGAACAGCACCCGGAAGATCTCGATTTGCTGAATCGCATCTTTCGCGCCGCTCATTCCATCAAAGGGAACAGCGGCATGTTCGGATTCACCGCGGTCGGGCAATTCACCCATAAGATGGAAACCTTGCTCGATCAGCTGCGGAACGGGCAGCTCTCCGTCACTCCGGCGATTGCTGATATCCTGCTGAGATCGACCGACTGCCTCAAGACCCTTATCGATGCGGCACATGGCGGCGCGGCACCTGACCAGGACACGATCGCACAATTGGAACATGAATTGGCCGCCGCCGCCGGTGAAACGCCAACGTCCGCTGGAGGCACGCCGCCTTCGGGCGCGAGCGGAGGGGCGCCACCAACCGGTCCCACCCAGCAACGCTTTCGTATTGTCTGGACTCCGCCGAGCTGGATGTTTCAGCGCGGCCTCGATCCACTGAGACTCATCGGCGAACTGGCGGAACTCGGCACGATTGCGTCGCGATCCCTGGATGTGAGCCACCTGCCGGCATTTTCCGTTCTCGACCCGGAACTCTGCTACCTGTCCTGGGCCTGCGAACTCCACACGGTCAAACAGCAATCCGTCATCGAATCCGTCTTCGATTTCGTCCGCGACGACAGCGTCCTCACTATTGAGAAGGTCGCGGTGAAGGCCGAGGGTGCGGATCACTCCGAACGGTCGGTCTCAACCTCAACCTCGGCCTCAACCTCTGAGCCAGGGGAGTCCAAGCCGCTGGGAGAAATTCTCGTTGAAACCGGCGTGGTCTCTCGCGAGACATTGGACAAAGCCCTCGCCCAACAGAAGCGCGTCGGCGAAATCCTCGTCGAGCAGCACGCTGCGACCCCTCAGCAGATCTCTCAAGCCCTGCAGAAGCAGCAAGAAAGCACGGCTCCCAAGAAGAGCGCCGATGCCGCCTCCATCCGGGTCGACACAGCAAAGATCGACAAGCTCATTAACCTGGTAGGCGAGCTCGTCATTACGCAATCCATGTTGAGCGATCTGGGCTCCCGTTTTGAGATGAGCCAGGTGGCTGTCCTGCTCGAACGCATCGCACAGTTGGAGCGCAACACGCGGGAAATCCAAGAGCGGGTCATGGGCATCCGCATGCTCCCGATCGGGAACGCCTTCAGCCGCTTCCCGCGCCTGGTGCGCGACCTGTCGGGGAAAGCGGGGAAAAAGATTCAACTGCTGCTGTCCGGAGAGGAAACGGAACTGGACAAGACCGTCATCGAATCCATTGGCGATCCGCTCACACATCTGGTCCGCAACTCGGCGGATCACGGCCTGGAGCCACCGGACGAGCGCCTGGCCGCCGGAAAACCCGAACAGGGCACCATTCACCTCAGTGCCTTCCATGAAGGCGGCAGTATCTGCATTACCGTCGAAGACGACGGACGGGGATTGAACCGGGACCGGATTCTTGCCAAAGCCATCAAGCAAGACTTGATCACGGAGAACGACAAACTCTCCGACGACCAGATTTGGGGCCTGATATTCAAGCCAGGGTTCTCGACCGCGGAAAAAGTCACCGATGTGTCTGGCCGGGGCGTCGGCATGGATGTGGTGAAACGCAACATCGAAGGACTGGGCGGCACCGTCAGCATCAAGACCGTGACGGGCAAAGGCACGACGTTTACCCTCAAGCTCCCGCTGACCCTGGCGATCATCGAAGGCATGACGGTGCGTGTCGGAACCGACACCTATATTGTGCCGCTGCTCTCGATTCTCCAATCCATTCAGCCCAAACAGGACTGCCTCAAAACCGTGGTCGGCAAGGGCGAGTTGGTCAATGTGCACGGGTCCTATCTCCCGGTCATGCGGCTCTACGAGGTCTTCAGCTTACAGCCGGAAATCACAGATCCGACAAAAGCCATCCTCTTGATTCTTGAGACGGAGGGCGAGCGGGTGGCTGTCATGGTCGATGAAATTCTCGGTCAGCAACAAGTCGTCATCAAAAGCATGGAGCAGAACTTCAGAAAAGTGGAAGGGGTCGCCGGAGCCACGATTCTCGGCGACGGCACGGTCGGATTCATTCTCGACGTGCGCGGGCTGCTCGATATCGCCCGTCGCGACGTGCCGGTCGCGGCATAACGGATAGCGAAACGCGCCGACCGCCACACGGTCGGCGTTTCGGCGAACGACACGATTGACGTTTAACGGGGAGGACACTATGGCAGCAGCGCTTGAAACTGCGGCAAAAGAAATCAATCAGCAAATCGGCCTGACGACAGATGGAAGTCAGTTTCTCACCTTCCAGCTCGGCGAGGAGCTGTACGGCGTCGATATTCTCCGCGTTCAGGAGATCAAAGGCTATACGGCCGTCACCAAGATTCCGAACACGCCGCCGCACATCAAAGGCGTGTTGAATTTGCGCGGCACAATCGTCCCGATCGTGGAGCTGCGGACCAAATTCGGCATGGAGACGATCGACTACACCATGTTTACCGTGATCGTGGTCGTGGTCGTCCGGGAAAAGATCATGGGGTTGGTGGTCGATGCCGTGTCCGACGTGTTGAACATCGACAAGAAGGACATTCAACCGGCCCCTCAATTCGGCGCCAAGGTCGATGTAAGTTTTCTGAACGGCATCGGCAAATCCGGCGACAAACTGATTGCGCTCCTGGACATGGATCGTCTGCTCTCGGACGACGACTTGCAGGACACGACCGCCACGGTCGCGGCGTAGAGAAAAGGAAGGACGACACATCATGGGCTTGAACGTCGCGCTACTGGAATCCAGTTTTGAATTATTGAAACCCCAGGCTGACACCCTGGTCAACCGTTTCTACGAGCGGTTGTTCGAGAAGTATCCGGCCGTCAAGCCGATGTTCGCCCGCACCATCATGCCTGAGCAGAAGAAAAAGCTGCTCGGCTCACTCGTGCTGGTGATGCAGAACCTCCGCCGGCCGGAGACGCTGACCCCCGCGCTCAAACAACTCGGCGCCCGGCACGTCGCCTATGGGACCCAGCCGGCGCACTACGGCGCCGTGGCGGAAACGTTATTAGGCGTCATGGGAGACATGGCTGGGGCTGCCTGGACTTCCGAAGTGAAGCAAGCCTGGACCGATGCACTGAACACAATCGCACAGATCATGCTGGAGGGCGCCCGCGAGGCGGACCCGCGTCCGGCGTCAATCCAACAAGGAGGAATGAAGATGGCCACGAGCAAGAAGTCCCCGAAAGCCAAACCCGCCAAGCGTGATGTCAACGATCTCGCCGCAAGAGTCGACGCGATCAACCGCGTGCAAGCTGTGATCGAGTTCAATCTCGATGGCACCATCATCACGGCCAATGATAATTTCCTGAATTGCCTGGGCTACCGACTGGACGAAGTTCAGGGGCACCACCACCGGATGTTCGCGGACCCGGCCTATGCCAACAGCCCCGACTACGCGGCCTTCTGGGCCAAGCTGAACCGTGGGGAATTCGAGGCCGGTGTGTACAAACGGCTCGGCAAGGGCGGGAAAGAAGTCTGGATTCAGGCCTCCTACAACCCCATCCTGGACGCCAAGGGCACGCCCTACAAAGTCGTCAAATTTGCCACCGACATCACGGAACAGAAAAATAAGTCCGCGGAGTTCGAGGGAAAGATTTCTGCCATCAGCAAGGCCCAAGCCGTGATCGAATTTAACCTCGACGGCACCGTAATCACCGCAAATGACAATTTCTTAGGTTGCCTGGGCTACAGCCTGGACGAAATCCGTGGCAAACATCATCGGATGTTCTGCGACCAAACTTATACCAATAGCCCCGAGTACCAGGCCTTCTGGGCCAAGCTCAACCGCGGGGACTTCGATGCCGGTGTGTACAAGCGCCTCGGCAAGGGTGGGAAGGAGATCTGGATTCAAGCCTCCTATAACCCCATCATGGACGCGAACGGCAAGCCCTATAAAGTCGTCAAGTTCGCTTCGGATGTCACCGAGGAAAAGAAGAAGTCGCTGATCAAATCGGCAACCGACAATTCCACCTCCAATATCCTGATGTGCGACCGCAACTTGACCATCACCTACGTCAACAAGGCTGCGCAGGACAAGCTGAAAGCGCTGGAGAGCGAAATCAGGAAGGTGCTTCCAGCATTCAGTGCGGACAAGATCGTCGGGACCTGTATCGATAGCTTCCATAAGACTCCTGACATGCAACGGCGGCTGTTGGGCGACCCCAAGAATCTTCCCCACCGCGCGGATATCAAGCTGGGACCGCTGACACTTTCATTGACGGTCAGCGCCATCACGTCTGATTCAGGCGAATACCTCGGCAACACCCTCGAATGGGCGGACATCACTGCGCAAAAGAAGGCGCAGGAGGAAGTGGACAAGCTGATCACTGCCGCCGCATCGGGAGAACTCTCTCAACGGATGAAAGCCGAAGAGTTCGAGGGCTTCTTCAAGAACCTCGCGTTAGGCATCAACAAGATGCTCGATGCGGTGGTCTCACCGTTGCACGAAGCCCAGATGGTCTTGACCGCCATGGCGGCCAACGACCTTACCAAACAGATGACCGGGACCTACCAGGGCGAATTCGATCAGATGAAGACCAGTTTGAACGGAGCGATCGAGACGCTGGGCACCGCATTGAGAACCGTTCGCGAAGCGGCGGAAAGCGTAACAGCCGGCGCCGAGCAAATCACCAAGGGGAATGAGGATCTCTCGCAGCGCACGAGCGAGCAAGCTTCGTCGCTCGAAGAGACCAGCGCCTCCATGGAAGAGATGACCTCGACCGTGAAGCAGAACGCCGACAACGCCAAACAGGCGAACCAGTTGGCGATCACCGCGCGCGATATCGCCGACAAGGGCGGATCGGTCACGGTCCGTGCAGTCGAAGCGATGGGCGAAATCAATAAGAGCAGCAAGAAAATCGCCGACATCATCACGGTGATCGACGAAATCGCCTTCCAGACCAACTTGCTGGCCTTGAATGCCGCGGTCGAAGCGGCAAGAGCGGGCGAACATGGCCGCGGCTTTGCGGTCGTCGCGGCGGAAGTCCGCAACCTGGCTCAGCGGTCCGCCACCGCAGCCAAGGAAATCAAGGGCCTCATCAACGAGTCCATCCAGCGCGTCTCGGACGGCAGCGAACTGGTCAATCAATCCGGCAAAACGCTGGAAGAGATTGTCAGCTCCGTCAAACGCGTCACGGACATCATCGCCGAGATCACGGCCGCTTCGCAGGAACAGGCCAGCGGCATCGATCAGGTCAATAAGGCGATCATGCAGATGGATGAGACCACTCAGCAGAACGCCGCGCTGGTGGAAGAGACCACCTCGGCTAGCCAATCCATGAAGGATCAGGCCAAGGACCTGATGTCACAGGTCGAGGTCTTCAAGACTCCGGCCGGCGAAGGGCACAGCGCTCCACGGCGCGAACAGGGCTCGGCCGCACGACCTGTCTCGAAACCTGCAACGGCAGGCAATGGCGCAAAGCCAGGCCTGAAGAAGCCGGCATTTGCGGGGAAGGCGGCAGAGGCCAAATCTCCGGTCGGTGTCGCAGCGGGTAACGGACACGATCGCCGCCGGAAAGAGGACGATTTCGAAGAGTTCTAG
>JBEBHO010000300.1:0-11978 GCA_040081095.1 Nitrospira sp.
ACCGGGCGCCATGAGCTTCGTGTACACATTATTCGAGTAGTCGCCGGGGCGGCGATAGGTCACCACCTTCGCCTCGGTCAGTCCTGCTTTCTTCTTGGCGGCATCGATCGCCTCTTCCAGATAGCCGATCTCATCGACGAGTCCGGCGGCTTTCGCCTGATCGCCGGTGTAGACCCGGCCATCGGCCAGCTTCTTGATCTGCTCCATCTGGAGATTCGGCCGGCCTTCCTGCACGACCGACAAAAACCGCTGATAGAACGAATCGATCAACCCTTGAAAGATCGCGCGTTCGTCAGGCGTCATGGGGCGAAAGGGCGACCCCATATCTTTTCGAGGGCCGGAGGTAATGGCCGTGGCTTCCACGCCCACCTTTTCCAAGAGCCCATGCGCATTCACCGTGAGCATGATCACCCCGATGCTCCCCGTCACCGTAGAGGGATGGGCCATGATCCGGTCCGCGGCGGATGCGATGTAATACCCGCCCGAGGCCCCGACGTCCATGATCGAGGCAATGACAGGAATTTTTCTGGACGCCTTAAAGAGTTTGAGCTCGTGATGAATGATATCTGACGCCGTCACGGTGCCGCCAGGCGTATTGATACGCAGCACGAGCGCTTTGACCGACTCGTCACGGGATGCCCGCGTCAGTTCTTCCTTGATCGTCGCGATCATGCTGGGATACGTGTAGAAACTCTGCTTGTCTTCCGAACTGATCATCCCGGAGACATCCACCAGCAGAATCTTGTCCTTCCCTGAGCCACTGACCTGATGTTCCTCCAACGGCGCGGGCGGCGGCGGGATATTGATATGGACACAGGCTGTCGTCACCACACTGAACGCGACGACAAGCAGCCCGGCAACAGAGCGACGCACGTTATCCATGATGTTTCTCCATCAACTGTACAAACTCTTCAAACAGGTACGCCGAGTCATGCGGACCGGGCGAAGCCTCGGGATGATACTGCACGGAAAACACCGGCTGGTCCAGGCACACCATCCCCTCAATCGACTGATCGTTCAGACTCACGTGAGTAATCGACACCTTGCCGAGCTTCGTCTCGATCGTCACCGGACGCTCCGGCACGCCCGTGATCGGGGTCGGACTCTGTACGGCAAAATTGTGATTCTGCGACGTGATCTCCACCTTGCGCGTCCGGATATCGATCACGGGATGGTTCGAGCCGTGATGCCCGAATTTCAGTTTGTAGGTCTTGAGGCCCAAGGCCAATCCGATAATTTGATGGCCGAGACAAATGCCAAAGATCGGATAGCGGCCGATCAAGGCACGCACCGCTTCCATCGCATAGGGCACGCCCTCCGGGTCGCCGGGTCCGTTCGAGAGAAACACCCCGTCCGGCTTCAGCGCCGTCACCTCGGCGGCCGACGTCGACGCCGGTACCACCGTGACCTGACATCCGACGTCAACAAGACGGCGCAGAATATTTTCTTTCACCCCAAAATCATAGGCCACGACCCGCCAAAGCTCCCGACGCTCGGCTCTGGCCCGCGCCGGCACCACGTCAGGCCTCCACTCACCTGAACCCGTCTCCCATATGTAGGATCGCTTAGACGTCACCTCGGCGACCAGATCGCGCCCGACAATGCTCGGCGCCTGCTGCGCCTTCTTGATCGCAGACTCGCGACTCACAGCAAGATGGGTAATCACCGCCTGCTGCGAGCCTTTCTCACGGAGATGGCGGGTCAACGCGCGGGTATCCAAGCCTTCAATCGCCACCACCTTGGCCTTGGCCAGATAATCCTGAATGAGTTGCTTCCCCCGCCAATTGCTCGCCAACCGGCTGGCTTCCATCACCACGAATCCTTCCGCCCAGATTTTCCGGGACTCGATATCCTCCGGCGTCACCCCGTAGTTTCCGATATGGGGCGACGTCATCGTGATGATCTGCCCTTTATAGGAAGGATCGGTCAGCACTTCTTGATACCCGGTCATGGCCGTGTTGAACACGACCTCACCGATGGTTTCACCGTCGTAGCCGAGGGCGCGCCCTTCGAAGACCGTTCCATCGGCCAATGCCAGCAACGCTTTCTTCATACCTGTCCCTTACTCACTCGCAATGTGTGCAATGTATGATTGACCCGCACGCCCATCAGCGCGATGCCCAAACCGAGATTCACCATATAGAGCGCGCGCACCGGCATATGAAGTTTGAAAAACGCTTCAAACGCCGCCTTTCTCGCCGCCTCATCCTTGATCGCAAAGGCCTCGGCCTGGAGGGCTGCAGCCTGTGGATGCAGCACCCCGATAATGACCGCCGCAATAAGCACCATCACGCCGAGCAGCGCCATTTCGAGAGCGGTGGGAGCCATGACGGGATGCTGAACCGACCGCCGCCAGACCAGCCCGGCGATCATGATCGCCATCACCGCCATCACCGCCCGATTGAACCCTTCGAACGCTCTCGTCAGAAAAAACCCGCCGGAATCCTGTCCGCCAAATGTGTTAAACACCGCCGGAATCACCGCGGCCACAAGGATCACCAAACCACCGACCCAGACTCCCAAGGCCACCCATTCGAGCGTCAGGCCGATTCGAGACATCCACAGAAACGACCGAGACTCCATCATACGCTACCGCTCCGCCGGAGTCGCCTCAAACACCACCCGCCCGCCGACGATGGTCGTTCTGACCCGCCCCTTCACCTTCCAACCGGCAAACGGTGTGTTCCGGCTCTTCGACTTGAACTTGCTGGGATCGACCTGCCACTGCTCGTTGGGATCGATAATCGCCACATCCGCATCGGCCCCGACCGCGAGGGTGCCCTTTTTGAGCCCGAACGCAATCGCCGGCGCGGTGGCCAGTTTATCGACCGCCTGTTCCAGCGTCAGCACGCCTTCATCCACCAGCGCCAGTGTCAACGAGAAGGCTGTTTCCAATCCGACAATGCCGAACGGCGCCTCGGTAAAGTCCTGCTGCTTTTCCTGCGTCGCATGCGGCGCATGGTCCGTGGCGATGACGTCGATCGTTCCATCGCGCAGTCCCTCTTTGATCGCCTGCACATCGTCCCCTGTCCGCAACGGAGGATTCATCTTCGCCAGCGTGTTATAGCCGCGCACCACATCCTCGGTCAGGGTGAAATGGTGGGGGCAGGCTTCCGCCGTCACCTTGATCCCGCGCGCCTTCGCTTCGCGGACCATCCGCACCGACCCGGCGGTGCTGATATGGGCCAGATGCAAGCGCGCGCCGGTGAGTTCCGACAGCGAGAGATTCCTCGCAACCATCACATCTTCCGCCGCAGATGGAATGCCTGGCAAACCCAGCTCGGTAGAGATGATCCCTTCATTCATGCAGCCGCCCTCGGCGAGATGCAAATCTTCGCAATGATCCACCACCGGGATATCAAAGGCCACCGCATATTCCATCGCCCGGCGCATTACGAGACTGTTCATGACCGGTTTGCCGTCGTCCGAAATGGCCACACAGCCGGACCGGTGCAGATCGCCGATTTCCGCGAGCTCTTTGCCCTCCGAGCCCTTCGTGATCGCCCCGATCGGCAAGACATTCGCCAGCCCCGCCACGCGCGCCCGATCTATCATGAATTCCGTCACCGCTTGATTGTCGTTCACCGGCTTCGTATTCGGCATGGCGCAGACCGTGGTAAACCCGCCGGCCACCGCTGCGGCGCTGCCGCTCTGAATCGTTTCCTTATACTCAAACCCCGGCTCGCGGAAATGCACATGCAGATCGACAAAGCCAGGCAACACCAGCTGCCCCATGGCATCGATGATCGTACAACCGGCGGGAGCCTTCAGATTCGCCCCTACCGCTGCAATCTTGCCCTGATCGATCAAGACATCGGCCTGACCGTTCACACGCCCCGGATCGATCACCTGTCCGCCTTTAATCAATATCGCCACGATTTAGTTTGCTCCTGACATCAGATAAAGAACTCCCATGCGAACAGCCACGCCGTTCGCCACTTGATCCAAAATCACCGACGACAGACTGTCTGCCACTTCCGGCGCAATCTCGACCCCGCGATTGATCGGACCGGGATGCATGACGATGGCCTTCGGATCCGCCAGCTTCACCCGCTCCGAGGTCAGTCCATACAGACGCGCATACTCGCGAATGGTCGGAAACAACGCCCGCCCCTGCCGCTCCAGCTGGAGCCGCAGCATCATAATCACCTGCACATCCCGCAGACCTTCATCGAGATGATGAAAGACACGCACGCCCAGTTTTTCGATGCCCAGCGGGATCATGGTCGGCGGTCCCACCACACGGACTTCGGCCCCGAGCTTGGTCAGAGCCAGAATATTGGAGCGAGCCACACGGCTATGCGCCACGTCGCCGACAATGGCCACGCGCAACCCTTCGAACGTCATGCCCCGCTCGCGAATCGTATAGAGATCGAGCAACGCCTGGGTCGGATGCTCGTGCCAGCCGTCGCCCGCATTGATCACCGAAGACTTCACCCCGCGAGCCAAGGTCTCGGCCGCTCCGGCGGAGGAATGACGCAGGACAATGATGTCCGCCTGCATGGCTTCGATATTCCGCGCGGTATCGAGCAAGGTTTCCCCTTTGACGACGCTGCTCGACGAAGGCGAAAAGTTAATGACGTCCGCACTCAGCCGCTTGGCGGCCAGCTCGAATGACGTGCGCGTTCTCGTGCTCGGCTCGAAAAACAGATTCACGACTGTCCGCCCGCGCAGCGCCGGCACCTTCTTGATCTCGCGGCCGCTCACTTCCTTGAACGAATCGGCGGTTTCGAGAATGAGATGAATGTCGTCCACCGACAAGGGTGCCAGACTGAGCAGATTTTTATGTTTGAGACTCATGACCTGCCTCGCATCATGCTTTTAAGATGACCACTCGGTCGTCTTCGCCTGCTTCTTCCAATAACACCTGCACCTGTTCTTCGCGCGACGTGGGAAGATTCTTTCCGATGTAGTTGGCCTTGATCGGCAACTGCCGATGTCCACGATCGACCAGGACCGCCAGTTGAATTTCAGCCGGACGGCCCAAATCCATCAAGCCATCCATCGCCGCACGAATCGTGCGCCCCGTAAAGAGCACATCATCCACCAGCACCACAATCTTGTCGGAAATATCGAATGGCACCGATGTCGTTCGCAGCAGCGGCTGCTCCTTGCGCAACGACAAGTCGTCGCGATAGAGCGTGATATCCAGATCCCCGATCGGCACGGGCGCCTGCTCGATCTCCTGAATGCGCTTCGCCAATCGATGGGCAAGATGCACACCGCCGGTGCGAATGCCGACCAGCGCCAAATCCTTCACGCCCTTGTTCCGCTCAAGAATCTCATGCGCCACACGCGTCAGGGCTCTGGCGATATCGCCCGCATCCATAATCAACCGCTCTTGATCACGATTCATTACAGATCCCATCATTCCTGAATTGTGGACATAAAAAAACCCTCTCGCCGCATTTGTCAGCAAGAAGGTTCGGTTGTGGGAACCGGCCGTAGCCGGAGATCGCTGTCATAGAAGCTCCTTACTCACCTCTCAGGATGAGCGTTAAAGGCAGCTGGATCTTACTGGGGCAGATGCTGGCTGTCAAGCGCTGTGAGTCGATGCCAACCGCTTAAACAGCGCCATGCACGTGCACAATGCGGATCCAGACCTGATCAAACTAACCGAGGCACAGGCAACCAGCGCTTCCCAGGTATCAAGTCAAGCAACGACCCCATCAATGTTCCCTATTCGAATAGCGGATTGTCGATGAGCTGCGCGCCGTCTTGATGGCTAGCCTAGCACGACTGGCGTCAGCTCCATTGGATTCCTAGAGTTCAACCTGGAACTCCCGATTGTTTTCTATTTGGTAGGAGAGTGCCCTCAGCTTGTCCGGCGAGATTCGGCTCGTATTGGCAGCGATAAGCTTCGGCAGTAGATCCACTCTACATTCGCCTGCCGACCAAACCTGGTCGTTTTCGATGGACGCATCTACCAGAGCGAGAAGTTCCGAACCTGTAAGCGATCCAAAGTAGGGTGCAAGCGGCTTCATTGCTGCCTCGGCATTTCGGTAGCTCTTCGCTCCCCGCACGCGCTCGATCATGCAGGGGATGATGAGCCGTGGGCACTTCTTAAGCAGGGGCGTGATGATCAAGTCCTCGTTCAGACCGGTCAGCGGAATCGTGCGCCCTTGAATATTTGAAATGAAACCAAATGGCACAGTGCTGTCGAGCGCGATAGGCACGATCGCCACCGTCTTTCTCCCGGCGATGACCCCGATCTCCTGTGGAGCCCACTCCGATTCGCGAAAGCTCTTGCTCAGGAGCGGGATGAAGATGTGGCAGTGAAGTAACTCCTCCAAAATTCGTTCTTTCCATTCTTCCGACACCTGAAGATCCTCATGGGCCAGAAAACACTTCAGACGATAGGAGACAAGGAAATCCTTCACCTTTGCCGCAGTGGCCTTCTCTTTAGTCGAGTAGCTTATGAAGACTCGCGTAGTCTGCGACTTCGTCGCGGCAACTTCCGCGACAGTTGCGAGCGATGTACTCACTTGCTCCGGAAAGGGAGCTGTCTCCTCCGGCGCTTCCAGAAACTCAAAGACAGGTTGGAAAGCTGACCAGATGTGCTCCCGGCGTTTTTCGTACCCCGTGAAGTCCTTCTTAATGTAGGCCCAGAACTGAGAGAGGTCCCGCGCCGTCCGAAGGAATGATGGGAGGATATCTCGGAGAACTGACTCCGCCAGAAGTCTGTTCCTCAGACTGCGGTAGTCGGAGTCGCTAGCGGTAACCGAGCCAGTCGCCCTTGCAATCAAAAGGTTTTGCATGGTCTCGACAGCTTCTAGCTGTTCCTTGCGATCCATAAATTCTCTCACGCCCCGCTCTGAGGCCTAATTATTCAGTAAGCTGGTTAGCTTACATTGACTCACGATTGTCTTGCCGTGCCGAATTGTAGCTATTGCGCTCCAGTACTTCCACAAGCGGGACAAGAAAACGGGAACATTCTACGTTTCCACCAGTTTCTGCTGGCGGCCAATGGGCCGAAGACTCGCATCCAGCCCTAAGAGTGCCGCCATCAGCACGCTCCAGGCTGCTGATCTAAATGGCCAGCTCCGATTCAAGCTCTGGCGAATCCGTTGCACGTCCGTTTCCACCATTGATCCATGCACCCACTCGAGCCACGGATTTGAACGTGCAACGGGGCCGGCTTCCACACAGGGGCCTCGCACAGCTTCCTTCCACACCCGCGCACTCGACCGGCGCCACGCCAACGCTACTGCAGACCATATTACATTGGGGTACTAACCGATTAGAACCAGAATGTCCAACGCTGCTTACCCTTAGCAGCGTCCGGTGTTCCGGTTACTATCGGAGAAGCGCTAGACCCATCGTGAATGGAGTGGGTATGAGCAGGAGCAGATTACCTGAGATAGTGGGACGGTTTACGAGATGGAGAGGGCGAGAACTTCTCCGTCATAAGACAGTGGCTGCGTTGCCCCTCGTTCTACTCCTCCGGCTGACAAGCTTCTTTCCACGCAGACAGTTGATCCATCCTCCCCAACTTGGCCAGATAGGCTTCATCAATCTGGACTGGCCTGCTTTCACCACCGGCAGAGTTTTCGCTCTCGGCTATGGCGTTGGCTACATGCGCGGCGGTGAGGGGACTGAACGCCAGCTCACCGCAGGCGGACGGTCGATACCCAATTCTCGCAGTACGCCAGGAGGCAGAACGAGCGCTTTTTAAACGGGGTTTTAGTTGAATTAGGTATCAAGAAGAGAGAATATCTCACAGTGACGCTCACCTCAGCGAAGAGAGACCTTCCCACGCGCAGAAAGGGTCACCGGATACTCCACGTCAACTGCTGCCACCTGAATGATGTGCACACAACCCGCATGATACGAGCGACTACACACGCGGCAGCCTCACGACGCCTTATCCGTGATAGCCGCCTAGCAGGCGCCGCTCTGGCGCGATTTGCCTGGTCACGTCGACGTCTACGCATCGACGAGGTGCGCGCATGAGTATCATCGTGACGGGCGGGGCCGGATTTATCGGAGCGAATTTTGTCCTAGACTGGTTTCGCCGACATGATGAATCGATCATCAATCTCGATAAGCTGACCTACGCCGGCAACCTTGAGAGTCTAGCCTCACTGCAAGGCGATGCGCGGCATCAGTTTGTGCAAGGCGATATCGGCGATAGCGTCCTCCTAAGCCACTTGCTGACCCGGCACCAGCCGCGCGCGATCATCAACTTTGCTGCAGAAAGCCATGTGGATCGCTCCATCCATGGGCCTGAAGAATTCATCCAAACTAACATTGTGGGCACATTCCGCCTGCTCGAAGCGGTGCGCCATTACTGGGTTGGGCTATCGGCGGAGGAGAAGGCTCGATTCCGTTTCCTTCACGTCTCTACCGACGAAGTCTATGGCTCCCTCGATCGTGACGAGCCAGCCTTTACCGAGACACGCCAATACGAACCGAACAGTCCCTACTCAGCGAGTAAAGCCGGCTCCGACCACCTGGTTCGCGCCTATCACCATACGTATGGATTGCCGGTGTTGACGACGAACTGCTCCAACAATTACGGCCCGTTCCAATTCCCTGAAAAGCTGATTCCTCTCGTCATCCACAACGCGCTGGCAGGGAAGTCTCTGCCGATCTATGGAGATGGCCAGCAAGTGCGTGACTGGCTTTATGTGGAAGATCATTGCCGTGCGATTCGACGGGTCTTGGAGGCTGGACGTGTCGGCGAAACCTATAACATCGGGGGCGGAAGTCAACGGGTCAATTTGGATGTGGTGCAGACACTCTGCACGCAACTAGATACGCTTCAGCCCAGACGCGACGGGAAACGCTACCAAGAACAGATTAGCTTTGTGAAAGATCGTCCCGGCCATGACCGCCGTTATGCAATCGACGCGACGAAAATTGATCGTGAGCTGGGATGGAGACCTGCGGAGACGTTTGAATCCGGCATGCGGAAAACGGTGCGCTGGTATCTCGATAACCAGCCATGGGTGAAAAATGTAACAAGCGGGGCGTATCGCTCATGGGTAGACACGCACTATCGCGCATGAAGATCCTCTTGTTTGGGAAAGAAGGCCAGGTCGGTTGGGAATTGCAGCGATCCTTGCTGACCGTGGGCGAGATCGTTGCCTCTGAGCAACATGAGCTGGACTTTGAAAACCCGGATGCTGTGCGGGGGTGGGTTCGTCGGCATGAGCCGGATATTATTGTGAACGCCGCAGCCTATACCGCCGTCGATCAGGCAGAATCAGAGCCGGACAAGGCTCGTCGAATCAACGCAGAGGCCGTTGGGGTGCTCGCGGAAGAGGCCAAGCGCCTCAATGCCTGGCTGGTGCACTATTCGACAGACTATGTGTTTGACGGTGAGAAGAACGGGCCCTATCGGGAAGACGATCTTCCTAACCCGCTTTCCGTCTATGGCACGACCAAGCTAGAAGGAGAAGCGCGTATCCGGGAATGCCATGCGAAGCATTTCATTTTCCGCACAAGCTGGGTATTTGCCGCACGCGGGAATAACTTTGCCAAGACTATGCTGCGGCTTGCCAAGGAGCGCGAGACGCTCAACGTGATTGCTGATCAGCATGGCGCGCCGACGAGCGCGGAACTTCTCGCTGATGTGACGGCCCTCGCGCTTCATCAAGCGCTCCACAAGGAACGCCTCACTGACTTCGCCGGTACGTATCACGTAGTGGCTCAAGGTGAAACGACCTGGCACACCTATGCGCAATACATCATCGCCGTGGCGCGGGAGAAAGGGATGGCACTGAAAGCCGCTCCCGAAAACATCCACCCGATCAAAACAGAGGCGTATCCCCTGCCTGCGAAACGGCCGCGCAACTCACGCCTCAGCGCGTCAAAACTTACCAGCACCTTCGGTGTGCACTTGCCGGATTGGCAACTTCAAGTCCGTCGGCTCATCGAAGAGTTGGCGTTACAAGGTGGGCTATGAACCGAAAAGGCATTATTCTGGCCGGTGGCACGGGATCCCGGCTGCATCCCGCAACCTTGGCTATGTCCAAGCAACTGCTTCCCGTTTTCGATAAACCGATGATCTATTACCCTCTGAGCACGCTGATGCTGGCAGGGGTTCGCGACATCCTCATCATTTCCACACCGCAAGATACACCCCGGTTTCAACAACTCCTCGGGACCGGCGAGCAGTGGGGCATCAGCCTCAGCTATGCCGTGCAGCCATCTCCGGACGGATTGGCGCAGGCCTTCATCATCGGCGAATCGTTTCTTGCCCACGACCCATCTGTGCTCGTGCTCGGCGACAACATATTTTACGGCCACGACTTTCCTCAATTACTGAACAGTGCGATGAAACGGACCGATGGGGCGACCGTGTTTGCCTACCATGTCAATGATCCGGAACGGTACGGCGTGGTTGAATTTAATGCCAGCGGGCACGCGATCAATCTTGAGGAAAAGCCCGCCGTGCCCAAGTCACACTATGCGGTGACCGGCCTCTATTTTTACGACCGTCATGTCATTGAGCTGGCCAAGCAATTGAAGCCTTCGGCTCGGGGAGAACTCGAGATCACGGACCTCAATCGACTGTATCTTGAACAACGCAAGCTGCATGTCGAGATCATGGGGCGTGGCTATGCCTGGCTGGACACCGGCACGCATGAGTCGGTGCTGGAGGCCGGTCAGTTCATCGCAACGATTGAGCGCAGACAAGGCCTCAAGGTAGCGTGCCTGGAAGAAATCGCCTATCGGCATAGATGGATCGATGCGGCGCAATTGGAGCGACTCGCACAGCCCCTCGTGAAAAGCGGGTATGGGCGTTATTTATTACAGGTGCTGAAGGAACCGCCGTTTTAATTCCAGGCAAGAAAGGCAACGAACCGTTGATCTCGCTATGAAGATTCTTCCGCTGGCAATACCGGAAGTCGTGGTTATCGAACCTCGCGTTTTCGGGGACGATCGAGGATACCTTTTTGAAAGTTTCAACAGCCTGGCATTTGCCGAGGCCATCGGCAAACACGTGACGTTCGTTCAGGATAACCATTCCTATTCCACGAAGCACGTCCTGCGTGGCTTGCACTATCAAATCAGGCAGCCACAAGGAAAGCTGATTCGCGTCATTGCTGGAGTCGTGTTCGATGTGGCCGTCGACCTTCGCAAAGGATCCCCCACGTTTGGTTGTTGGGTTGGAGAGACCCTGAGTGCAGAGAACAGGAAGCAAATCTGGGTACCTGAGGGATTTGCCCATGGATTTGTTGTGCTGTCGGACCACGCTGAGGTCCTGTACAAGGCCACGGACTATTGGTCGCCGGGAAACGAGCGTTGCATTATATGGAGCGATACGTCTCTGGGGATTACCTGGCCCATCGATGACACGCCAATCATTTCCGAAAAAGACGCACGGGGAATGACATTGCTCGACGCGGAGATCTATGCTTGACCAGAATAGTCAGACATCGCCTGGGAAACGAGACGACAAGGACTGAGCCGACAACGGCCACGTAGCGCACCGTCAGAGCGCTCGAATTTCACGCACATAGCCCCACGATTACGTGAACGGGGGAAAGACGGAAGGGGGAGGACGTGGCCCTTCGCTCAGGAGGATTGCCCTCCTCTCCTACAGGACGTTCCGATAACGGCTATCAGCCCGCTATTCATCCGACTGACAGGCTTCTCTCCAAGCAGCAAGTCGCTCCAGCTTCCCCAGCTTCGTGAGGTAGGCTTCGTCAATCTGGACTGGCCGGCTTTCACCACCGGCAGAGTTTTCGCTCTCGGCGATGGCATTGGCTACATGCACGGCGGTGAGGGGACTGAACGCAACATCGCCGCAGGCGGAGGGCCGATGGTGGAATGCCACCGATTCGACAATTGCCTCCCCGACGCCCCAGAGGCTCAGAAGATAGGCGCCGACTTCGGCATGCGTTACGCCGAACACGTCCTGTTCAGCTTGCCAATCGAGCAGGGCTTTCTCTTTCTGCAATGCCAACACTCGCTTATAGTCCTCCGGCATATTGCTCGCGAGCAACAGCAACCCAATGTCATGCAGC
>JBEBHO010000113.1:0-11963 GCA_040081095.1 Nitrospira sp.
GTGCCTTCCTCCTATTCTCCAACACGCTGATCGGCGAAGATTATCTCAAACAGTTTGTCCTGCAGCAGCTTGAGGAAAGCCTCGGGCGTAAGATTGAAGTGCATCGCGTCAAGTTTGTGATTTTCCCGCGCATCCGTGTCGAGCTCAGTCAGGTTGCTATCCACGATCCCCATTCAGACCAAGTCGTGCTGTCGGCGAAAAAGATCGATCTGGTGCTGCGCCTGCTGCCGCTGCTGCGCAAACAGGTGGTGGGCAAACGGCTGCTGGTTGAAGAGCCGGTCCTCACGATTCACCGGAACGAAGCCGGTCACTGGAATATTCTGGATGGCGCCAATCAGGCGGCGACGGATCAGCGCACGATGGACATGATGACGCGCGTCTTCATGATCCGGCAAGCAACGATTGTGAACGGGAGCATTACCGTCATTGACGAGGGGCGGCCCGGCGGCACCAGAACGCTGAAGCTGGAGCGGGTCGAAGGGGGGATCATGATCCGCCCGGAGCGCGCGATGGCGGACGTGCATCTGTCGGTGGCGCAAACCGGTCAGGACGGGTTGTCCGCCGTGTCGCTCGCGGGACAGATCAAGCGGGTGGAACGGTCCGCCGCGTTGACGGCTGACGCGCCGGCCGAACCCGCTTCACCGGAACAGCCGGCCGAGCAGCCGGTGGCGACGCCCGCGCCGGTGTTTCAGTTCGAGGGGCAGGTAGACGCCGCGAATGTCGTGTTGCGGGACATTGCCGACTTTTTCGGGCCGAGGCCGGTGCCTCCACAGCTGCAAGGGACGGTCAATCTGCAGGGGCAGGTGCGTATCATGCCGGGGCTGGCCGGATACGATGCGGTGCTATCGGACATGACGGCTCGGTTCAATCAGCTGACTCTGACCGGCAAAGCGAATTTAGCGGGACTGCTCACTGCGCAGCCGACGTTTGCCGTGACCTTCAATTCGTCGCTGGTGACTGTAAAGGAATTGCTGACGACCATTCCTGCCGAATGGATCCATCCGCAACTCCCGGCGGTGCTGGCAGAGCGGCAGATCGACGGAAAAGTGCAGGTGGTGAATGCGACGCTTACCGGATCGGCCACCTCGGGTCCGCAATTGTCGGTGACGGGCGAGTTCCATGTCCAAGAAGGGCAAGCGTTGCTGGGCGATGAGCATGTGCTCACCAAGGATTTAGCCGGGGTAATCGTCGTGGAGGCCGGCCGGGTGCGGGCGGCCAAGTTCACCGGTCTGTATGGCGCCATTCAAATCACGGACGGCAAGGCGACGATATCTTTTTTGGATGCCGGACCCTGGCTGGAATTGGAAATCACCGGGAGCATGGCGGCCACCGATCTGGTGCAGTTTCTCGCCAAGACGGTCAAGGCGGAGCGGTTTGCGCATCTGCTTGCCGGACTCCGCGATGTCGAAGGGACGGCGTTACCCACGTTTCGTCTGGTGGGACCCTTGAATCAGCCTGGCGGAGTGACCTTTGCGGGCGGCGAGATTACGGCCCGGCACATCAGTTTCACTCATCCCTCTTTGCCTGAACGGTTGACGGCGCTCCAGGGAAAGTTTGTCTTGGCCGACGGGGGAACACAATTTGAGCAGGTGACCGGTCACCTGGGCGATACCATTCTTCAGGTCCACGGTGGAATCTCTGGCGGATCAGCGAGCGTTTTTCAGGAGTTCGTCATTCGTGCGAACGGCGATGCCGGGCATATCGCCAGATTTGCCCCGTCCAAGATCATCCCGGTTGGAATGTTTGAAGGATTGTTGAGTGGGGCCGTTCAATTGAGCGGGGCTACGACTGCGCCCCATGTGCGCGGCAATCTGGTGATGACGGAGTCCAAGGTGGTGGTGCCGAATGCGATCGAGAAGCCGGTCGGCGCTCCGGCGGTGTTTGAGTTCGAAGGCGATCTGACCAGGGCGAATGCGGCCACGGTGACACGCGTCGAGCTGGTGTTGCCTTCAGCGCGGATTCCGCTGAAGGGGGTGATCCAGATCGGAGAAAAGTTCTCCATCGATGTGGCGGTGGCCACCGGGGAACTGTCGTTGTCCGGCTTGCCCGAGTGGATTGCGAAGGGCGGGTTCGAAGCCGGTAACATCGAGATCTCGCTCGATGTGAAGGGGAAGGACACGGATTGGAAAACCTGGAAGACCACGGGGTGGATGGCGCTGACGAACGGGCTGATGCTGGTCAAGGGCGCGGGGCATATTGAAGATCTGTATGCGCGGGTGAAGCTGGTGCGGAACGGCGCGGAAGTGAAGCGGCTGTCGTTCAAGGTGCAGGACAGCGACCTGGCGTTGGAAGCGACGGTGCGGAACTGGCCGGCGAAACCGGTGATTACCGGCAAGATCGAGTCGAATCAGCTGGATCTCGACCTGGTGATTCCCAAGGGCGAGCGTTCGCCGATGCGGGAATTTTTGGAGGGACTGGCGTCCTCCAGCCAGGTGACCATGACGGCGGCGGCAGCCCGGGCACACTATCGGCACCTCAAGTTCGGCGGATTGACCGCGCGCATTATCATCCAAGACGGGGTGCTGGACATTGACCGGATCGCCGGAGATTCCACCAACGGCCAAGTGGCCGGTCGGGTGACGGTTCAACTCCCTCCCAAGGCGCCGGCCGAGACCGAGGTGTCGTTACGCGCGACTGGGTTAGCGGTGGAGGATCTCTTGCGGCTGACTCAGTCCGACATTCAGGGTGTGTCGGGCCAGGTGCGTCTGAGCGGCACGATTCGCGGGCATGGGCGGAACCCGCATGGGGCCTATCCTTCCTTGAATGGAAAGGCCGAGATCCTGCTGGAGAATGGACGGATCTTGAAGGCCAAAGAACGCGCGGTGTGGAAAATTTTGAGTATCCTCAATCTTCCCGCGGTGCTGCAGGGGAAAGTGGATCTGGACAAAGAGGGGTTGCCCTACAATCGCATTTCCGCCACGGTCACGATTCAGAATGGATCGTTCCAAACCGAGAATCTGGTGGTGGACAGTCCGATCCTTAAGATTACGGCGGCGGGCAACTATGATCTGCCCACCGATCAATTGGACATGGTCGTCGCGGTCAGTCCGTTCGGATCCTATGCCACGTTCCTCAAGACCATTCCCTTGTTCGGGCGGATTTTTGCCGGCGATCGCAAAGGAATGGCGACGGCCATTTTCTCGCTGAAGGGAGCCGTGGAAGATCCCGAGGTGACCTACCTGCCGATGAAATCGTTTACGGCGGGATTGTCAGGGCTGGCGCAGTTAGCCGTTGATGTGCTGAAGAATACGTTGACGCTTCCCATGGATCTGATGACGCCGAACGAGGACAAACCGTCTGCCACGCCGGAGTCTGAATTTGTGCCTGAATCAGTTCCGGCTACGCCTTGACCGTCACCGGACCCCATGTTAGCATCTGCCCATTCATGCACCGAACCACCTCTAGCCGGTCCAATCTCCTTCGTCTTATCCATCCATGAAACGAGCTGCTGCCCCACAACCTGACGTCGCCACGCTGTTTATTGCCGCGAGCGAACTTGATTCGAACCTCTATTATGCGACGCGATTTGTCGCGCCCGATCCCTTCATCTATATGGAGGTCAAGGGCGAGCGGCTGCTGGTCATGAGCGATCTCGAAATGGATCGGGCCAAGTCGCAGGCGTCGGTGGACCGGGTGTTGTCCTATTCCGAGCTGGAAAAGAAGGCGAAATCGAACGGCACCAAGGAGCCGAGCACGGTCGATATCGTCCATGTGATTCTTCGTGAAGCCAAAATCAGGCAGTTGCTGGTCCCGGCCAATTTCCCCTTTATCCACGCCACGCGGCTTCAAGAGCTGGGCTACAGCATGAAGCCGAAGCGCGATCCGTTTTATGAGCAGCGGGTCGTGAAAACCGCCGAAGAGGTTCGCTGCATTGAAGCGGCGCAGCGCGCGACGGAAGAAGCGGTGGCGGCGGCGCATGCGACGCTCAAGCAGGCGACCATTCGCGGTGAAGAGTTGTGGCTGGATGGCGAAATCTTGACCTCGGAGCGCATCAAGAAGCTCATCAACGTGAAGTTGATGGAGCGCGATTGCGTGGCCCAGCATACGATTGTGGCCGGCGGCGAACAGGCCTGCGATCCCCATCATGAAGGGACCGGCCCGTTGCCCGCCCATCGCAGCATCATTTTCGATGTGTTTCCACGATCGGCCAACAGCCGGTACTTTGCCGACATGTCCCGCACGGTCATCCGAGGCGCGGTCAGCCCCGAATTGAAGCGGCTCTATCAGACCGTGAAGGATGCGCAGGAAGAAGCCATCACCAAGGTCAAAGACGGCGCCGACGGGATGAAAATCCATCAAGGGATCTGCGACCGGTTCGAGAAGGCCGGGTATAAGACGGGGCTAGTCGACGGCCGCATGCAGGGCTACTTCCACGGGACCGGACATGGCGTCGGGCTGGACATTCATGAAGCGCCGCGCATCAGCCGGACCGGGTCGCTCTTGCAGGAAGGCCATGTCGTGACGGTCGAACCGGGACTCTACTATCCCGGGTTAGGCGCAGTGCGGATCGAGGACATGGTGCTGGTCACGAGCGACGGTTGTCGCAATCTGACCAATTTCACGAAGACGTTCGAACTCGGCTGACATTCGCGATCAGCTTTCACTGCGCTGATGGCTAACGGCCAAAGGCTGAAAGCGTCCGATGCGTCTTACTGTCACACTTCAGCGATGTAATCCCGAACAGGATGCGACGCCGCATGACGAAGAGGTTCGCCTCGATATGCGGCGCGGTTCAACCGTCCTTGACCTGCTGATCCGGATCAAGAACGAGGTCGACGGCAGTCTGGCGTTGCGCTACTCCTGCCGGTCGGCGATTTGCGGATCGTGCGCCATGCAGATCAATGGAGGCGAGAAGCTCGCCTGCCGCACGTCGGTTCGCAAGGAATTGGAACGGCACGGCCGGCTGCGAATCGCCCCGCTGGATCATCTCCCGATCATTAAAGATCTCGTCGTGGATATGCGACCGTTCTGGGGAAAGATCCGCGATATCACGCCCTGGATTTCCACCGCTACGACGGGTGGCATCGCACGGGAGATGTCGCGCGAGTCGATTCCCTCCGGTTCCGGCTATCACCATGTCGATGCCTGCATCATGTGTGGGGCCTGTGTGGCCGCCTGTACGGTGCACGAGGTCTCGCCGGGGTTTGCGGGTCCGGCGGCGCTGGCCAAAGTCGATCGCTTTCTTTCAGACCCGCGTGAGCCGGAGAAGATGAAGCGAGCCCGTCTCGCCGTATTGCAAGAAGCGAACGGGATGTGGGATTGCACGCGTTGCAACTATTGCGTGGAAGTCTGCCCGAAAGATGTGCAGCCGATGGAAGCGATCATCCGGTTGCGCCGGGCGTCGCTCGACCGGGGCCTGGCATCGACCGGCGGCGCGCGGCATATCGCCGGGTTTGTGTCGATCATTGAACAGCAAGGGCGATTGAACGAAGCGATCATGCCGCTCAAGGTCGTCGGTCTGGACCTCTCGCGTTTTCTCCGGATTCTTCCGCTGGGTGTCCGGATGTTCTTCAAGGGAAAGGTGCCCAATCCATTGGCGCATCGCATTCCCGGCTTGGAGCAGGTGCGGGCCATCTTCCGGCGGGCCCGCCGCCCGACGGTGCTGTAGCGCGCATCCATGCCGGCCTCTTTTCACTTTCTCGACGACGTCGCCCTGGCGGACCTGGCATTCGATGCCGAGGGCGATTCCATTCAAGAACTCTTCGCGGCCGCGTCGAACGCCGTGATGGAGGCCATGGCCGATCCCTCGACGGTCGGCGCGACGTGGGAACGCCGTGTGGAACATGCGGATGGCGATCTTGCGGCGCTGCTGTTCGATTGGCTTTCCGATTTGGTGTATTGGAAGGATGCCGCCGGTGTCGTATTCAGTCGAGCTGCGATTTCGTTGGCCCAAGAGGGAGATCGGTGGACACTCATCGCGACGATGATCGGTGAACCGGTGAATCAGGTGACGCAGGAGTTGCGCAATGACGTGAAGGGCGTCACCAAACATTTGTACCGGTTGCAACAAGAGAATGGGCGATGGAACGTACGGGTGGTGCTGGACGTATGAAGTGCAACACATCCATGAGGGTTGTGCGTATCTCCGATGAGATCTGGGAGATTCCCGTCACGGAGAAACCCGGCATGCTGGTGCCGGCCCGTATCTATGGGACGGAGTCGATTCTTCGCGCGATGGATACCGGTGTGTTTGAGCAGGTGACCAATGTTGCCTGTCTCCCCGGTATTCGCCGTTATGCGCTGTGCATGCCGGACGGCCATTGGGGCTATGGATTCCCCATCGGCGGGGTGGCCGCGTTCGATGTGCGCTCGGGAATTATCTCTCCCGGTGGGGTGGGCTACGACATCAATTGCGGGATGCGGTTGATTCGAACGGATCTCACATTGCAGGAGGTTCAGCCCAGGCTTGAGCTGCTGATGACCGAGCTCTTTCGGCGGGTGCCGGCGGGTGTCGGGGCGAGCGGCTTTGTGTCGATGGATCGGCCGGCCTTCGATCGCGTGATGACCAAAGGAGCCCGCTGGTGTATTGAACAGGGCTATGGATGGCACCGCGACCTGGAGCGGATGGAACAAGGCGGATGTCTCCCCGGTGCCGATCCGTCCAAAGTCAGCACTCATGCCGTGGGGCGGGGGATGAATCAGCTCGGCACGCTGGGTTCGGGGAATCACTATCTGGAAGTGCAAGTGGTGGCGAACGACCGGATCTTCGACCGGGAGACGGCGGCGGCGTTCGGCATTACCGGGCATGACCAGATTGTCGTCATGGTGCATTGCGGGTCGCGCGGGTTCGGCCACCAAGTCGCCAGCGATTATCTCAAAGTCTTCGAGAAGGCGATGCGGCGGTACGGGATTACGGTCAAGGATCAGCAGTTGGCCTGTGCGCCCTTCCTGTCCGAGGAGGGGCAGGACTATTTTGCGGCGATGAATTGCGCGGCCAATACGGCGTTCGCCAATCGGCAGGTCATCACGCACCAGATTCGCGAAGCATTTGCCGCGGTCTTCGGCCGTTCGGGAGAAGAGTTGGGGATGGAGCTGGTGTATGACGTGGCCCACAACGTCGCCAAGGTGGAGCGGTATCCTGAAGGCGAATTGGTCGTGCACCGGAAAGGGGCGACGCGCGCGCTGGGCCCTGGCAGCCAGGATTTGCCGGCCTGCTATCAGTCGGTCGGCCAGCCGGTGATTTGCGGCGGGTCGATGGAAACGGGATCCTATCTGCTCGTGGGCACGGCGCGGGCGACGGACGATACCTTTGGCTCGACCATGCACGGATCCGGACGCACGATGTCGCGGACGCAGGCCAAGAAGTCGATTCGCGGCGAGCAGCTGCAACAGCAGATGAAACAGCGGGGCATTCTCGTGAAGGCGGTCTCGATGTCCGGGCTCGCGGAAGAGGCCGGATGCGCCTACAAAAACATCTCGGAAGTCGTGGAGTCGGTCGACCGTGCGGGAATTACAAAAAAAGTAGCGGAACTGAGGCCCATTGGCAATATTAAGGGATAGAAATACTTTGCTCATGAGGCCTCTTCGTGGAACATCGACAGCATCCCCGTTTTCCCGTCCAGTTTCGCAGTTCCTTCAGCTCCGCCAATATTGTCTCCGGTGATGGCAATCTGACCGATCTCTCGATCCGCGGGTGTTGCGTCTTCAGTACGACCGAGGTAAAGCCCGGCACGACACTGCAGCTGCGCGTCGACGTGTCGGACGGTGAGCCGCCGATTCAGGTCACGCAAGCGGTCGTGCGATGGTGCCGTGACCGCAGCTTCGGCTTGGAGTTTGCCAGTTTGACACCGGATGAGTGGGCGAGACTCCAGCAGGTGGTCAAGCACCTTGAGCTGGAGCCGTATCAGCGTGCCCGTACGTCAGATGAGGCGGTGTGACGTTCCCATCTCTTCGAGCACATCCGGTGTGAGCCCCCAAGGGTCGAGTCTGAGTCCCATCGTCTGAGGAGGCACTGCCTATGCTGCGCGTACTGTTGGTCAGTCTCTTGGCGACGGCCCTCATCGGGGGCATGCTCTATTACACCCTCAAGCGGTCAGATGTTGTGCAAGGGCAGCAGCGCGAGGCGCTGGCGAGCCAGGCGTTGCAGCAGGAAGCGGCGGCTGTGAGCCGGGCCTTCGCGTCCCTGAGTGCGGTTGTCCTCGTGGTGGATGTGACCAAGGTCCAAGAGGCATTGGAGGGAACCTGGCGGACCAGCAGCCTGGCCGACACGATTGTGATCGACCATGGGAACCGGGTGTTGGCTGCTTCCAATGCGGGCTATGTCGGGCAGCAGATTCAGGATTCGAACTGGGCCGCAATCCGCGCGCAGAATCGGGAAGTGGTGATCCGAGACGAGCCGGCGTCAGGCCAGGAGCGGTTCACGGTGATCGAGCCGATTCAGGACAAGGGATCGACGATCGCGTGGGCCAGGCTTACCTTTGTACGGTCGATGCAGCCGGCGACCATGCGCACTCCACAAGAGCGGCTTGAGCAGGTCGCCCGGCTGCTCGTGCCGGTCTTCCTGTTTCTCGTGACGGCCATCGGCCTAGCGATGCGGCTGGCGACGGCGCGGATGCAGCAGCGTATCCAGTCCGTTGTCACGGAAGCGATGACGACGTCTGCCGCAACGCAGGGCGATGAGATGGCGTTCGAGCCTGATGCGGCTATGACCGATGCCGGTAGCCGTAGAGCAGCGTGATGTTGATGCGCCGGCTGAGGTAGTCGTCACGGAAGGTCACGTCGTCGGTTTCGTGGAAGAGGTCTGAGTTGAAGACCACGGCACGGTTGGCGCGATAGGGTACCCGGATCGTCTGCGCACCGGCTTGTGTCAGCCACTCAAGGATCTTCGGTTTGTTCTGCTCGCTGTTATAGGCTGCAAAGTTCCAATCTGCCGGCGCCTCTTTGTCGTAGACCACGAGCCCGCCCTTCTCGGGGTTCAGGTTCGCCTCGTCCGGTGTAATCCAGAAATTCACATTCACGGCAGCGGCGTCGGCATGGATGGAAAGGCCGCGCCTCGCGCTGTCCTGCTTGAACGCCCAGGCCTGCGTGAGCCGATGGTCTTTGAAGATGCCGGGAAAGGCCTGACGCAGTTCTTCTGCAATTTGCAGCAGGAGAGGCGTGGCAAATCCATCGCCGAGAAATGCGCCGAGGTAGCCGTTGTCGTAGTCCTTCTTCCAAATCGTGGATTCCAGGCAGAAGGTGCGTAGCGCGCTCAATGCTTCCGGTTTGAGCAGGTGATCGATGAACGTCACTTCCGGCTGGTGTCCGAGATACCGTGATTCGATGGTTGGAATATCGAGGTCTGGATTCAGCGCCCCGTCTGTCAGCCGTTCGCAGGGAGCCCGATAAAGAAATTGATTGAAGGACGGTGCGATTGCCGTGAGTGCGGCCTGATCCACCGGGCAGCGGTTGCGCGTGGGATAGGCCGCGGCCAGCGTAATTTCCAAGCGCTCCAATGCATCGACATAGGAACGGTGTGAAGCATCGAGGCGGCCTCGTTCAATCAAGAGCCGGGTTTGTTCTGCGTCGTGTTTCAGTCGAGAGCGGAAGAGAGTCGTCTCTTGAATCGGCCCGCCATGATGGTGCTTGGCCGAAGCTACTTGGGAGAAGTGGGCGATGGCGCCAGCGTGATCGCCTTTCCACATCGCCGCGATACCCAGGTTATACAGGGCTTTTGATGAGTTCGGCACGATGCTCAGGGCCTGTTGAAACGAGGCGATGGCTTCATCGCTCGCGCCAGTTTCCAGGAGCGCCAGGCCGAGATTGTTCCAGGCTTCGAAATGCGCGGGCTTGAGCCGGATGGCTTCTCGATAGGCGGCGATTGCGTCATGGACAGCGTTCTGTTCCTTGAGGGCGACTCCGAGGTTGTTGTGGGTGTCGGCGTGCGCCGGGTTGAGCGTCAGCGCTGTGCGATAGGTCGCAACGGCCGCGTCGAGGCGATGTTGGTCTTTGAGGACGTTGCCAAGATTGATGACGGCATCGACGTATTTGGGGTTGAGCTCAATGGCCCGCTCGTAGGCGCGAATGGCGTCGTCCGATTTCCCGGCCCGTTTCGTCACCACGCCCAGATTGAACCAATACAACGGAGATTTGGGTGTGCCCTCAATGGCGTGGCGGATGAGCTCAATGGCTTGATCGAAGCTGCCGACGCGATAGGCCAGCAATCCCAATAAATGCAGGGCTTCGGGATGGCCGGGGGACATATTCAGCGCGAGCTGATAATTGCGCTCGGCTTCCGCCAACTGGCCGGCCTGGTGGTGGCGCTTTCCCTGATCGAGCAGATTGTGGATGGCAAAGCTGTCCGGCGCCGAGCCTGTCCTGCCCTGGCGTGATTCCTGTCGACGGCGATCCGAACGATTCATGGGCTGTTCCTGCGCAGTGTCGACGGGACTGTCGACCGTCAGGAGCAGCCTATACGAAAGATGCGCGCGGGGTCAAAGGGTTGGAAGGGCTAGGCTGCAGCGGCGGGTTGGCGTTTGGCGACTTGGCCCATGATATCCAATGCTGCGACGCGATAGGCTTCGGCGTAGGTGGGAAAGTTGAAGACGTTGTCGATAAACGATTCGACCAACGCCCCTTGCTGGAGGGCCATCTGACCCAGATGAATCAGTTCGGTGGCGGAGTCGCCGACGACTTGGACGCCGAGCAAGCGCTCGCCGTTCGGATCGGCGATCATTTTCAGGAGTCCATGGCCGGCGCCGGAAATCTGCGCACGGGCGACTTCTTCGAACTTGGCGCGTCCGATGACGGGGTTGCGAAACCGCTCGTTGGCCATCTTTTCATCCAAGCCGATACTGGCCATTTCAGGAATCGTATAGACCCCGATGGGAATGGTCGATGCGGCATCCCCGATCGGCAGGTTGAGCGCGTGGCGGACTGCGCGGCGGCCCTGTTCCATGGCCTTCGACGCGAGCGCCGGGGCGCCAACCATGTCGCCGACGGCATAGATGTGCGGCACCGCCGTTTGGCAGAATTGATTGACGGACAGGCTGCCCTTCGCGTTCACTTCAAGACCTGCCGCGCTTAAGTTGAGATCTTCGATATTGGCCTGGCGTCCCAAGGCGACAAGGAGCTTTTCGCTCTTGATGAATTGGCCGTCGCCGAGGAGCGTCACCACGCTGGTGGCGCCATCCCATTGGACGCTCTGGATCGTTTGTCCTCCGAGATAATGTCCGCCGTGCTGCTCAAAGCTGGCGACGAATTGCGTGACCAGCTCCGGATCCATGAATTGCAACGGTGACTTGGCGCGGTCGATCAGTGTGACTTCAACGCCAAGCAAGGCGAAGATGGAGGCGTATTCGCACCCGATGACCCCGCCGCCGATGATGGCCAGGGAGCGGGGCAGGTACAGCATGGATAAGAGGGAATCGCTGTCGAGAATATGCTCGTGATCGACCGGGATCTCCGCCGGGTTGCGCGGGCGTGAGCCGGTGGCGACGACGAAATAGTCGGCGGTGAATTGCTGCCGGGCTCCATCCACCGCTTGCATTTCAACGGTTCGGTCATTGAGGAAGCGCGCGCGACCGTGAAAGAGTGAGATACCGTTGCGCCGCAACTGTTTGCTCATATAGGTGTCATGCGTCTGGACCACTTCTTCCAGGCGGCTGAGCAGCGCGGAGATTTCTGCGTCCGGCTTCAGCTTGAATTCAAACGCTGCGCTGGCGCGGCGCAAGCGGTCGAGATGCAGGGCGCTCTCGCGCAGGGTTTTGCTGGGGATGGTGCCGCGATAGACGCAGCTCCCCCCGATGCCGCGTTCGCGTTCGAGCAACGCGACACGTTTCCCAGATTTGGCGCCTTGGATCGCGGCTTTCTGCCCGGCCGGGCCGGCCCCAATGATGACAATGTCGAACGCCGTTGGTGTGCTCATAGGTTCATCGCGTTGACCATCGACAGGGCCTTGTCTTTGCCGGCCAAGAGTTGGTCAATATCGTTCGGATACAGGTTGAGGTCGGCGAAGACCGGATGCTCGCGCAATTCTTCTTCGG
>JBEBHO010000043.1:0-3185 GCA_040081095.1 Nitrospira sp.
TCGGTGCCGCAGAGCGATGTCGCCTTGACCTTCACGATGACATCGTTGGGTCCGGCGGTGGGATCCGGACAAGTCATCGCCGTTAACCCGGGACCGGCCACAGTCTTTACCAGTGCGCGCATGCCTGCATTCTAACGCAACTGCATGATGGAGGCACGCGTGGGCCGAAAAAACGGGTTGCACTCGATCCCGGGGCTGAGTAGGATGCCTGTATGTATCACCCCGCGCCCAGTCTCCGCGCATTGCTGGCCGGCGTCCTCGGTCTGTGCCTTTCCCCATTCACGATCATGTCAGTCAGCCTTGCAGCCGGATCTCCGCCAGAGGTGTCTTCGGCTCCATCCGGAGCGCGATGGGTGAAGATCGATCTCGGGACGGCGGATGATTCGGGCGACGTTCAGATCGGGAAACCGTTCGATCTGTCGATCGCCGTCGGCGGGCTGACCCAAAACGGCGCTCCGCTGGTGGCGATCTGCGAGTCGGTGCTGTTCCAGCGGCAAGTCGTGGCATTGGAGCCGGACAACGCGGCAATGGTGACGAAGGGGTCGGCCACCATGGAGCCGATTCCCCCGGGCAAGCTCTCGGTTCCTCCCAAGGCCGCCAGGGTGCAAGTGACCGTTGCCCGGGTGAGAAAAGATAAGTATGAGCGGATCCTGACCCGTGTCGTGTATGTCACGCTGGGAAAGCAGGACGCGACAAACGAAGGCAGCGATGCTCCGCTTCCGAGTTCGGAAGAGTCGCCAGGCGGGGAGTCGGTTCAAGATGAAGTGCAGCCGGATGCCTTGCCGGTCTCAGGTGGGCTGGTGGTGGAAGAAGATCTTCTCCCGATGCCGATACCGGGACAGGGCCGCGCCTATTGGCAGCAGATCAGTTATCTGGTGAGCCGCAGTTGGAGCCGCACCGTCCGTCATGTCCGGCATGCGCCGACGAGCGAGACGGTTCGGGTAAAGTTTCGGCTGTATCCCAGCGGGCGCGTGCAGTTGATTCAGATTGAAAAGGGGTCGGGCGCGCGGGAAGTCGATGAGGCGGGGATTTACGCGGTCGTGCATGCGCAGCCGTTTCCCCCGTTCCCGGACAATGTGGAATCAGAAGCCGTCGATGTCCATGTGCGGATGCGAACGGGGGCCAGGGCCGGAGGTCGAGAGGTCCAATCGATTACGAATAAACAGGCCGGGGGGGCTGAGCCCGCCTCGACCAAAAAGTGACGGGAAGACAGCGGGCATAAACGGTATCAGGGTGCAGTTTATCCATGGAGGGTGCATGAATCGACGGACCATATTCAAAGCAAGTGGGTTGTGTGCGGTGTTGCTGGCCGGATGGCCGGTGGGGGCCGGGGCCGAGATGGCGCGCTGGGATCTGGATCCCGACCACTCCATCATCGAGTTCCGCGTCGCCCATATGGTGGTTTCCAAGACCGCGGGCAAATTCATGGACTACAGCGGCGTGGTCGAAATGGATGCGGAGGCGCATCAGTTTAAGACGATCGAAGCGACGATCCATACCGCGTCAGTCAATACCAACCAGGAGAAACGCGATGCGCATTTGCGCAACGCCGATTTTTTCGACGTCGAAAAGTTCCCGACCATGACCTACAAGATGAAGAGCTACAAGAAGACCGGCGAGGGTTATACGGCGCTCGGCGATCTCACGCTCCATGGCGTGACGAAGGAAATCGCCCTGGTCGGGACGTTCAACGGCGTGAGCAAGGATCCCTGGGGGAACACCCGCGGAGGATTTACCGCCGAAGGCAAAGTGAATCGCAAGGACTTCGGCATGGTGTGGAACAAGACGCTCGACACCGGCGGGTTTGTCGTCGGCGACGAAGTGCAGATCCGTCTCGACATCGAGTGCATCAAGGCCAAGAAGCCGTAGCCGTTTCCGTTTTCTCTCACATTCCGACCGCCTCACTGGGTGAGGCGGTCGGCCGCTCATCCTCCACCGCAATTCATCGGAGCGTCTATGAAGGCCATGGTCCTCGACCATGTCGGAGATGTGGCGGACAGTCCGTTGCAGCTTCGTGATATTCCCCTGCCTCTTCCGGGGCCCGGCGACGTGCTGGTGAAGGTGCATGTCTGCGCGGTGTGCCGCACCGATCTGCATGTCATCGAGGGAGAACTGGCCGATGTGAAGCGCTCGCTGATCCCCGGCCATCAGGTGGTCGGCACCGTTGCGCAGCTGGGGGGCGGGGTGACGGAGGTGCAAGAGGGAGATCGCGTCGGGATTGCCTGGCTCCAAGGAACTTGCGGGACCTGTGAATTCTGTAAGAGCGGGCGCGAGAATTTGTGTCTGAAGGCGCGGTTCACCGGCTACCAAGTCGACGGCGGGTATGCGGAATACGCAGTCGTGCCGGCGCGGTTTGCCTATCCCATTCCGCCGGGTTTTACCGATGACGAAGCGGCGCCTCTGCTCTGTGCCGGGATCATCGGCTATCGCGCCTTGCGGTTGAGCGGGATCAAGCCGGGTCAGCGACTCGGGCTCTACGGCTTCGGCGCCTCCGCGCATATCGCCATCCAGATCGCGCGTCACTGGGGTTGCCAAGTTTATGTCAGTTCGCTGAAGGCGGAACACCAGGCGCTCGCGCGCGAGCTGGGTGCTGTCTGGGTCGGGGGCGCGCAAGACCAGCCGCCGGACCTGTTGCAAGGCTCCATCATCTTTGCGCCGGCCGGCGAGCTGGTGCCTCCTGCCTTGCGCGCATTAGAGAGAGGCGGCACGTTGGCACTGGCCGGTATCCACATGTCGCCGATTCCTGCGCTCGATTACGATCGTGAACTCTTCGGCGAGCGGATCGTGCGCTCAGTGACCGCCAATACGAGACAAGATGGCCTCGATCTGCTCCGCGAAGCGGCGGCCATTCCGATCAAACCGCACACCGTTCGTTTTCCCTTGCGGGAAGCCAATCAGGCGCTGCAAGCACTCAAGGCCGGATCGTTTCAAGGCGCCGCCGTTCTCACAATCTGACCCCGCACCCGTCTAGCATTCGATCCTGCAGATTAGGTAAATTGAACGGCTATGCGTCACATCATCTCAGCGTGGATCGTCGCCTTAGGGATCAGCTTCAGCGGAGTCTGCTGGGCCTTGGAGTTTACCGCCGACCGGATTACCAAGATCGACGGCCGCACGAGCAAAGCCAACATCTACTACCGTGACAACATGTGGCGCATCGAGCACCACACGATGGGGCCGGTGAA
>JBEBHO010000320.1:0-11904 GCA_040081095.1 Nitrospira sp.
AGGTTCCGGCAGATCAAGCACCACACGGTCAAACGCCACACCATCATCCAGGAGTTCGATCCCCTCGTAGGCACTCTTCCTCAATGAGACGAGATTCGGTGTCGGTCCCATATAGCGATTGATGTTCGTCAGCGCCGTTTTCGCGAAGTCCTCCCGCACGTCATAGGTCACGACAAGACCTTGAGGCCCCACGAGCCGCAAGAGCGCCATGGTCAGCGCCCCGGAGCCGGTCCCAGCCTCGAAGACACGCGCGCCGGGATACACATCGGCCCACATCGGAATGAGGGCCAGATCTTTGGGGTACAAAACCTGAGCGCCCCGTGGCATTTTCAGGACATAATCACCGAAGGTCGGGCGTAGCGCCAACATCTTCTTCCCACCGGACAAGGTCACCACCGTCCCATCGGGACGGCCGATCATCTCGTCATGAGGAATCTTCTGTCCGCTGAACTGATAGATCTCGCCAGTTTTGAGCGTCAGCGCATACTGCCGCCCCTTCTTGTCGACCAAATGAATGCGTTCGCCTGTTGAAAGTTGTGACATGGGGCGGCATTCTAGGTGGTTCGTTCCACCCTTTGCAACCAATGACGAAGTGACACGGAAATAGCCATCACAGTGGCTCACTGCGCTCACGCCATTTTCGATATCAACGGAAGCACGACTCACCCGTTCCTGTACGACCTTATGGAGGGTTCGCCATTCGCGACGTCCGCGAGAGACACGGTGAGGCAAATCGGCTGGCACCCGGTGCAAATCCTACATAGCTGCCGCATTCGCATCACACTTCGATTCAAACTCTCTCATTAGCCCTCCTTAATCTTTCTGGAATATCTTCAGGATCGCGCCTTGGTCTTCTCATCTTCAATCCAGCATCACTCTTGCTTCGTAGATGAACAGTAAGAGGAAACAGCAGAGATGAATCTTCTTGGTCCCAGGCGGCTCTAACAGGGGTGAATAGATGAAAAACCAGGAGACAAGAGGTGACGCGATGGCACATGAAGAGTTACGAACAGTCGAACACATAGACGAGCAGGTCACAACGGCCGATGTCGATACCGACGATTCCGATGCCAGCGATGCGTTGGAAGCGATCGGGCGCGAGGCAGAGGTGGACGTCGAACCGGAGCCAACGGAAACGGTGCCGTCTACACTCAAGACAAGCCCTGGAGCCAGTCCCTTCCTTCTGGAGTCGCTGTATTTTCGTTCATTCGGCGAGCGGGCGCTTCTGACAAGAGAAGAAGAAATCGCCTTGGCAAAACGTCTGGACGAAGGTTCTCGCCGCATCCGAGTGGCACTGCGAGAGGCACTCAAAATCATGGCTCGCGCCAAGCGCACTCCGATTCTTGCGGAGTCAACGAAAGTTCTTCAATTAGCGCGCGGGCTCAGCGGGTTTTCCGCCACCGCACTGGATAAAGTCGAGGAAGCGATTCTCAATGTCCTGAAGCCCGCGATCAAGGAGATGAAGCCTGCGGCCACGGTCGTGAAACAGTTGAAGACGTCGCTCGATGAAATTCGTGCCGCCCGGTTGATCCTGGAGCGAGGGAAAGATGAGATGGTCCGTTGCAATCTCCGCCTGGTAGTGGATGTGGCAAAGCATTACACCCATCGAGGGTTGACCTTGTTGGATCTCGTGCAGGAAGGTAATATCGGATTAATGAAAGCCGCCGAACGGTACCAACACCGAAAAGGTTTCAAGTTCAGCACCTATGCAACCTGGTGGATCCGCCAGGGGATCACGCGGGCTCTGGCCGATCAATCGCGGACGATCCGCATTCCGGTACACCAGACAGAAGCGTCCAGCAGGATCCTCCGGGTCACGCGACGGCTTGGGCAACAGTTCGGGCGTCCGGCTAAGCTGGAAGAGATCGCCAATGTACTCCACATGAGACCTGAGCGGCTGCATGAAACTGTTCAGGCCTTCCAAGAGCCGGTCGCTCTCGAACGGCCAGTCGGTGACGGCGATACAGAATTCGGCGAAATGATTCCTGACCATCAAGTGCCGCCTCCCGATGCGCATGTGCATCGCACCGAGATGACCCAGCAACTGGATCGTATCTTGGGAACCTTGACTCCGAGGGAACAGACTGTCATCCGGCTCAGATTTGGAATAGGACACGATGAGGCCTGCACCCTTGAGCAAGTCGGCCAAAATCTGTCGGTCACGCGTGAACGGATCCGGCAAATTGAGGCAAAAGCGCTCAAGAAACTCAAGACTCCGGAGATCAAGGAGCTGTTTGCTGCCATAAAGTAACGCGTCCCTCTCCATCGACAGGCGCACGAGGTAAAAAACTCGTGCGCCTGTTCCGTCTTTCCCCTCCCGCTCAGGTATGAGAGAATGCGAGCCATGTTGAACTCGCGACCTCCAGCTTCTAGGAAAGAGAGGCGGCAATCTCGACCGACCGCTTCCCTTCTGCTACGACGAACAGTGGCTATTCTCCTGGTTTCAATCCTCGGGGCGCTCGCATGGGAAACTGTGACGACCGCCGACGACAAACCTATGTCGGTGCCGGCGGTCGTAGCCAAAGTGCGCCCCTCGGTCGTCACGATTTTGACAAGAGGTATGCCCGCTACTCCGTCCCTCCATGGATCACAATCGGGATCCGGCTCAGGCATCGTGATCGACACAACCGGCTACATCCTGACCAACAATCATCTCGTAGAAGGAGTCACCAGTCTCGTCGTGGGATTACCGACTGGGCGATTGACGCCAGGCCGCGTAGTCGCCAGAGACTTTTTGTTGGACCTCGCGTTGGTCAAGATTAATGCGACGGATCTCGTCCCAGCCACATTGAAAGCATCTGCAACGCTGGAGACCGGAGAAACCGTGGTCGCGATAGGGAACCCCTTGGCGCTCAAAGGAGGATCGACCGTCACGGTGGGAATTGTCAGTGCACTGGACCGCTCGGTCTTAACCCCGAATGGCGAAACCTTATACGATCTTATCCAGACCGATGCGGCCATCAATCCCGGCAATAGCGGCGGCCCGCTCGTCGATCTATCCGGCCAGGTAGTCGGCATTAATGTCGCCATTGCGCCATCGGCCCAGGCAATCAGTTACGCGATCGCCATTGAAGCCGTCTATCCTCACATTCATTCGATGATGCTTCGCGGGACTATCGCCAGGCCGGACTTCGGATTTACGCCAGTGACGGTCACGCCCAGCGTCGCTGCCAGTTTCGCATTGGACGCAGAACGTGGGATTCTTGCTCTGAACGTCGACCCGGCAAAGGTCGCGGGCGTCGCGGGCTTGCAAACCGGAGATGTCATCACAGCCGTGAACCAACGCCAGCTCTATAATATGGGAGACTTCTGGCATAGCGTGATGCGCGAAGACGATCAACCGGTCCTGCATATGACGATTCAAGGGCGTACTGGCCAGTCCACGCTGACGATGCCACGGCCACCGGTGCAGAAGTTCGTGCCATGACAGCGCCGATCGCGCTACACAAGTCTGCCGACGCTGGCCAGTCCAACATGCCTGAGTTTTGCGCTCCGACAGAATTGCTCTGGTTTTCTTCGCCTGTCCGCTACGCTGATGCATGGGATTTTCAGAAGCGCCTGCATCACGAGAGGGTCATGAACTCAAGGCCCGATACCATCCTCATCCTTGAGCACCAACCGGTCTATACCATCGGCCGGCAAACGCAGCTCACGGATTGGGGCGGTGATCCCACGGCACAACACAGAGCTGGAATTGAAATCCAACATGTCAACCGGGGCGGAGCGGCGACCTATCACGGACCTGGGCAACTGGTGGTGTACCCGATCCTTCGCCTGACAGATCATGTGAGAGGCGTCCGCGCTTACGTGGAGCGGCTAGAAGAGGTGGTGATCGCGGGCCTGAGGCAGAACGGGATCGCGGGCCATCGGAAAGAGAACGCGCCGGGCGTGTGGGTTGCAGATCCGCACGAAGCCAAGATTGCCGCGATCGGCATTCGCGTAGATCGCGGCGTCACGCTGCACGGGATTGCCCTCAATGTCGACATGGATCTCGCCCCGTTTCGAGGCATCACTCCGTGCGGCCTGCAAGACTGCCACGTCACCTCGATGGCTAATGTCATCGATCGCCCGGTCTCACTGATGGCCGTGACGCACTCGCTGCTGGATCAGCTTCAGCGGATCTTTGGGCTGACCTGGTCCAATTCACCGACGCCGATTGAATCCCATACGCGCGTATCATTATGAATTCCACCTTCTCTCCGATAACACCGTGAGGGCGACATGAAAGAATTCGATACTCCGACCTTTCGACTCGCAGTGTCACAGTTTGACCAAGCGGCAGAAACGATGCACCTGGATGACAACCTACGCGAACGGCTCAAGCAACCGCAGCGCTCGCTCGTCGTCAGCATTCCCGTCCGAATGGATAACGATCGCGTCGAGGTCTTCACCGGCTATCGCGTGCAGCACGACTCCTCTCGCGGCCCCTCCAAAGGCGGTGTCCGCTATCATCCCGACGTCAATCTCGGGGAAGTCGCCGCGCTCGCCATGTGGATGACGTGGAAGTGCGCCTTGGCCGGGCTGCCTTACGGCGGCGCAAAGGGTGGCGTGGCTGTGGCGCCCAAACAGTTATCCCGCGGAGAACTTCAACGGCTGACCAGGCGCTACGCCGCCGAGATTTTCCCGCTAATTGGGCCTGATAAGGACGTGCCAGCACCGGATGTCGGAACCGATGCACAAGTCATGGCATGGATGATGGATACCTATAGCCAGCAAGTCGGCTACGCAGTCCCCGGCGTGGTCACAGGAAAACCGCTCTCGATCGGCGGTAGCTTGGGCCGGGAAGAAGCGACGGGACGCGGGGTGGTGTACGTAACCTTGGAAGCGTTGCGGCATCTTCAGCTCTCCATCGATCGCACGACGGTAGCGGTCCAGGGATTTGGCAATGTCGGAGCGCATACCGCCCTCATCATGGAACAAGAGGGAGCGCGCATCATTGCCGTGAGCGATGTCACCGGCGGGCTCTACAACGAGAACGGGCTCAACATTCGAGAGCTTCTGGACCGCTACAAAACAAAGGGCCAGGCGCTCAAGGACACCAACATGGGCGATTGGATCACGAACGAAGAACTACTCCGGCTTAAATGTACCGTGTTGGTCCCTGCCGCTTTATCTGAGCAAATCACCGTCCACAATGCCGCGACCCTTCGCTGCCAGATCCTCGCCGAAGGCGCCAATGGCCCCACCACGCTGGAAGCCGATAGGATTCTCGAAGACAACGGCGTCTTCATCATCCCGGACATTCTGGCCAATTCCGGCGGGGTGATTGTGTCCTATTTCGAGTGGGTTCAGGACCTTCAACGATTTTTCTGGACTGAGGCCGATATCCGGAAACGACTCCGGGACATCATCACGTCGGCGTTTCACCAGACCAAGCAATTCGCCACCGATAAGCAGGTGTCCATGCGGATGGCTGCACTGATGAACGGGATTGATAAGGTCGCCCAAGCCCATCTGCAACGGGGCTTGTACCCTTGAGCCGCCCCTTCCTCAATTCCATTCCTGCTATCTACGCTGCGCCATGAGAGACTACGCCCTGGCCGCGATCGCAGGAATCTGGCTGGCTGACGGCCTCTCTCTTTTGCTGTTTCCCCGGTTTGTCATCGAGCGCCTGCGCGAGGTCATCCGCCAGCAACCAATGATCTGGACCTGGCAATGGCTGTCGGTTGTTGCCGGTGGCGTCTTACTCCTCGCCGCCCTTCCGCTCCCCTACCAACCACTTTGGTTCCTGACGGCCCTGTGCATGCTCATCAAAGGATTGTTCCTCGCAGTAGGTCCAAAGGCCGTACGCACAGATCTGGTCGAGTTGGGCTTGAACCGGGAAGATGTGGATTACCGGTTTATTGGAATCGGTTTATGCACGCTTGCCGTCCTCCTTCTCCATGCGTTAGGGTGGCTGGGAGAAACGTAGTTGATAATCCGCTGGAGCACGCCCGTGAACCGCACCGCTATCGCAACTGCCTGGGAAACGCATTGCAGCGAAGGCTGGCCAATCTTCGCCAGCCAAAATCAGGGACAGCTGATGACCCTCGATACGGTCATTAGCGGTTGTGTGGTGTTTTTTCTGGACACTCCGGAAGGGTTGGACCCACAGCGAGTCGAGATTCTGAAAGACTGCCTGGCGGAGCTAGAAGAGGTGACTTCGGAATTGGACGCGGACTGCCAATCATACTTTATACGCCTGCATCGTCTCGGGGAACTGCTGCTGGCTTCCACAGTGAACGCCTAAGGTGCGTCTGGTATTGGCGGTTCCCCGGCTCATGACTCTTCCCACTCCCATTTGGACCTTTCTTGCAAGTTCATCTTCCCTTGGATAGAATGTTTGAAGCTTCATGAAACCTGCCTATCCTTGAAATGACCTGAACAATCCGTACGATCAACCAACCCATTTGTTCTGTGAAAGGGGAGACGATGAGGAAGAAATATGGATTTCCTGTGCTGGCCGGGATGCTTATGGCGATCCTCACCAGTGCGACCTCATCCTTGCATGCCGAGCCCTATGAGCTGAGCAAAAATGATGTGATGGAGTCGAAGGAGATTTCGAGTGCCACCGTATCGCTTTTTGGAGTGAAGCTGGGCGACTCCGAAGCGAAAGCGCTGGATGTTCTGGTGAATGAGAAGATTGCCGGCATCAAGGCCGAACAGGAAGCGGCCTTCATTTTCTTAATCGATCAGCGCAAACCCACAGGTCCAATGGCTGGCGTCCGGGTCCAGGATGGGAAAGTCGATTTGATTTTCATCAATAACCGATTCACCCACAAGGCACGCGGCATTTTCAGAAACGTGCTGAACAGTGAAAGCCCTGAAGACATTCGGAAGCTGCTAGGCAAGGAAGAGTACGGAGACGAGAACGTGATGGGCGCCGTCATGGCCTATGACAAACAGGGTTTCCAGGTGAACTACCTCGGGAAGGACGTCAATATCGAGTTCTCTACTCCCCACTAAGATCTGCCCTTCCATGAAGGTAGCGACCAGATCCCTCGCATTAGCATTGAGCACTGCATCATCCGCTTCCTTCTCCTGCTCACGTCTTTAGCGTTCAGTAAATATTTACTGAACGCCTCAATACCCCCCCCCATCAAGCCCGGCTGTTCAGTTATTGTGAATGACATGAGTGAGAGCCGCCATGGCAAGCAGTCCAACAGTAATCGCCAAAGGGCGTGGGAAGAGTGCGTGACAAGCACTCCTAATCGTCGAAATGATTGTCCCGTCCACAGTTTCATCCATGGGACGATAGCGTCGAAAGCAATCACCCGGACAAGGCAATGACGCTTCCAACAATGAGCTTGCTCACGACTCACCCAGCGAGGCGCAGAAATCAAACGAATGAAGATCGGCTCTTCTGGATAGGACAAATCTTAACAGCTAACTACTGAATTGTTGCGGCGTGAACTGGGGCGGTTGTTTTGAGCCCGAAGTCGATGAGGCTGACGGCGGTGTTCCAGCGACGATTGGAATTCAAGATGACCAACAACAGATCGCTGCCATTCTGAGAGACTTTCGCAATGAGGCAGCGGCCCGCCTTAGAAGTGAACCCCGTCTTGACACCTTCCACACCGGGAATGCGTCCCAACAGCCGATTGGTGCTGTGCAAGACATAGGCGCGATGACCACTGATCGGCGTAATAATCTCCCGTTCTTCCCGCACCAGCGCTCGAAAGACTGGATGCTGAAGCGCCACTTCGCTGAGCTTGGCCAAGTCCTCGGCCGTTGAGTAATGCTCGGGCCCATCGAACCCGCATCCATTGCTAAAGTGCGTATCGGTCAATCCGAGTGCGGCAGCCTTGGCATTCATGAGCAGAACAAACTGCGCTTCATCTCCCCCAACATGTTCCACAGCCGCCAGACAGGCATCGTTGGCTGAGACAATCAACATAGCCTTGAGCAGATCTTCGAGTTTGAAGACCTCGCCTGCGCGAAGCCGAAGGTGTGTTTTAGGCGCACGAGCGGCATTGCGACTGATCGTGGCCTGGTCATCGAGCTTGCCCTTTTCTAATATCACCAACGCCGACATTATTTTGGTGAGGCTGGCTGGCGAGAGCCGCTTGACGGATTCGTGCTGATAGAGGACACGTCCGGAATTGAGGTCTTTTAAGAAGATACTGTGGGCGGGTGCCACTCTCCAAGGAAGGCGATCCCCTGCGGTGCTGACGCTTCGTACATGCCGCTTCTGTTTATGGCCATACTCGGCCCGGGCTTCGGATGGCATGCCGAAGAGCAAGCTGCTAAGCACTACAGCCAAAACCGTTGACGCGAGAGCGAAGACGTTAGCCAATGGGGGGCTCCTTACCAACAACGGTGGAGTATCGGAACAATTTACAACGGGTAGGATTCCCTTACTTTTCCGCCACGAACACCGCTATCGATCACTTTGTGGAAGAATCGTAAGACATCCGCAAGATCGATCCAAAAACCGCAATTCAAACAGCGCGCGAAGAGCCGCCGATTCATGAGCGTATAGTGACGCTCGACCATCATGAACCCTTTGCACTTCAAGCAACGCATACCATCGCGTCTATTGGTTCACTTACCGAAGTCGGTTGAGAACAACCGCTAGACATCCGGCCAGAAGTCCGCCGCCAAGAATCGTCGTACCGAAGGACACAACCGCCGTGGTCCCCGAAGCGGGCTGGGTACCTTCTAAGAGATCGCGAATACCGCCCTGCACCATGAGAACGGCGAGGGTTAGGACTGACCCCATCGCGAACCACCAGGTAAATGTTCTCAGGGGCATTCGACACACAGACAAGGATTCAGCGCACAATCGCACCTGTGGGCCACTCTAACGGAGGGTTCCCGACCTGTCAAGAAGTGGCTGGATTGCACGAGATACTCTGATTTCATCACTCATTTGGCGTTTTTGGCGCGGACTTCGCGGATTTCAGTCCCCGATGAAGAAAAATTGAAACCGTGCCGTCCCCATTGTCAGCCGTCACCAAACCTGGCTCCTCGACTTCTTTTGTCGTCACCCATAATGTGGCGATCGCAAACGGCCCGGCCTTCGTCCGATAGTTTCGAGGCGGGTACTGAAAAGTTCCGTCGCCCTTTCCAAAGAGAATCGAGAGATCATTGGACTGCAAGTTTGTGATGGCGACGTCGAGGATGCGATCGCCGTTGAAATCACGGGTCACCCCGGCGATCGGCCCGGCATCGGCCCCAGAATCTTTTCCCGGCTGAAATATGCCATTTCCGTTCCCAAGAAATGTCGTAAAACAGTCTCGCTCACCATTAATCACCAGCAGGTCGAGACGGTGATCATTGTTAAAATCGGCAAACGTGACCACCAGCGGTCGCTTCCCCGTCGGATAATCTTTGGGATCACGGAAAGTGCCGTCTCCGTTGCCAATCCAGATGGACACGGCATTCGACATGGGGCCCCCATTGGTCACGACCATGTCGACCTTCCCGTCTCCGTTGAGATCAGCGAGCGCGACAGACGTGGGGGTATCGCCATACTGATACTGGGCTCCATGCTGAAATTCAGATGTCCCGGTTCCGAGAAAGATTTTGATCTTATCGTTACGGAGGGCGACAACCACGTCCGGGTGCCCATCACCATTCAGATCATCCGTGGCAAGCGCCACAGGCGTTCGATGGACGGGATAGTGCGGTCCTTCTTCAAATTTGCCGGTTCCTCGTCCCATGAGAAAGGCGATTTCGTCACCGCCAGAACAGGCCAGCACGACGTCCGCGTGGGTATCGTGGTTGAAATCCGCCATCACGAGTGCGCGCGGCTCCTGACACACTTTGATTTGGGTCTGGTCGCGAAAACTCCCGTCCCCATTGCCGAGGAGAACCGACAGCGTATTACTGGAAATATTGGTCGTAATGAGATCGGTAAAGGTGTCGTGATTGAAATCGCCCGTCGTGATCGTAGTCGGATTTTTCCCGACTTTATAGCTGGCGTAGTAATAAAAAAGATCGGGCGGGGTGTAGGGATCCACCTTGGTACATGAGAGCAGACTGGCCGTAAGCACAGACAACAGCACGGCCGTTACCGGCAGGACGATCCTATTCATGACGTGCTGACTGACAGGCTTCACAGCTTCCCTTTCACGCCCTCTAGGCCGATGGGCCTATTCGTGCACGCACGCTCGGCCTAGAGCTCGCGACTTCTGCGGTTCGCGGAGTATACAGATCCCTTGTTTCACCATGCAATCGAAGAGATAACTGCAATTAAGCCGGGAATGAGTCTTGTCGATCTCACAGGACTTGCGCTAGAATGAGGCTCATTTTGAGGAGGAACCAATGAGCACAATGGTAAAGATTGACATTACGATGTATGGCATCGCTGAAGTCCTCAGCTGGTGTCACGATCGAAACAAGGGACGCATCGATGGAGTCGATACAGTAGGATTCCAGAAGATGAAAACATTGTTGGCGGAGAAGCCGCAATCTGCAGACTACTTCACCCTCGATCAGTTTTGGAAGAAGAAGGTCACGCTGGATTTGACGGAAGACGAAGTGGCAACCATCGATCGATGTCTCTACGACATCCCGAATTTCGATAATGAACCGCTCCCGCAAATCCGCCACAAGTTCTGGCCGCAAGTGGTCGGCGCGCTCTAGAGAATTCCCCCGGAGTCGAACCGTCGATTCCGGGGTTCTTCGTTCATCCGACTCAGTGCGGTATATTCCCAAACCAACAATGGGGCTCGTTTACCAGCTCGACCGAGAAGCGGCGGGTAGTAATCGGTGGGATCGGAATAGAGCGCTAGAGCGCCCCTTCGCCCTTGAGATATCTTCGAAAACGATCCATCAGGTCCGCTCCCAGCGTGCCGCCCTCCGGCTTCTTCGCATTGGGATCGGCAAAATGGCCTCGAATTTCCTGCAATCGCTTTTCCGCCTGATCGTTCCCCTGAAGCCGTTTGGTTTTAGTCAAAGCCGTATCGAACGCATCGAACGTCAATTCATTGTAGCCAAACGACCGAATGCGTTTCACCGCTTTCATCATGGCTTGATTGCGAAACGTTGTCAGCGAATCTGAGTCGATCTCGGACAGGCCCAGCTTTCTCGCACGTCGTTCAGCCGCTTTTCTGATTCCACTCCGGACGAAATCCGGCGAGGTTTGCAGCCGTTTCCATGCTTCATCCGACCAGGCCACTTTCTGTTGCGGCGCATCCCACAATTGCACAACATTCGTTTCGTCGATGGCGGTGAATCCCTTTTCTCGAGCCGCCTCTTCCGTGTCGTGCCGGATCATGTCACTGACAAATTCCAGCGCAATCGGTGGGGAATCTTTGATTTTCCGTTGAAGCAGCGCTAACGCCCCTTCGCTCCATGCCAATGGAGGCACGTCCTGCGCACGCATATCCCCCATCGATTCAACCCGATCGAGCAGATCGATGTTGACTTCCATATGCCCGCCTTCGCGAGCCATCTCCTCGGCAATCTGCCTGGTCATCGCTCGCATGAACTCAGGAACGGCGTCGAGCCTCGCCTTAGCAGCCGCTGTCCACGGCAGCTGCCCTTTTTCCATCGCCTCAGCGGCCGACGCCATGCCGGACTGGCCGCCCATACTGCCCATCATCTGTCCCTTGAATTGGTCCAGCTTGATTTCGTCGATTTCCTCGTACCCGAGCTCCCGCGCTTTCTTCTCGGCCAACCGCTTCACCATCCCGCGCAGGAATATCGGCGCACGCTCCATGCGCTGCAGCGCACCGTCGGTCCAGCGAATCTCCGTGGCGGCCGACTCGGGGGCATCTGAGGATGACATGGAAACTCCTTCTCGCTCGCTATTGGTTCAGCAACTCTTTGAGTTCTTTACCGGCCTTAAAAAACGGCACTCGCTTGGCGGGAACGGCCACGGTCGCACCCGTCTTTGGATTGCGCCCTTCCTTCATGCGCCGCGCGCGCAAACGGAAACTCCCGAACCCTCGGATCTCCGTCTTATCCCCGTTTTTC
>JBEBHO010000259.1:0-3174 GCA_040081095.1 Nitrospira sp.
GATCGCCCCCTGCGATCCGGATGTGATCCTGATGGATTTGATGATGCCGGATATTGACGGGCTGGAAGCCTGCCGCCAGATTCGCTCATTCGAACGGCTGGAGTACACCCCGATTATTATGATCACCGCCAAATCCGACACAGCGGACCTCCAAGCCGCCTATACCGCCGGGGCCACCGACTTTCTTCGGAAACCCATCACCCCGGTCGAGCTGGTCGCCAGAGTCTCCACCGCGCTCAGCTTGAAGCAGGAACTCGACGCGCGCAAAGCGCGCGAGCAAGAGTTGACAGCAAAGACGGAGGAGCTAGAACGGGCCAACCGGGAGCTCAAAAGCCTGCGCGGCCTGATCGCAATCTGCGTCAAATGCAAGCGGGTCCGGTCGGACGGGACCTACCGCAAACGGATCGAAGATTATCTGGAACAGTGTTTCGACCGAAAGCTGGAACGGGATATCTGCCCCGATTGCATGGAACAATCCTATCCCAAGGCCGGCTGAACGACGCCCGACGGCGGACATCGATAGGCATAATCCGCTTACTCTTTCTTCTCATGGAGGGCACCACCGTGTCCGTCACTGCGCGCATTGAGGGACCACCGTTTCATCGTGGGGCCTCAGCGAGCAAGATGGACACGGTGGTGCCCTCCTACCGCTTCCCCATCTTCGCTAATTCTTCGAAGTAATGCGCGAAGGCGGTCATGCCGCTGGAGGCCTGTCCCCAATCGAAGTATTCGTTCGGCGCATGGTAACCGTGCTCGGGCAGGCTGAGGCCCATGAAGAGGATCGGCACCTTCCAGGCCTTTTGCATCGTCACCACGGCCCCGATCGATCCGCCTTCACGAATGAACGCCGGTTCTTTGCCGAATCCTGCCTTCGCCGCCCGCTTCACCGCCTCGACGTACGGCCCCTCGAAGAGCCCTTGGAATGGCTGCAACATGCCTTCTGCTTCGACCTTCACATTGGGATTGATCTTCGCCACGTACTTCTTGAGCAAGGCGAAGGCTTTCTCCGGCGTCTGGTTGGGCACCAGCCGCATGCTGACTTTCAGTTCGCCGTGACCCGGCACGACGGTCTTCACGCCGGGACCATGATAGCCGCCGGTCAGCCCATGCACTTCAAAGGTCGGCGCCGCCCAGATGCGGCGCATGATCTCGGCAGGGTCCTGCGTGCGGAGCGTCTGGAATCCGTAGGCCTGCTTGAACTTGGAGACCTGGAAGCCTGACTTGAGGAAGCTCTTGATCTCCGCCTTTGTCGGCTCGACCACGTCGTTGTAAAACCCGGGAATCTTCACCTTCCCGGTTTTGGCATCCACACAGGCGGATGCCACTTCCATTAATTCCGCGAGCGGATTCCGTGCGGCTCCACCCGTGACACCGGAGTGAGCATCTTTCGTTCCCGTCTTGAGGGTCAAGCGCGCGCCGATCAATCCGCGCAGCCCGTAAGGCATAGCAGGCTTGCCTTTGGCGATCCAAATCGTATCCGATACGACGACGGAATCGGGCCGTGGAATCGCTATACGATTTTTGAGACCGGCGGCGAAGTGGGGGCTGCCGATCTCTTCTTCCAGTTCCCATAAAAAGCGAATATTGATGGGAACGCCCTGTTCAATCGCATAACGAGCTCCGAGCAACGCTGCGAGCGCCGGGCCTTTGTCATCCGTCGCACCGCGGCCATGATACATCCCGCCGTCGTTCCGGAAGGCAAACGGCGCCTCTTTCCATTCCGGTTCCTGTGCCGGCTGCACATCGAGATGGTTGTAGATGGTGACGGTCGGATAGTCGGCTCCCGTTGTCCAGCCTCCGGAAATGATCGGGTAGCCGCCCGTTTCGACGACTTGTGCGTCGGCTCCAAGGCTTTTCAAATACTGCACGGCCAGCGTCGCGGCGCGTGGCATCTCCCCCGCCCGGGCCGGATCCATACTGATAGACGGCACCTCCACTAATTGACCCAGAAGATCTTCAAATCGCGACCGGCTGTCAGCAATATATTTCTTGAGCTGCTGCTTATTCACTGTCATGCATCCCTCCCCATGTTCTGAGCGCGGATTATAGCGACCCACGGCATGAAGCGAAAGACGGGCGCGGGGCGCTTCATGAGTAAACAATGGTAGAATGCACGCGCCATGCGATCATATAGACCATTCCTCCTCCAGCTCAGCACCGCCACAGCTCTAGTCATCATGGGGCTTCCGACAATCCTCCTGGCAGAGGAGCCGATTCCGATCCAGCAAATCCTCGAAGAGCCCCGGATCTATCACTTACGACAGGTGACACTCCAGGGCACCGCACGGGACGTGCAACCGCTTGATCCGTATAAACTTCCCAACGACACCGCTTGCTATGGCGCCTACCTCTTCAAGCTCGAGGACGACACGGCCGTCATGTCCGTCGCCGTGCTCGGCATCTGTGGGAGGCCGCTCATCCGTGATCCGGAAATCGAGGACGGCCAACACATCGAAGTCAGCGCGACCATTCAGGCGCCCAGCCACGGCGGCTACTATCTGAGCTTTCAGGGGCTCAAGGTGGTGACCGAAGAAGAAGGCTTCGTGCAAGCCGTCGCCACAAGAATTCTTCCCCTCCTCGAATAGTCTTACCCGTCTGACTGCTAAACCGGTCAACAGCGGCGGATTGCTTTACAGCTCACACCCTTACGGATATAGTTTTACGACTGTGTGCTGAGCAAGAGCCGCGCTGCCACGCGTAAACGAGGAGGATGTCTCATGGCCTGGATGCTATTGATTGTGCTGGCCGGATTAGTGCTGCTGGTGATCGGCATGTACAATTCCCTAGTCCGGTTGAAAGTCCAATCGGAGAATGCCTGGGCCGACATCGATGTGCAGTTGAAGCGGCGATACGATCTTCTTCCTAACCTGATTGAAACGGTGAAGGGCTATGCGGGACACGAGAAGCAAACGCTCGAAGCCGTCATCACCGCCCGTAACCGTGCCATGGCCGCCACCAGTCCGTCTACCAAGGCAGCGGCTGAGGGCCTGCTCGCCCAATCGCTGAAATCACTCTTTGCGCTGGCCGAGGCCTATCCGCAACTCCGCGCGGTGGAAAGCTTCACCCAACTTCAGAACTCGCTCAACCAGATCGAAGAAGCCGTTCAGAATGCCCGCCGGTACTACAATGCCGTGGTGCGCGACCTGAACACGAAGATTCAGGAGTTCCCCTCCA
>JBEBHO010000105.1:0-3157 GCA_040081095.1 Nitrospira sp.
ACCGTCTGCTGAGCCTGAGTGGGGGGGCGGGTTGGGGTGGTGCGAGGGCTAGGAAGATTTCTTGTGAAGGTCTTTGAGGAGCATGAAGAGATGCAAGGGATCGGTTGGTGACGGGCGGAAATCGAAGCGCTCGTAAAACTGTCTGGCCCCCTCATCTTTGGCATGGACCACCAAGGCACGAATGCCCGCAATCTCGGCAGCCTGAAGAGTTCGTAAGGTCGCATCCTTTAAGAGGGCAGCCCCGACGCCGAGTTTCTGCCAGCGGAGATCGACCGCTAACCTGGCCAGGAGCATGATGGGAATCGCATGGTGGGCCAGGCCCTTCTTCACGCGCACTGGGGCCTGTTCGTGTTCCACTGATCCTACGGCGAGCGCGTAGTAGCCGATCACGGTGTCATCGGCCAACCCTACATAGGTGTGAGCCCCCCCGCTGAGTTGATTCTGGAGCGCGTACTTCTGGAGAAAGCGATTGAGGGCGTCTCGTCCACAGTCGAACGCGTCAACCGCGTGGTGCGGGTGTAGTTTCTCGATCCGCCTCATCAACGCTTTGCCGTAAGTCTCGATGCCGGTGTCGCATCAAAGAAGCCCGGCTTAGCTAGGAGGCGCTGCATCTGAGGGAGGGGGCGAGTCGGCGCATCTAGTGCGGCCACGAACTCCGTCCATTTCGTCTTGCTCAACGGGAAGCGTTGGCGATCCGCCAAGGCTTCATCGGCACGAGCCAATGCACTTTCCAGGACAAAGGCGCTTACCGTACGATGAGAGGCCGAGGCGGCCGCTTCCAGCGTGCGCTTGGTCGAGGGGCTCACGCGAAGATCGAGTTTTTCTGTCCGAAGGGTTCGGGTTGGCATACATCACCTCTTGTTACAGTTCACGATAGTTCAAAGATCCTTCCGTGTCAAGACAATGTCATGACGGACGCGATGAGTCATGACCGTACGTGGTAATGCCGCCGACCTAACGGTGCGATTCCTCTAACGGTTCAGCCTCGCGGGTCCGCGCCGATAACCAGACGGACAACCCGTCTTGCCCGATGGCCGCGCCGAGTCGGGCCGTCGCGGCGACAATGTTCTGCCAGTCTGCGTGGGTGTAGATGGTATGAATCGTGGTGGACTGCTGGCCGAGGGCTCCATCACTTCATAATCTTTGGCCCCATGTTCGCGGTTGTGCGTGGAGTTACAGTGCCGCAGGATGTGATGGGTCATGCGTTTGGAGATGCCGGCGGCTTTGGCGAGTGCGAGGATGGCGGTTCGGAGATTGCCAATGTGGGTGGTGGCGCCCCCGCAACGCTGGCAGTGATAGGTTCGTTTGTCACCCCGTGGGAGCAGCCACCGCGCGTTGGGGTTCTGGTGCTTTAAGGTCAGTAAGACCGTGCGCATCGGTTCGACCAGCGGGATGTCCCGATCTTCTTGATCCTTCGGCGACCAGGATTTTCGCAAAGTGCACATCGGCGAAGCGGAGGAAGATAAGCCCGAGGACCGGCGTGGAATATTGCGCGGAGGTGAGGCCACTGTTAGCTCTCAATTGATCGGCGGCATCCCAGAGGCGCTTCTCCGGGGCATCCGTCGCGGTGTCTTTTTCTGAAGGAGTAACCCAGAGCATGCAGAGACCTCGCTATCCAAACTGTTCAGTTCTCAGCAGTGTACCTGAAACCGATTGATAGCTCGACCCCTCCGGAGGAGGGACGTTGCTGCGCTCTATGGAATCTCCGATGGCAATTGAAAGTCACGGGATGTTGATCCGGTGAGCAGGGGGTAGCGAGAAGGCAGGGTTGGTCTGAGGAACCTAACCGGGGCTTGAAACCGGGCATTGCAGAACAGAAAAAGGACCGTAACTGAGCCTGTGGCGCCGGTTTAACGCGGTTGGTCTTGGACAACCATTTGGACCACCAATCGGGCGAAACACACTGAAAAAGGCCGAAAAACGATGGAAATGTGGATTAGGGGATGGAAGCTGGGTGGGGCGCAATTCACTAATGTTTTGAAGGATATGTGGTGCCGAGGGACAGAATCGAACTGTCGACACCAGCCTTTTCAGGGCTGTGCTCTACCAACTGAGCTACCTCGGCACGCAACGGGGACTCACTTCTGGAAGGTGGTGGACGATACCGCAGAAGCCGTGATTGGGTCAAGGCTAATTGAGCACGACTGGAGAGCTTCTGCGAAAAAAATAGGGGGGCGGTGACACATGACTCGTGTCACCGCCCCCCTGAGCTTCCCGCGTGCTGTTACTTTGCGGCGACGATTTCCAGTAGTTCCACTTCAAAAATGAGTGTGGCGCCTGGCTTGATGGCGGGTGGTGAGCCACGGTCTCCATAGGCCAGATTTGCCGGGCAGACGAGACGGCTCTTTCCGCCGACCTTGATTTGCTGCACGCCCTCAGTCCAGCACTTGATCACCTGATTTAATGGGAAGGTGGCCGGCTCGCCATGTTTCACAGAGCTATCGAACACCGTACCGTCAAGCAGTGTCCCGTGGTAATGCACCTTGACGGTATCAGTGGGTTTCGGGGAAGCCCCGGTTCCTTGCTTGATGGGGGTGATGACGATTCCAGAATCAGTTTTCGTGGAGCCTTTTTCCGCTGCAGCTTTCGTGAGATAGGCGGCGCCGGCTTTCTTTTCTCCGTCGGCGACGACGGCGGCACGAGCTTGCTGAAGTTGCTGGATCTTCGGGCCGAATACTTGGAGGTCGGCTTTCGGAGTGCGCTTTAAGGCGCCATCGGTGAGGCCCGTCTTCACAAAATCTAATTCAGATTCAGAAAGAGCGAAGGTGCCGAGGGATTGGCTAATGGCCAACCCAAGGGCATACAGCGTCTTTTGATCGTCATTGGTTGGCTCTCCCGAGCCGGCGAAGGCAGGGGCGGCGGCGAGCAGGGCAATACTGACGGCGCATGATGCGAGAATTCGCATGAGTCATCCTTTCTGAATGGTGGCAGTGAGTTTGGTTTAGGAAAATCTACCTTACGATATGAATCAGCTTCGCACAACTGGAAATTGCTGAGCTGACAACCAGCGGTTGCAGGGGCAGGGCGGATCAATGGTTATATGGTTATGATGAGGAGTGCGCTGGATGGCGGAGAGGGAGGGATTTGAACCCTCGGTAAGGATATTCTCCCTACGACGGTTTAGCAAACCGTTGCCTTCGGCCACTCGGCCACCTCT
>JBEBHO010000369.1:0-3154 GCA_040081095.1 Nitrospira sp.
CCAAGCCAGGCTGCGGAGGAGCGATGGATGTCGCCGATCTCACTCCCCACAACGCCCGCATCAAGACCTACGAAGCGACCTGTGAGAAATGCCACATGGGCGAGAAAATTACCGGCAAGGAAGAACACCAGCCGGCATGGGATGTGGCCTCAATCACGATGATGGCCGAAGTGCATCTCCTTCACGATCAACCAACCTGCCCATTCGACGATACCCCCATTACATTTATCTCCATGCCCAATCCCCGCCGCAAAGGCCGCTATCGCCTCGCCTGTTTCTATTGCGGCCGCCACACCGAAATGAACTGGCCGCCACCGGAAGCCAAAGGATAATTACTCTGACAGAGACTGGGGTTACAGCGACGCTCCCTTGCCTTTAAGCGCACCCACTTGCGCACGAATTTGGGCTAGCGTCTCTTTCATCGGTGAAAAGATTCTTGTTGCGCGTTTTTGCGAACCCACTTCCATTTCCCAGATCCAATTCTCGTCTGGCGTTTCCTTGAACAGATCCGCCATCGGCTTCTGATTGTTGAGCTGATAGGGAACCATCTCCTGAATTTCTTTGAGGATCGCGTCGGGAGCGAGGCCCTTCTTTTTCAGCTGCGCCGCCAGCTCACTGGTTTTTCGAGAATCCACGATTCGCAGATCCAGCTTGGCAATCTCACGATCCAACAACTGCTCCTGCCGCTCCACGAAGCTTCGCAGATCGAAGAGGTGCGCGATCTCCAGCTTCAAGGTGCCGGGAAACAGACTGCCCTCTTGTTCGATCAGCGATTCGATCCTCCCCCGGTAACTCTCCAGAAAATAATAGACGAAGAAAAACTCTTCGATCGGCCACCACTGCCGCCGATTGACAAGGCATGTCAGATTTTCGACCAGACCGACTCGCGTCAAGCGATATCGAGGTTGGGCCTGCCCCCCGAGTTGCTTCGCCAATCCTTCCTGAACCAGTCCCGAGAGATAGCGCGCAATCTGCGTATTCTCGACGGCCAAGCTCGGGCCTTCCATCGCGCATTCCAGCCAGTTTGAAAAGAGCTCGATCAGAAACCGCAGATCTTTTTGGCGAAACCCCTGCGTCGGAAATCTGGCATGGGCCCCAATGGCAGCAGCGTCAAAGAGCACCCGATGGCGGCCGAGATGCGTCTTTTTTGTTTTCTTCAACATACGCCTCCCATTGAGTAACTGTGTCACAAGAATACCACCCACTCAATGTCGGCAAAATACATACTCTCTTTTGCAACATCGCCTCTACCGACCATCGCACGTAACAGTGTCACGAATCTGAACCCCTGAATCACCTCCTGCCGAGCTAGACTCCGCCTAGACGATCACTCATTCACCAGGAGGTTCACATGCGCATCTTCAACCGCATCAACGCCACGATTCAATCCAACTTCAATGCCTTCCTCGACCAGATCGAGAACCACGAAGCGCTGGTGACGGAGGCGATGCAAGAGGTCCGAGCGGCCTCGGCACAAGCCACGGCCCGCCTCGCGCGACTCCAACAGGATGAAGACAAGCTGGCCGCGCGGCTGGCCGACCTCCGGAAAGACGCCACGCAGTGGAAGGAACGCGCGCTCCAAGCCGGCACCCAGGACGAAGCCCGTGCGCTGGAATGTGTGCGGCGAATGACCAGAGCAAAAGAAGAAGTGGCCTCAACGGAGTCTCAACTGACAAAAGCGCGGGAACTCCGCGCTCGCTTGGTCGACGACCTGCGGGGCATCCAATCCAAACTGGACGATCTCCAACGCAAAAAACACGCGTTGGCCACCAGACAGTTCCGCGCCGAGGCAATGAAGGCGATCCAATCGGACGGCACTAGCGCCCTCGACGAGATCACCGGCATCTTCGATCGCTGGGAGACACGCGTGTCGGAAGCGGAAGGCTATGTGGCCGGCCCAGCGTTACTTACTGACGACTTCGAACTCTCGTATCGACAGAAGGAAGACCACGAAGCGCTGAGAGCGACCTTGCACGAGCTGCTGACCGAGCCCAAACAATAACCACCCCTGGCCACATGAAGGAGGACGATCATGGAACGCTGGATGGATATTCAGAAACTTGGGCAACTGCTGCGCTGGATGGGTTCACTTCTGCTCCTCGGCGCGAGCGCAAGCTTTATGATGGAAGGCTGGCAGGACTTCGGCTCGCAGCTCCGCTACTTCCTGTTTCTGGGGTATCTGCTCGGCCTGGCCGGACTGGGGATTCTTCTTGGCTGGCGCGTGCAGGAAGACAAAGGCGCCAGAACGCTCTTAGGACTGGCAGTTGCCGGGATCGCTGCGCAATGCTCGCAACTCGGCGCCATGATTCACTCCATGGTATCTGCGGACAATGGTTCTCTGCCTGGTGCACTCCTCTATGAGGCAGCCGGCTGGGGCCAAATCGCCATCAGTGGCGCAGTAACGATCTTGCTGCTCGGACCGGTGGCCTACCTCGGCTTCTCGGCCTTGAACCGGCCACAAGCACGCACGCTCACCGTCGCCTACCTGCTGGCCTGCAGCAGCCTCTTGATTCCAGTCAGGCACGGGATGCCCGTGACAATGGCCTTGATCGCGGTGGCGATGCTGACGCTGTGGATCGACTCCCGCTTCATCGCGAACACGACCGTCGGGAGCACCAGCGAAGGCATCATCAGCCGCCTGTTGCTGCTCCTGCCCGTGGGCATCATGGCGGCACGCACCACCTTCTACCCGCAGAGCGATCTGTTCCTCGGCGTCACGAGCATGCTCGTCGGCACGGTGCTCTTCGAGATGCTGCCCCGCTTGATGAAAGAAGAAGCAGAGCGCACACGCATCCAGGGATTCAGCACCGCACCCATAGTATTGGGCTGGTGCGTGATCGCGTTCCAGCACTTCCCCACCGCGTTCAACATGACGGTGGCCGGACCACTGGTCACCCTCCTGCCGTTGAGTGTGCTGCTGACCGGATTGTCATTGCGATCATTCGGCGGGGGTGACGCGTATCGGAAAGCGGCCTCATTGCTGACGTTGATCGCACTGCTTTCCCAGCTCGGCACAGAGGCGACACTCCTCGCCTCGTTTCTCTGCGTCGCGCTTTCCATGTTCATGGTGCTGGCAGGATTCCGCTATCAGGAGCGGGTCGTGTTCTCTACCGGGATCATCGGCGTGATCTTCGGAATGGGCTATCATCTGCGA
>JBEBHO010000173.1:0-3135 GCA_040081095.1 Nitrospira sp.
CCACTGATCTTGAATCCAGAATTCCTGGCGCCAGCCAATGAGCCGATTATCCGCGTTGAGACTCAGCACATCTCCAGTCGGATTGCCAGCCCCGTCATCCGCAAAAGTGAACAGTCTCGTCTTGTTCACCGTCTGCGTCCGATCGACCTGGAATCCAGCTTTCAGCACATGCTCCTTGCTTGGAATGTAGGTGTGATCCAGGCGAACACCGCTCGAATAGGCACTCCGATCCTGATCTGCCGCTGAAAACGGCTCTGCCGGATCTGCGGTATAGGCTAGTACATTGAATGGGTCAGTCTTGAATGTGGCCCGCGTTTGACGAAAATACCCGGAAAGGCTGAAGAAGTTGCTGCTATTCACATCGTGCCGCCAGACCATGTGCCCGTATTGGTTATTCTCCTTTTGGTTCTCATCGATGGCCTGGGACGCCACCGGCGTGAATCCCGGCCGGCTCGCCTGGAGCAGCGGCAGCATCGTCCCGCTGGGATCAAGTTGTCCGTTCGGGGACGTGGGAATTTGATATTTCGCGACGGAATTCAAAAACACCCAGGAGAAGTTGTTCGAATTATCATGCTGATAGTCGCCGCGGATGAACGTCTGATTCCGCTCGCTTTGCCCGTGAAAAATCGAATGGCCCAGCGTCGGCGGCTCGATCCCTCGATTCGTCGAGGTATAACTGTTCAGCACGTAGTACCGAAACTTCTCGCCGATCGTGCCCCCATATTCGAACGACGGATTGACCGTGTTGTTCGACCCGCCGAACATTTGCGCGGATCCGAACCCGGGCTTGGTACCGCTCTTCGTCGTAATGTCCAGGACCGCAGCCGTCCTGTTACCATACTGCGCCTCCATGCCTCCGAGAATGATGTCGGCCCGTTCCCAGGCCCTCGGCGAAATCACATCGGAGAAGGCGCTGGACACGGTATCAGGAATCGGCACCCCGTCGATTCGGAGCTGAATATTGGCATGCTCCTGCCGGATATGGACCTGCTTGAGCGCGCCATAGGCGGCACTCGGGATCGTCACCAGCACATCGTGCAATTCGACATTGTTGCCGCGCGGTAATTCCTCGATGTCCTTTCGGCTGACCGAATAGGTTTCGCTCGACGCCTTATATTGAATCGGTGCCAGAGGCGACCGGACTTCAAGTGCGATCTCCCTCGTCTTGGAGAGGGTTAGGGTGATGGGGTTGGGAGCCTCGGTCCCGATCTTGAGCACGACATATTCGCTGCGATAGGTATCTTGTACAGCGCTGAGCGAATAGGTACCGTCGGCAGGGATGGGAATGCTGAACTCACCGGCATCGTTCGAAACACCGGTCGTTACCAACGACCCTTCTTGATTCTTCACCTCAACGAGCACCTGACCTACTCGCCGAAGATCCTGGTTCTGGACCGCCCCGGTAATCAGATTGGGCTCAGCCGCTACGACATGACCCTGCTGAAAGAGCGTAAGACAGAGACAGACCGCATGAATAATGAAATGCCAACCGACAGGTCGCATGAAGCCTCCAGCAATCACATGAAATACGACGCCACCACCCCCGACACGGGCTGATCGACGACAGCCGCCGAAGGATGGTGCACAGTGAATCGACGTGATTAGCTGCAGGGAGGAGCGCGAGAAGGACCAAGAGTGGATAGTTCGAAAGAAAGAAGAACGGAGTCAGCCGGAAACTCGAATACATTAACGAGTTCACGGGCCGTGAGGAGCGGAGCGCCGACGTCGAGAGAGCCGGCTGTGTGATGCTGCACCCACTGACAGAGGTCGGTATCGGAATGCTCGTGACCATCGTGGTCGGCCGCCGCCAACTCGTGATGAACGTCCAGCGCCACGGCAAACGGAGCCATGGCCAGCAAGAGTAGGACAAGGCTGATCGCCACAGTACCCCGTAGGATGCTGGGCAACCGTAGTATGGACGTAGGGAAAGTCATCGGGGCGAGCTAATTATCATAGGCATTCAAGGCTTGTCAAACGACTGACTTCAGGCATTTTTCTAGGTTCGACCGCGTCAAATGCCTCATCCTGTGGATATTTCGTTGAATATTCGCTATATTTACGAATTCCAATTCTCATACTACCACCCCTTGGACTCCGGGTCATACAAGATGCCTCCCAGGTGAAAAGGCGGAACCATGCAGAGACCTCTCGATAACCAACATATCATTGAAATCAAACCGCTGCCTTCCCCGCGCGAGATCAAGGCCAAACTCCCGATTACAGACCAAGCTGCTGCCCTCGTGGTGGAAACCAGAAAGGCCATCCGGAATATCCTCCATGGGCAGGACCGCGAGCGCCTGCTTGTCATTGTCGGTCCCTGCTCGATCCATGACCCGGAAGCCGCCTACGAATATGCCGCCAAGCTGAAACCTGTCGCCAACGCCCTGCGCAATCAACTCCTGATCGTGATGCGCACCTACTTCGAGAAACCTCGAACGACGGTCGGCTGGAAAGGTCTCATCAACGATCCTCACCTGGACGGCACCTGCGATATCGCCACCGGCATGGAACTGGCCAGAACGATTTTACTGAAAATCAACCAATCCGGCATGCCCTGCGCGACCGAATTGCTCGACCCCATCAGCCCCCAGTACGTCGCCGATCTGATCAGCTGGACCGCTATCGGGGCCCGCACGACAGAAAGCCAAACCCATCGGGAAATCGCCAGTGGCGTATCGATGCCGGTCGGTTTTAAAAATGGAACCGAAGGCAGCTTGCAAGTCGCGGTGAATGCCATGACGTCAGCGCGCGCCCCGCACCACTTCCTCGGGATCAACGCCGAGGGACAAACGTCGATCATCAAGACGGCGGGCAACCCAGACCGGCACATCGTCCTCCGCGGCGGTGGCGGAAAAACCAATTACGACGCCGAACATGTGGCCAAAGCCGAAGCGGCTGTGGCAGGGGAAGGCATCGCCCGCCCGGTCATGATCGATTGTTCCCATGACAACTCCAGCAAAGATCATAAGCGCCAAGGCTTCGTCGCCCGAGATGTGATCAAGCAATTCCATGAAGGCCGCCAATCCATCATGGGCCTGATGATCGAAAGCAATCTGAACCCGGGCAAACAAACCTGGAAAGAAGGCATCTCCCTCGCCCACGGGGTCTCCATCACCGACGCCTGCCTCGGCTGGA
>JBEBHO010000261.1:0-11703 GCA_040081095.1 Nitrospira sp.
GCCAAGGCCGGGATCGATCCGCAGGCCCATTGCGACAAGCTCGCGCCGCAGTTTCAAGACCTCTGGAAACGGTTGAACATTTCGAACGATGCCTTCATCCGCACCACCGATGCGCCGCACAAGAAAATCGTTCAACGCTTCCTTCAAGAGCTCTACTATAAACAGCTGATTTATAAAGATTCATACACAGGTTGGTACTGCACATTCGACGAGCGGTTCTGGACCGAAAAAGACGTCATGGGAGGCATCTGCCCCGACTGCAAACGCCCCATCGAACAGCTCAGCGAGCACAACTATTTCTTCAAGATGGGACAGTACCAGGAACAGCTCATCGACCACATCAAGCAACACCCGCACTTCATCCGGCCCGAGTCCCGCCGCAACGAAGTCCTGGGGTTCCTGACCACACAGAAGCTCGGCGACCTCTCGATCTCCAGACCCAAGTCGCGCCTGTCATGGGGCATCGAACTGCCCTTCGATCAGGAGTACGTCACCTACGTCTGGTTCGACGCGCTGGTGAATTATGTGTCCGCGCTCGAGTATCTCTGTCCGACTCCGTCACGCGATCGCTACTGGCCAGCCTCCGTCCATCTCGTCGGGAAAGACATCCTCACGACCCACGCCGTCTATTGGTCCACGATGTTGATGGCGCTGAACCTGCCGCTGCCCGAGACGATCTTTGCGCATGGCTGGTGGACGGTCGATGGCGAGAAGATGTCGAAGAGCCGCGGCAACGTCGTCGATCCCAACAAGATGGTCGAGACCTACGGCATCGACGCCTTTCGCTACTTCCTCTTGCGCGAAGTGCCCTTCGGACAGGATGGAGACTTCTCGCAGACCGCCATGGTCACCAGCATCAACAGCGACCTGGCCAACGGCATCGGCAATCTGCTCAGCCGCACCCTCACGATGATCGAGCGTTTCACCGACGGAAAGATTCCGGCCAGCGGCCCACCCGCACTCCCGGAGCTCGAAGAGAAGATCGCCCAGGCAGCCACGCAACTGCCGGCCACGTTGGAACGAGGCTTCAACGCGCTGACCTTCCGTGACAATCTGCAAACGATCGGCGAACTGGTCGGCCTCTGCGACGAATACATCGACAAAGCCGCGCCCTGGAAGCTGGCCAAGAATCCGGACGACGCGCCGAAGTTGAAGACCGTCCTCAATCACTCCGCCCGCGCCTTACGTCTGCTGGCAATCTCGCTCCATCCCTTCATGCCGCAGACGACGGAACAGCTGGCCCGGCAACTCGGCTACCACTTCGACTTTTCCAAAGCCATCCCAACCTCCGCCTATGAGTGGGACAGCCCCGTGGCCGATCTTGCGATCGCCAAAGGATCCCCGCTGTTCCCTCGTATTGAAATCGCCGCAGCTGCCCCGACGGCAGCGCCGAAAGACACAGCCAAGACACAGAAAGATTCATCGAAAAAAGGAGCCAAACCAGTGAGCGACACCACAGCAACCCCACAACCGGTTCCTGCCGCAGCAATAATCCCGGCCGCAACAGCGGCAGCCCAGGCAACTCCGGCAGCAGCCCCCGCACCGGCTGAACCGGCGCAAATCACCATCGACGAATTCTTCAAAATTCAGCTCAAAACCGCGAAGGTCATCAGCGCGGAGCGTGTGCCGAAGTCAGAGAAGTTGCTGAAGCTGCAGGTCTCGCTCGGCACGGAGCAACGGCAGATCGTGGCGGGCATCGGCAAGAAATATGAGCCGGAAGCGCTCGTCGGCAAGATGATCGTCATCGTCGCCAATCTGAAACCGGCGAAGCTCATGGGCATCGAATCGCAGGGCATGGTCCTGGCCGCCGGCGACAGCGAAGTGCGCGGCCTCGCGACGATCCTCGAAGAAGTGGAACCAGGCACCAAGGTAAAATGAACCGAGCGGGTATCAGGCTTCGCCTTCTCCTCCTCTCGCTCCTCCTGATGCCCCTGCCCTGCCTCGCTCTCCCCGCGACAGAAGACGCGCCGCCCGACCTGCACCTGAACGACCCGAAACCCACGACCATCCTCGTGCGCGTCGTCGCCCACGGCTCCATGGTGCTGGGCAAAGAGGTCGGCGGCGCGCGCGTCACTATCACCGACGTGGCCAGCGGCCAGATCCTCGCCATCGGTATTCAACAGGGCGATGCCGGCGATCAGAATCAGATCATGCGCACCCCGCGCCTGATGGAAGAGGCTCACTATAGCAGCCGCCCTGCCGCCGTCTTCACGACGACGCTCGACCTGGTCACTCCGACACTCGTCGAGATCTCCGCCGAAGGACCGTTGGCATTTCCAAGCGCGACGCAACGCGTCTCCACGCGCGCCTGGCTGATTCCCGGACATGACCTGACCAGCGACGGCATCGTGTTGACGCTCTACGGCTATATCATGCAAATCGAACATCCGAAATCCGGCGGCGCAGGCCTGATCGCCAAAGACGACGTCATGCTCCGAGCCTCGATCCGCACCCTGTCAGGAGCCCTGGTCCGTCCGCACAGCGATTGGGACTCGCGCAAGGTCCACATTTACGGCGAGCTGCTCATTGGCACAAAGGTGATGGAGCGGTTGCAAATGTTCTACAGCGGCGAGAAAGCCAGCTTCGAAGCGCCCTTCTTCGTCCCGCGCCTCCAAGACGCGCCGGACGGCATCACCCTCCGCGTCGTCGCGGCCGATCCCTCCAGCGGCAACTTCGGCCTGGCCGAAGCCAAGTTTCCGGTGCTGAGCGAGCGGTTGCCACCGAAACCGGCGAGATAGCCACAGCCCCAGCGTCTAGGGGGCCAGGCCCCAATGACATCAGCCGGCATCTTGGCTATACTTCTCTTTAGCAGCCGGATGGGAGGACATCATGAACTACCAACAGTACATCGTGCGTGACCCTCAGGTATGCGGCGGTGAGCCGGTAGTGAAAGGCACACGGGTCACAGTTCGCACCATTCTGGCGAGCTTGGCCGAGGGAGACAGCACCCAGGAACTGCTCCAGGATTTCCCAACATTGAAGGAAGAAGACATCCGGGCCGTCGTCGCGTTCGCAGCAGCCTCGGCAGAGGAAGACCTTCCACTTCAGAGCGTGCCCGTCATTTCGTGAACATCAAGCTGGACGAAAATCTTCCCGCCCGCCTGACCCGCTTTCTTGGCAATCTTGGGCACAATGTAGACACCGTGCCCCAAGAAGGACTGACCGGCCTCGACGATGCAACCGTATGGCACGCAGCCCAACAATCGGGCCGGTTTTTGATCACGCAGGATCTCGACTTCTCCGACATCCGCCGCTATACACCCGGGAGCCATCACGGGCTGATGCTGCTGCGCCTGCGCGATCCAAGCCGGCGTGCGCTCGCGCACCGAATCCAGACTGTGTTTGGCATGGACGAGGCTCAAGGGTGGGCCGGTGCTTTGTCGTGGTGACAGACCGGAAGATTCGCGTGCGCCGTCCTCCACTGCCTGGCTGATCCCGAAGACACGTTGATATCGGCCGATGCTGCCGCCAAGGAGGCCCGATCCATGAAAACGACAATCCTGCTCGCGGTCTTGTGCGCGTTCCTCGCGGGTCCTGCGCTCGCGGAAGAGCAGCACCAGCATCGGCGTCCGGACGACATCAAGCAATATCTGGAGCATCTCGATAGTACAGAGCGGGATCGCTATCAGAAACCGTCCGAGGTGATCGACGCGCTCAAGCTGAAGCCGGGCATGGCAATCGCCGATCTCGGCTCAGGGTCTGGCTACTTCACCCGCCGCTTCGTCGAAGCCGTGACCGAGACCGGGATGGTCTACGCCGTGGACGTCGAACCGGAGATGCTCGCCTATGCCAAAGAGAGCGTCATCCACATGCACATCAGCTACACAGCGGAATTCATTCTCGCCAGGCCGGACAATCCCAAACTGCCGTATGAATCAATCGATCTTCTCTTCGTCTGCAACACCATCCATCACCTTGAGGAACGATCCAAATATTTCAGCAATCTCAAATCATCCCTCAAGCCAGGCGCGCGCATCGCGATTGTAGACTTCTACCCAGACGAACGCTCCGGCGACCTCGGCTTCCCCAAACACCATCTCGTCTCACGAGACACCGTCATTGCCGAAATGACCGCAGCCGGATACCAGCTCGTCCGCGAGCACAGCTTCCTGCCGAAACAGTACTTTCTGGAATTCGTCCAGAAATAGGCAGTCTGTTGATAAAGACCACCAGCGGTGTCCTCGCATGGTTCAGACCATCAACGTACCCCGAGGGTACACCTCGACCCTTCTCTCGCTGCGGCCTTGCTGGACGGCCTTGTTGAACAGCCTACGGATCGCCTAGCCTCGAGAGTCACCAGACAGGGAGCGGACAAACAGTACTTTGTACTCGCTGAGGCCCCACGATGAAACGATAGTCCCTCAATGCGCGCAGTAAAAGGACTATCTGACCACTCCTTGGGGTAGAGAAGAGGAAGGGAGACGCAACCTCAGAAAGCCCCCCTGAATATAATGCGAAAATAGATTGCGAGGTATCCCAGGCAACACAAAGCCAGCCTAATTTCCACATGGCAGCTTTTGATGATTTCCGCTATCCTTCACCATCTATGCTTACCTCTTTAACCCCACGCTCATGCACGAAAGTGCCAATTCAATCTGCACCGAAGTGGTGGAAAGATCCCTGTGCGCACGAGGAATGTACCCTTCACCAGCTTGCTCCCTACATCGGCAAAATAAAAAGCAAGATCGCAGGTGACTTAATAGAAAGATACTCGAAGCCTGGAGATCTGATCGTCGACCCCTTCGCCGGTGCGGGGACAATCCCACTGGAGGCAGCAATACGTGGTCGCCGCGCATTTGCTGCGGACATAAGCCCCTATGCGTATGTGCTCTCAAAAGCAAAGCTTTCACCGCCAAAGTCTTTGGAAATCGCAATGCGCAACGCTGAGGAAGCGTTAATGGAGGCAGCGGCCTTACCGAAGCCGGATCTGCGCTCAATTCCTCGTTGGATACGACAATTCTTTCACCCTAGAACGCTACACGATGCATTGCGTTTTTCAAATATAGCTCGGCAACCCGGCAACGAGTTCTTGATGGCATGCTTTCTTGGGATACTTCATCATCAACGTCCAGGCTTCCTTTCTTATCCAAGCAGTCATCTTGTCCCCTACCTTCGCGATAAAAAATATCCTCGTCAGCAATACCCTGAAATGTACACATACCGCGAGTTAGGAACTCGCCTCCTCGCAAAGGTGCGTCGCAGCTATAAGCGTTTCTGCCCGCCTTCCCAAGCAGGTATGGCATTTCGGCAAAGCGCAATTGAACATCTCGATCTACCCACCCGATTTGATGCTCTCATAACAAGCCCTCCCTATATGAATGCTCTTGATTATGGCCGCGACAATCGCCTTCGACTCTGGTTCATTAATCCCGACTTGGCGAAACCAGCAGACACTGATATTGCAAAGCGTCGAAAAGCCTTCGAAGCTGGGATTACAAGCTTGGCAGCAAAACTTGAGAAGAGACTCACACCTAGAGGTTACTGCGTCTTTGTCGTAGGCGAGGAAGTGCATCGCAGCTTCAGCGCGCATCCTTCAGACGTAGTGATCGCGATAGTAAAACAACATGCCCCATCGCTCAAACTAAGCGCAATCATTACGGACAATATTCCAGATGTGCGCCGCACTCGCCGCGAGTGCCGAGGAATAAAGACCGAGCATTTCTTGGTCTTCCAGCAAAGCTAAGATGCGGACACATCTCCCTAACAAAGATTTCTTTATCGGAAAACCAATCCCAGGGCGTTCTGACGTGACGCTTGTCGAGTACAGAGCTAGCGGATGCAATGCTCACCTGTTTCGGGGGCATTCAAGCACTCTCAGGCGTGACCTGGCATGCAAGATTATCCCTCATTCAAATTTACTGTACGGCCAAAACAAAAATGAGCTTTGGCGGGATGAAGTACTTAAGGCCGATGTCCTTGTGAATTCAGCGGTCGTCAAATTCATGGGTATCCAAGAATGGAAAGATGACGAAGCTGGAATTAATTGTGTGGTTCTCATTTCTGATTTTGTTGAAGGGATAGACCTACGAGAGTTTTCCTCGAAGCATCCTGATGCCATCTCGATAGCCTTCATAGTTAATTGGCTAGCAACGATGCTAAATCTGCTCAATGAGATGGAAGACAAGCATGTTACGCACGGCGACTTACATGCTGGAAATATTTTGGTCGCAGAGCGGCCTCCCTTCGAATTAATAGGGCCTACTCATACGTTCCGCGTAACAGATTTTGGAGTTGCGGAAGCGACGAGTGATCACCATTTGAAAGATGATTACCAGCAACTCGCAGTCTTACTGCGACAGCTTCTAGCGAATGTGAATTATGCAGAGCAAAGTCAGAAAGATAAATTCATCTTCAAAGTGCTTCGTAATGACTTTGTCGACCGCCATCTAATGGAGACAGATATAACGATAGACTCTCTCGCAAGACGGCCCGCGAAGCTATATGAACGCTTAAGTAGACTCGACGCCGAATTCTCACGGTCTGCTATCCAGGAAACCGATCGCCTGCTCACGCCATTTGACTTTCTCAGCTGCGAGCAAATTGGTGAAGCACCTGCGCTCCTACATGCCTTGTACTCAGATAGGTTTCTTGGACTATCTGAAATTGAAGGCCAAAACAATATTGTAGTTACCGGCCCACGCGGCTGCGGGAAAACCACCGTATTTAGGAGCAAGAGCCTCGATCAGAAGATGCACATTGGGGAGGCATCTCCTGAGCAAACACGCTATTTCGGCGTTTACTATCGATGCGACGACCTCTACTTCGCCTTTCCTCGCTATGTGGTTCCAACTCGAGAACAAGCATTGGACATCCCTATCCACTTTGTTACCGCAACTCTCCTTGCCAAACTTCTAGACTCGCTGGAGGCATGGGCCCGCAGCTATTTCCCTGAAGAATTTGCTCGTTCAGAGTCAAAAACAGCAGAACAGCTGTGGAATGTGTTGGGGATGCCCCCACCTCCGTCACCTGAGCAAGCAACATTTAAGGCAATACTGTCGGCTCTCAATAAAGAGCGTTTAAAGGCAGCAGATCGGCACCGGTTCGCAAACGACCAGAAACGTGTACTCGGAAGGTGCTTTGGCCCCGATGTATTGCCCAAGGTCTGCGAGATGTTGAGCAATAACCTTTCCTTTGTCCGGAGCCGGCCTGTTTATTTCTTCATTGACGACTACTCATCACCAAAAGTTACCAAGGATTTGCAGGCTAATCTGAATCGCGTCTTCATGCAGCGTGCCTCGGTATGCTTCTTTAAGCTATCAACAGAAAGCCCCGTCTCGTTCGCAAAATACGACATCGACCACAAGATATACGTAGAAAATCGAGAGTTCGCTCTCCACAACTTAGGCCTGGCTTTTCTTCACGCTGATTTAGGACTGAAACTTAGTTTTCTTGAAGATGTGTTTCGCCGACGTCTCGCTGAGAGTAAGACGAGGTTTACTGCTGAGGAACTGGGTGACTTGGTAGGCAGCAATCTCGACTACAACAACAATGAAGTTGCCCGCCAGATTCGTGATGGAAAGAAACCAAAACTCTGGGGAAAGGAAACACTCTGCAATCTATGCAGCGGAGATATTCACTATGTCATCGGTCTTGTGCGGGATATGGTGAAAATGTGTGGTGAGTTAGAACCGCTGGCAAAGGACGGGAAGAAGACTATCGTACCGATCGAGTATCAGAATCAAGCAATACGGGAGGGCGCTGGCGGATTCCTGAAGAACTTGCGCAGCATTCCCAAGTGTGGGCCACAACTAGTTTCCATTGTCGAAGCTTTTGGTAACGTAGCAAACTCCCATCTCAAATACTGCGACTCAAAAAATGAACAAGGCTCTCCGCCAAAACAGGCAAGTCGGATAGAACCATATGAGCCATTCACTCTATCACTTAAAGCTCAAGAACATTATGAGGAACTACTGCGCTATTCTGTCTTCATTGAGGATTTCCGTGGCAAAAGCCGGCGTGGAAACGTGGTGCCGCGCCTTTACTTACGACGTTTCTTAATTCCGCATTTCAATCTAACATTCAGCATGCGAGATTCCATTGAGCTGGAACCTGCGGACTTCGAGACCTTTCTCCTTGATCCGAAGGCGTTCGAGCAGAAACTGCGATTAAAGAGCCTGGAGGACGCGAACAGATTAGATAACCAGGAAAACCAGCTTTCGCTAGGACTGGACCCGCCAACGCAATGAATAAGGCAATTTTGACTCCTGACGAGATACTGCGCAACCTGCACAAACCAGAGCTTCAGCTACTCGGTCGAATCAAGCTGTTGCCCAATGACTGGCTTGTAGTCTGTGGTGGATTTGAAGATCGCTCTGTGGCGATCCTGGAAGCTGCCGCGTCAGAAGGAATTTCTTTTAATGTACTACTTATCAACTATGAACCATTTAACGCAGGGAATAAATCAGAGACCATTCGATCACTCTGCCATAATGCAGGAATTAGGGTTTCAGAACTAACTTACAATCGGCAAGAGCCTACAGGGTTTGGCACCATTCTTACAGAACAGATCCGGAATTCTGGCGCGCGTATTTTCATAGACATTTCGGGCATGTCTAGACTTCTAATTGTCCAAACTTTGGTTGCGCTGAGAAAGCATCCTGACCGGCTTGATAAGTGCTTTATCGCTTACTCAGAGGCGCAGAGCTACCCACCGAATGAAGAGGAAGCGGCGCTGAAAATTTCCAAGTTGGAGGCAGATCCATCCTTCTCCATCTTCTTTCTTTCTTCTGGTGTGTATGAGATTACACTAGTCCCTGAATTATCCTCTTATGCACCAGCAGGAGTGCAGACAAGACTAATCGCGTTTCCCTCTCTTGACGCCCATCAACTAACCGCTCTCCGAGCGGAACTTCAGCCCTCGCGGTTGAGCCTTATAGAAGGCAACCCACCAAGTCCCAATAACCAGTGGAGAAAAAAAATCATCGCGGAAGTCAATCGGCTTGATGACATTCCAAATGCAGCGAGATGCCCAGCCAGCACACTAAACTATCAGGAAACCCTGGCATGTCTTTTAAAGATTTACGAAGACCATGGACTTTATGAGCGTCTCCTTATTTCCCCTACAGGGAGTAAGATGCAGGCCGTGGCCGTAGGGCTCTTGCGATCGTTCCTAGACGATGTCCAGATCATCTATCCCACACCCCATGATTTCCTTAGGCCTGAAAGCTACACAGTGGGAATAGGCCAGATGCACCTACTGCCCCTCGAACCCTTCTCTGCACGAGACTAGTCAGTACAAAATGCGCCTTAGAATAAAAAAATATACTGCCTAGTACCATTGAAGCGGTTGAGCCGACCAGAAAATGGGTCGGGAGTATTTCTTAGCCTTGCCAATCCGTCTCAGGACTTGTGCGCTTCCATATAGGCTCTGAGGAGGGCATTGATGCGCGTCTGATAGCCAGGGCCTTTTGCTTTGAACCACTTCAACACTTGCTGATCGAGCCGGATGGTGACCGCCGTCTTCGGCTCAGGCAGTCTGAGTATCGCGCGCTTGAAGAAGGCCTTCCCTTGCTCCGGGATATCGGAGGTATCGATGGCCTTGTCTTTGAGCGCATCAATTCTTGCCCAGTTCGTCCGCGACCGCTTCTTGGTAGTGCTTTTCTTCACGTTTGTTCGCCTTTCGCGCTGAGATAATCCGAATCAGACCAGGCTTCCGTTCTGTAAACGCAACGGCCATGAGCCGCCCGCGAATGAATCCGAATCCGATCTGCCTGGATTCTCCGTAGTCCTTTCTCTCGTCGGTCCCGACGAGCATGAGACTGCGAAACATGTCCGGGACATCCAGAAAATCGATGCCGTGCTTGACAAGATTCGCCTGCCGTTTCGCTTCGTCCCATTCGAATCGCACAGGCACAGTGTACATACATGATGTACATACGTCAACGATGCGCGCTCATAACGAGTTGCGGCTTGATCAGATATCCACTGAATGATACGGATTATTCCCTGACGCTTGAGAGGGCGGATTTCAGAAGTACCGCTTCAGCTCTGTTACGGGTTGGTCAGAACTTTCCAGATCTGGGTGATCGGTGCGGCATCGGCGCTGGCACCGGAGTGGGGCAGTCCGTAGAAGTCTTCGATTGTCCGCAGGACGTTGTAGTGGGTGATCCGCTGGTCGTAGCGGCCAGGTTTCACCATGGGGCCGACAAAGAACGTCACGATCCGGTTATTCTCCTTCGCATTATCATTATCTTCATCCCACGTCACGATCAGGAGACTGTTGTGCTGCTCTACCCACTGGACATAGGCCTCCAGGTGGTCCCGAAGCCAGCGATCGCCCGTTTGAATCGCCTCTGGATCTTTGCCGTGGTGCATGTCGTTCACCTGGTTCGGCACAACGATGCTCACCGTGGGGAGCGTGGCGAGATCGGCAGGGAAGCTCGTCAGAGGCACATTGATCTCTGCCGAGAGACCATTAGTCGCGCTGTCCTGCCAATTCACCCAGGGATTATGTTTGCGGGCATAGCTCCCGTCTTTGCAGGTCACGAAGCCAACTGATGGCAGGTCTTCCGAATAACCGGCGAAGGTCAGCCCCGCGGCGAGCAACGCATGGCCAAGATTCGGTGTCGTAAACGTATGCGGGCAGGAATTATCGGTGACGCCCTGCGTCGATCCTGAAAACAACGCGAGATAGTTCGGCTGGCTCGGATGGGTGATGCCGAAGGACTGTGTGAACAGCGCGCCCTTGGCGGCCAATTCATTGATGTACGGCGCATGAGGCGAATCGATGATCTGGCTGTAGGAGTGATTCTCTTCGATCACGATCACAACGTGATCGGGTCTGGGAAGCTGAGGCGCGCCAACACCCTGCGCCGACGACGCGGCCAGCACGCACGCACCCATGGCCAGCGGTAAAACTATCGCTCCGAGTATGAGTTTCCAACGCATGTGATTGTGTACCATTCCCACCGCTGATTTGCATCAAGAAGATCACGCGTGGCATGCCTGCGATGCCATCAAAGGAAATCGTAGTGTCAGACTGAACGGTGGCACATGCGCGAGACAAAACCGCGGAACTACGGCGCGAAGATCTCGCCGAGCAGAGCGAGCACGAGCCCTCTGGTCGGTTCACCAATTTTGCCCACGCGTTTGACCAGCCGGCTCTTATCGACGGTCCTGAGTTGATCCAGAACAATCTGGCCCGACTTGCCCTTGAATCGAACCGGCACACGGGTGGGATACGGACGTCCCTTCGTGGTCATGGGGGCCACAATGACAGTATCGATGTGTTGATTCATTTCGTCCGGCGAGATCACAAGACAGGGACGAGTCTTACGGATTTCACGGCCTTCGGTGGGATCAAGCCTCACGAGGAAGACCTCGAATCGGAAGACTACCATGTCCACTCTTTCCGATCCCACGTGGAGGCCGAGGTGGATTCTTGATCGACCAGTTGGTCGTCACCCTGCCGATGCATCTCCTCAAACGCCTGGTCCCACCCGGCCCGCGGCTTCGCCGCTGAACGAATGACCAACTGCCCTTGCTGGATTTCCAGATCGACCGCTCCGTGCAGGTGGCACTGTTCGATGATGGATTTTGGAATCCGGATTCCTTTTGAATTCCCGATTCGAACGACACGTGCCTTCATCAAGACCCCCTCATAATACATGACCTAATACGGTGTAATTACATTGCGACTACATGACCTGTCAAGTCAGATTCCCTATTTCCAGCCGCCGGTCTAAACTCTGCACCACCCTGGCA